>CALGIG010000028.1 GCA_937915865.1 uncultured Prolixibacteraceae bacterium | reverse complement strand
ATTCAGGCCATCCGTGAAATCATGGAACGGTCGTCGAAGTTTATGTTGCTCAATAGTTGGGCAGGCTTTTTTGCCGGCACCTGTGCTTTGATTGGTGCGGCCATTGCCTGGTTTGTCGTTCTGGACTCCGGAAGGATTCACTACGACGAATTTTTGTGCACCGCTGGTGGTTCACCCGTAAACAGCCTGACGATCAGTTTAGGAATTGTTGCGCTAGTTGTGCTGCTTTTAGCTGGGGTTGCCGCCATCTGGTTTTCGTACCGGAAAGCACAAAAGGCCAGGCAGAAATTCTGGACAAGCTCCACCAAACGGGTGTTGACGCATTTGCTGATTCCAATCGTTTCAGGAGGAATATTTGTGCTGATTTTGGTTTCGCGCAACAGCATTGATTTGGTGGCTTCGGCCATGCTGATTTTCTACGGACTGGCGCTGATCAACGCGGGCAAATTCACTTCCGGAGAAATTCATTTGCTGGGTATGGGCCAACTGATTTTTGGTTTTTTTGCTGGAATTTTTGCGTCGTACGGAATCCTGTTCTGGGCACTGGGTTTTGGTGTGTTGCATCTGGTTTATGGTGTGGTGATGTGGAGGAGGTATGAGCGCTAGCTGCCTGAGCGCGAAGCAGTCGAAGGCAGAGTTAGCAAGGGGCGGGGAGCATGGAGGAAAGGGAGAATGGAAACTGGATTTAAAATGGTTGTATAGTTAAATGGCTGAATGGTTTAAACAATTTAGCAATTTGACAATTTAGCCCGCAACCCGTATCGTTTTCAACTTCGAACTCCGCACTCCGCACTCAAATAGTAAATTGTAAATAGTCAAATAGTAAATAAATTCTGGTGAAAAATCCAATTTCAAATCTGCAGAAAGTGTTCGAAAGTCGCATCAGGCTTGGAATCATGTCGGCACTCATGGTGAACGACACGCTCGATTTCAATGCCCTGAAGGAACTGCTCGAACTGACCGACGGAAACCTGGCCAGTCACCTGAAAGCCCTGGAACAGCAGGAAATTATTGTTGTTTCGAAGCAATTTGTTGGCCGGAAACCCAGTACAACGTACCGCGCGACGGAGCAGGGAAAGGATTTGTTTCGCCAGCATTTAGCGGCGCTCAAACAACTCATTAATAACCAGTAAATTTTTTTAATTATAAACTTTGAAATTCAAAGTACTTTTAATAATCTCAAAGCTATGGAAACAAAACAAATTCAAAATTTTCTGAATAGTTACAGTGTTAAAATGATCGTCGTGATGGGACTGGCCCTTGTGCTGCTGATTCCGTCGTTTTTTATTCAGGAGCTCATTCGCGAGCGAATTGCGTTGAGCGAGCAGGTAAAACAAGAACTTTATGCGCAATGGGGTGGCAAACAGGTGGTTGCCGGTCCGGTGCTGAATGTGCCATTTACTGTTCAGGAGCAAAATGAAAACGGGCAGGGAACAATTGACCGAAAAGGCATCGCGCATTTTTTGCCTGAAACGTTGAAGACCAGCGGCGAACTTTTGCCCGAAAAGCGGAAGCGCGGCATTTATGAGGTGGTGGTTTACGAAGGAAAACTAAGCATGAGAGGTTCATTTGCGCAACCCGACGGCTCACAACTGGAGCTTCAGAATGCGCAGTACAACTGGGATGCCGCTTATTTCACGATCGGGATTTCGGATATGCGCGGCATCAAAAATCTTCCGGAGTTGATCGTGAACGGGCAGCATTGCGCCGTTGAACCGGGCGTGGCTGACACCGATTTATTTAAGTCGGGAATCACGGTAAAAGCCGGAAAAATTGATCTGAAACAGCCGCTCAATTTCGAGATGGAGCTGGTGCTGAATGGTTCTGAAGATTTGTCGGTTGAACCGCTGGGCAAAACCTCGGAAGTGGTTATGAAATCGAACTGGAGCCAACCCAGTTTTACAGGTGCATTTCTGCCTGAAAACCGTAATGTAACTGTCTCGGGTTTCAATGCCGACTGGCGCGTAACGCATTTGAACCGCAATTTTCCGCAGCAGTGGGCAGGCAGCAAATTCAACACGCACGAGGCTACATTAGGAGTTGAGTTGCTTATCCCGGTTGATCATTATCAAAAGTCGATGCGTTCGGTGAAGTATGCCATTCTGTTTATCGCACTGAATTTCATCATTTTCATTTTCATCGAAATCAAAAGTCAGACACGCATTCACCCGTTCCAGTATTCGCTGGTGGCTTTTGCTTTGCTTATTTTTTATGCTTTACTTACTTCTATTGGTGAGCAAATCGGATTTAACGCAGCATATCTGGTTTCGTCGCTGGCAGTAACAGCTTTAATATCGTGGTATTCATTTTCAATTTTGAAAGATATAAAATTGATGGGCTGGGTAACACTGTTACAAACAGGACTTTACCTATTTTTATTCACCATTTTGCAACTTCAGGATTATGCTCTGCTTGCAGGGAGCATTGGTTTGTTCGTAATATTGGCTATAGTTATGAGGGCTTCGCAGCAAATCAAATGGTACTCTGGACAATAGAGTTAGTATTTAGATCAAAAGCGGTCATTCAGGCAAAATTATTGTTGGAATGACCGCTTCTTGCATATTAATGGAGCTCCCGAAATATTATATTTCTGTAATTAATTCTTGTTAACCTATCATTGGTTACTATATAAATAGTAGTTTTGAATTATGTTAGCACAATCAATTCAGAAGCAATGAAGATTACCCAGATAGAAGTTTACAAATTTCCGGTTAAACTAAAAAAGCCTTTTATTATTTCGCTTGGCTCGTTTGAATATGCTGAAAATGTAGTTGTTAGAATAAGAACAGATGAAGATTTTGATGGTTTTGGGGAATGTAGTCCATTTATGGCTATAAATGGTGAAAGTATGGAAACCTGTTATGTGGTTGCCAATTATCTTGCTAAATCTCTGGTTGGTCGTAATCCGCTTGATATTGATACTTGTTCAGAAATAATGGATCGGACAATTTATGGAAATTCGAGTATCAAGAGTGCTTTCGACATTGCTTTGTACGATATTGCCTCTCAGGCCAGTGGATTACCTTTGTATGCCTTTCTGGGAGGTAGAAACAACAAGATACTCAAAACAGATTATACTGTTAGCATAAATGAACCACAGCAGATGGTTGATGATGCTCAGGAAGTTAAAAATCATGGTTTTGAGGTTATTAAGGTGAAATTAGGCAGTAACCCAGAGATGGACATTTTAAGGGTTCGAGCTATTCGTAAACAAATTGGAAATGAAATTCCGTTACGGCTTGATGCCAACCAGGGATGGGATACTGATTCTGCCATTCGTGTACTTAACGAACTTGCCGGGTTGAATATTCAGTTTTGTGAAGAACCTATTGCCCGCTGGAATTATACCGATTTACCAAGAATAAGTCGCGAAAGCGCTGTGATGATTATGGCCGATGAATCGTGTTGTGATCACCACGACGCCAAGCGCTTGATCAATTTTAATTCGTGCAAAGCATTTAATATCAAACTCGGCAAATCGGCAGGATTATTTAAAGCACAAAAGATTATAAATCTGGCAGAAAAGGCTAACTTGCAATTAC
This sequence comes from uncultured Prolixibacteraceae bacterium, assembly GCA_937915865.1. Lineage (GTDB taxonomy): Bacteria > Bacteroidota > Bacteroidia > Bacteroidales > Prolixibacteraceae > Aquipluma. The sequence goes on along the minus strand of CALGIG010000028.1, from coordinate 19,905 downwards.
AAATTGGCGGTTTTCTCGAATCCAGAATTGGTTTCACTGCTTCAGCGCATTTAGCCCTTACCAGCGACAATGTCCGGTTTTGCGATTTCGATACTCCTTTGATGTTTTGTGATGATCCGGTTTCGGGAGGAATAAAGTATGGACCCAATGGATTGGTTACTATGCCCGAAGTTCCGGGTTTAGGAGCAAGTTTGGAAACTAAATATTTGAAAAGACTTACAAGTTTTACTATTCGATAACTCTATTTAACTGAACAACTATGAAAGCAGATGAGGAAATTAAAGCTGTAGAGATTTTTGATGGTGACCAATGGCAGGCTATGTTAGTGAAGAGCCTTTTGGATAATGCTGAAATTGAGTCGTTTTTGAAAGATCAACGGATGGGCGTTTTGGCTCCCTGGAATGTTGATGCTGGCGGAGCCGGGCCTGTAAAAATTTATGTATCGAGCCTCGATGTTGAAAAAGCCCGCGAAGTAATTGCACAGTACGAACAAGCTGAAACAACTGAAAACATAGATGAATGATTTTGATATTTCGGTACAACGATTTGATGAATTTGCTGAAGAATATGCCAGCCGTTTTGACGGTATTAACAGTTATTACAATCAGCTTTCCTATTTCGTAAACCAGATAAAAACTGCGAACCCTTCTGTTTTGGAATTAGCTTGTGGTCCGGGTAATGTAACTAAATTTCTAAAAAACAGGCTTCCTGAAAGCCATATTTTGGCAGTTGATTTGGCGCCTAATATGATTGGGCTTGCTCGGAAAATTTTGCCCGAGGTTGATTTTCAGGTGATGGACGTACGTAATATTTCAGAACTGGACGGAATTTTTGATGCGGTTATGTGCTCCTTTTGTTTACCATTCCTTTCGAAATTGGATGCGGCTAAACTGATAGCTGATTGTGCTGCACTTCTGGTTGAAGGTGGGGTTATTTACTTAAGTACGATGGAAGGCGACGAGAAACGTGCTGGATTTGAGAAAACTAGCTTTTCAGGAGAGACGGAAATTTATTTCAATTATCACAAACAAACTGAATTACATGAAGTGTTTGAAAAATGCGGGTTTAAGGTACTTCTACTCGACAAGCAGGATTATGTGGAACCTGATGGATCGACCACCATTGACTTGATTTTTGTCGCAAAAAAACAATAGCAGAAAGCATGTGTTATGAAAAACTACTCAATTCTATTTGTTACATTTTTAATTAGTTGCACTTGTTTTGCACAGAAAGAAGTAGTTTTAAGTCAGGAATTAAAGATAAGCCAATTGACTGAAAAAGTGTGGGTAGTAACACACAGTTTCCCATGGGAATCGAATTCGCTGATTGTGAAAGCTTCGGATAAAGAAGTGGTTTTGATTGATACACCTTATACCAACGAGGCTACCGAACAGATATTGACGTTTATCGGCAAGGAAATAAAGCCTAAGAACGTTACGGCAATTTTAACCGGTTTTCATCCTGATAATATGGGCGGAACGGGTTGTTTGTTGAAGCACCGTATTCCGATTTACGGGTCGGACCGAACTTGCAAATTGATCAGCGAGCGTTTGCCTGCAACGAAAAAGCTGATGTTAAGCTGGCTACAAAAACCAGAACAGAAGAAGTATCTGGATGCTTATTCTGGGATGGAATTTCCAAAACCTGATCATGTTTTCCCGATTGAAAAAGGCTTATTCATAACAAAAGGAAAACTGAGTTTTGATGTATATTTCCCTGGTGAGTCGCATTCTCCTGATAACCTGATTGTTTATATAAAAGAGATGAATCTGCTGTTTGGCGGCTGCATGGTAAAATCACTTGAAAGTCCAAATCTGGGATTTACTGGTGATGCCAATATGAGTGAATGGCCGGTTTCTGTAAAAAAAGTTCAGGAAAAATATGCATCAGCACAGTTGGTAATTCCACACCACGGGAATTGGGGTGGAATGGATTTGGTACAACATACTTTGGATCTTTTCAAAAAGTAGGTAGTTTTTACCTAATAACGTTCACTTCCCGCTCCAATTCAACATCAAATTTCTCCAGAACCGATTGACGTATTTCTTCCGAAAGGTCAAAAATTTCTTTTCCAGTTGCATTTCCATAGTTGACCAAAACCAATGCTTGTTTCTCGTGAACACCTGTATTGCCATTGCGAAATCCTTTCCATCCGCATTGTTCTATGAGCCAGCCCGCTGCCAGCTTGGTTTTGCCTTCAGTGGTAGGGTAGTGCGGCATTTCTGGGTTTTCGGCCAGCAATTGTTCTGCCAAAGAAGTTTCAACAATCGGGTTTTTAAAAAAGCTTCCGGCGTTGCCAAAAACTTTTGGATCGGGCAGTTTCGATTTACGAATACCGATAACTGCTTTACGTATATTTCGAAGGGTAATATTGCCCAGTTTCTCGGTCTCGGCTTTCAGGTCGCCGTAATTCAATACAAACTCCGGAAATTTATCAAGTTTAAAAACCACCGAAGTCACAATAAACCGGTTTTTCAATCGATTTTTAAAAATGCTGTTGCGGTAGGCAAACTGGCAATCAACTGCTTCAATAGTATAATCGGTTAATGTTTCCAAATCGAAACCTGAAACTGATTCTATCCGGTTCTGGATTTCCATGCCATACGCGCCAATGTTTTGCACTGCTGTGGCGCCGACTTTCCCGGGGATCAGCGAAAGGTTTTCAATACCGCCCAAATTGTGAAAAACAGCAAAGTCAACCAGTTCGTCCCAAATAACACCTGCACCAGCTTCTATCCAAACACGGTTTCGATCCTCTTGTACTACCTGAATTCCGGGAATATTAGGATTAATCACCAATCCGTCGAAATCGTTCACAAACAGTAGATTGCTTCCTTCGCCAATGATCAGTCGTTTCCAATTAGGCCACTCATTGTTTCGCATCAGAAATTCGGCCAAATCCTCAGTTTCGGTGTATTCGAAGTAGTATTTGGCTTTTGCATCGATATTAAAAGTGTTGTACTTTTTCAGCGAGAAATCGGAGTAAACGCGTATCATCGGAATTATTTTCGGGCAAAGATAACAGAAGATTGTCCTTTTTCGTTTACCTTGGCATAATCAACAATCAGAATTTAGCCTTGAAGAAAGTTTCGCTCAGCGTGATTAACGACCTGGTGACCGACAACCGGGTACATAAAGTTGCCACAAGCTTGCAGCAGATGGGTTTTGTACCTATTCTGATTGGTCGCGTCCTTCCTGAAAGTCTTCAGGTTGAACGGCAATACAAAACATATCGGATGAAATTGCTTTTCAGGAAAGGCCCAATGTTTTACTTCGAATATAACCTTAGGCTTTTTTTCTGCTTACTTCGATTGAATATTGATGTTTTTGTAGCCAACGATTTAGATACACTTCTGGCGAATTATTTGGCATCACGAGTTCGGCGAAAGCCTTTGATATACGACAGCCACGAGTATTTTACCGAGGTGCCGGAGTTGGTGAACCGGTCAAGGGTAAAGGCTGTTTGGACGAGGATAGAAAAGATGCTTGTACCAAAAGTTGATGCTGGATATACTGTATGCGAGTCGATTGCAGAAGTTTATCGAAAGAAATACGATGTTGATTTTAAGGTGGTTCGCAATTTGCCTGTTCGTACATCATCGGTGAATACTCATCGGATGACTCGAAGTCATCCGATGAGTAATTTTCAGGATAGTTATTCGTCAAAAATAATCTTGTATCAGGGCGCATTAAATATTGGTCGCGGACTGGAGGAAACGATACGCACAATGCAATTTATTGATGGAGCAGAATTATGGCTGGCCGGCGATGGCGATCTGACACAGAAACTGAAAGAATTGGTATTTGCACTAAAGCTTGACCCGAGAGTGAAGTTTTTAGGGCGCTTGCCACTTCATGAATTAAATGAAGTTACGCGGAAAGCCGATTTGGGCATTTCTCTCGAAGAAGATATGGGTTTGAACTATCGCTTTGCCTTGCCCAATAAGCTGTTCGACTACATTCAGGCAGGGGTCCCGGTGTTGGTTTCCGATCTTCCTGAAATGAAAAGAGTGGTCGATTGTTATCAGATTGGAACATATCTTGAATTTGACCGACGCCATCAATTGGCTGAAGTTATGCGTGATGCTCTTTTCAATGATAAGAAACGACAAGCCTGGTTTTCAAATATGACACGTGCGGCAGATGAATTAAATTGGGAACAAGAAGAGAAGATTATTCAATATATATATTTACCTTATTTATAGTGAGTTATTTCTTGAGATAAAAGATTTTAGTCTGATTATAGAAAAACTGATTTTTTTGTAAATTAGAAGTAATCTTCTTCACCTATGAAACCATTGGATTTATATACACTTCTATATGTTGTTGGGGCAATTTCTCTACTCTTTGCTTTATTGATGTTATTGTTTTATAGGTTGACTCCAGCGATAAAAGGTCCTTTGCATTGGGCGCTCGGAAGCTTTTCAACAGTGGTCGGATCTATGCTTTTTGTTATTTATCCTGTCGTTTCAGGGTATTTGGCTTTTGTTGTAGGAGGAATAATTACTGTTCTTGCTATATTGTATTATTATTCAGGAATTTGCTTGTTTATTGGTAACAGCATAAATTACAGGTATTTTTATGGCTTGATAATTTCCGAGTTTATTTTAGCACATTTCTTTTATTTCATCGTGCCTTCGCCCCGTTTACGGATGATATCTTTTTCATTCGTTTGTTTTATAAGTACATTACTTGTAGTTGTTGAATTGTTGAAACATACAAATGCAAGATATCGGGTAGCTTTTGTTCTTTGTTCTATTGTTTTTAGTGTTTCGGCTGCAACTTCTTTATCTCGTGTTATAGCCATTATTATTCTGAAGCCTGAAGAGGCAAATGTACCCATATTTGCAAACATTCTGTTTTATTTTATGGCTAATGTGACCCAGGCGTTGCTTATGTTTTCATTTCTTTTGCTTATTTCGGTAAAAATTGCTGAACAACTTGAGCAAAAAGTTCAGGACCAGCGGAAATTCTATTCCATTATTGCACATGATTTAAGCGGGCCTGTTGGAATGATTAATGTTATGTTGAATATGATTAATCACGATAATGAAATTGGAAAGAAAGAGAAAAAACAAGTTACACTTGAAGCTGAAAAATTAAGTACTTCAACGTACAACCTGTTGCAAAACTTATTGGTGTGGTCGAAGAACCAGTTGGAAGATTTACGGCCTAAAGCGCAAAGCTTCGATTTAAATAAAGTAATTCAGGATAATATTGAGTTTATGCAGCAAATTGCTTTATCGAAAGGCATTTCTGTTATTTATCAACCCAATCATGCAGTATTTTGTTTTGGCGATTCGCGTATGATTGATACAGTTATAAGAAATTTGATTTCGAATGCAATGAAATTTACTAAACCAGAGGGTTATATCGAAGTTTCATGTAGTGATGGTGAAAAGAACGTTCAGTTTTCAGTTGCTGACAATGGGGTCGGGATGACAGAAGAAACTCAAAAAAAAATATTTTCTTCTTGTGAGAAGAAGTCTACAATTGGGACTTTAGGAGAGAAGGGTTCTGGGTTAGGTTTGAAAATTTGTAAAGATTTTGTTGAACTTAATAATGGGACAATTCAAGTGAAGAGCATACCAAACCAGGGGACTAAAGTAGTTGTGAATCTTCCTGTTGGTTAGTTATCTGGGTTCTGGTCATTCCTTGGCAAACGCTATAGCCCTATTTAAAAACTGATTAAACTTCACTGTTCGTTTAAATGCGTCAAGAGTATTTTCTAATAAGTTTTCATTTAGTATAAAATCATCGTTGACATACTTGCAAAGGCATGGATTTTTTAGTTTGAGGTAATCTGCATATTTAAAATCAGCCGGATAGCCTCTTGGAACCTTTTTCAAAGCCTGACTATCTTCCACATTAAAACCGGAGGCTTCCCTTATTGTTGAATCAAATAAATCACCATTAAAATAAATCTCTTCGCGGATACTTTTCAGAACCTCAGGCTCGGGACAATAAACACCTGTGTCAAGCTGATGACCGCCCAGATAACCATTTCCTTCCGGCTCAATATGAAAATAATAGCCCGAATATCCTGAGCTTTTGCCTTTTGGACATACAAAGGCGCCAAAGTGAGTTTTATAAGGCATTTTATTAGGAGAAAAACGCGTATCGCGGTTAAACCTGTACATACAATCTTTAGGTATGAGGCCTTTTACCGATTCATCAAATTCACCAATACCGGCAATCAATTTTCCAACAAATTCAGTAAAAATATGGTTGGCTTCGAGGTATTCATTTTTATGGGCATCTAGCCAAACTTTATTGTTGTTATCTTTTATCTGACGAAGAAATGAAAGGACTGTCTGCATAAAATTCTGCTAATTTTCTTTTTTATTAATGATAGTTTCGAAAATTTGTTGCTCGTCGACGGTAATAATTCGCGAAGGAAATTTACGGATTATTGGATAGTCGTGGGTTGCAACGATTATTGTTTTCCCTTGCAGGTTTAGGTCCTTAAAAATTTGGATTATTTCAATTGATGTATGTGGGTCAAGGTTTCCTGTAGGTTCGTCGGCAAGTATAATTTCCGGGTTATTAAGCAATGAACGGGCAATGGCAATTCTTTGTTGTTCGCCTCCCGAAAGCTGATGAGGCATCAATTGAGCTTTGCTTTCCATTCCCACAATCTTCAGCACTTCATTAACTCGTTCGTCAATTAAATCATTGTTATTCCAATCGGTGGCCTTTAACACAAATTCCAGATTCGAATAAATGTTTCTGTCGTTAAGTAACCTAAAATCCTGGAAAACAATACCAAGTTTACGCCTTAAAAATGGGATTTCATTATGTTTGATTTCAGCAAGATTAAATCCGGCAACATTACCTTCCCCTTTTTCAAGTGGTAATTCTGCATTTAATGTTTTAATAAGGCTGGTTTTTCCGGCACCCACTTTACCTATAAAATAAACGAATTCACCCGTTTTAATTTCTAGTGAAATGTCTGAAAGAACAAGGTGGTCACCCTGTGAAATATCAGCGTTTTTTAATTCAATTATTATCTGATCTGACATAAGAGCCGTTTTTGATATATATGCAAAACTAATTTTTTTTGTTCTTCGAAATACTAATCGTGTATGAATATCAGTTTTGTTTTTTGAATTAGATTGAGTATAAATGAGATGCCATAGTACATTAAGTTTATTTCGCAAAGCAACGTTTAACTATTATTTTTGTCATTTACATTTAATGGTACAGTTTATGTACCCGATAATAACGAAACAAACAACCATGATTTATATGAAGACAATCAGGTCATTTTCGCTGTTGCTTTTGCTGGCTTTAGTGCCAGCTGTTTTGAATGCTCAGCAAACAGTTTATTATCAGTCAGTCAATCAGGAAATACAAAAGGCTAAAGAATTATACCAGGACCAAAATTATATTTCGGCAATGATTCTGTTTGAGCAGGTTGCCAGTAATATGGACCAAAATTCCAATATTAGGGCCGAAGCAATGTTTTATAAAGCGATGTGTAGCTTAAAGCTTGATAATGATAATGCAGAGGAGCAGGTTGCTGCCTATTTGAAACAATTTCCTGAAAGTTCGTTTAAAATTAGGGCGCTGTTTGAAGAAGCAATCTACCAGTTCGACAAAAAGAAATATCCAGCAGTGTTGAAAACACTGGAAGACATAGATAAGACAGCTCTTTCAGGCGAAGATTGTGCTCATTTTTACTACATGCGGGGCTATTCGAATTTTGAGAAGGAAAAGTTTGAAGCTGCTCTTACCGATTTTGCGGAAATTAAAGAAGGTGGTTCGCTTTACGCTGCACCTGCCGGGTATTATTTTGGTCATATCAATTATTTGAATAATAACTACGAAACGGCGCTGAAAGAATTTTTGAAGTTGCAAAAGAACCCGGTTTTCGAAAAAGTTATACCATTTTATATCAGCCAGATTTATTACAAACAGGGAAAATATCGCGAGGTTGTTGATTATACATCTCAGATAATCAACCATGTATCAGCCGACCAGCAGCCAGAACTGGCGCGTTTATTGGGCAATTCGTATTTCCATTTACGTGAGTTTAAAAATGCTGTTCAGTTCCTGGAGTTTTACTTGTCAGACAAAAACAACAAGGGTAGGGAAGAGAATTATATGCTGGGTTACTGCTATTATCTTGACAGTAATGAGGCCAAAGCAATACCTTACCTCGAAACAGCCTCAAAAGGCAAGGACGAATTGGCTCAAAATGCTTATTATCATCTGGCCAGTTGTTATGTTGTTGTGAACGATAAAAACAAAGCACGTCAGGCATTCGAAGCTGCTACTCAATTAGATTTCGATGCGAAAATAAAAGAAGATGCGCTTTTCAATTATGCAAAAATTACCTACGAGTTGTCGTACTCGCCATTTAACGAAACTATTAACGCGTTTGATAAATATATTTCACTTTACCCGAACTCGGAACGAAACGACGCTGCGTATGATTACCTGGTAAAAGTATATATGAGTACCAGTAATTTTCGTGAAGCTATGGCGTCAATTGAGAAAATTAAAGTAAAAAACCAATCGGTGAAAAAAGCTTATCAGCGGGTAGCTTATTATCGTGCTTTAGAAAGTTTCAACAACCTTGATTATAAGGGAGCTATAGAAAATTTTGATAAATCGTTGGAAGCTGGCGATTTTAATAAAAGTTTTCATGCCTTGGCCTTGTTCTGGAAAGCTGAAGCCTTGTTCAGATTGGGTGATTTTAATAAATCGATCTCCGTTTACAGTTCTTTCCTTAAATCAGGAGGAGTTTTTGCCCTTCAGGAATACAAAACGGCACATTATAATTTGGCTTATGCCTATTTTCAGGTTAAAGATTATGCAGATGCTACCGACTATTTCAGGAAATACCTGAACCTGGACGACGACCCGCGAAGCGAGAAAGTAGCCGATGCTAATAACCGTTTGGGCGATTGCAATTTTCTGAATCGTGATTATGCTCAGGCCATTTCGAATTACGATAAAGCGTTGCGCATGAATGTTTATGATGCCGATTATGCGCTTTTCCAGAAAGCATTCTGCCTGGGTTTGCAACGAGATAACCAGGGCAAAATTGCGGCATTAAATACTTTAATCCAGAATTATTCCAATTCTTCTTACCATGATGATGCACTTTACGAATTGGGCCGGACATACGAACGTATCAATCAGCCTCAAACGGCTATGAACTATTATAAAGATTTGATTAGTAAATATCCACAAAGTAATCTGGTGAATAAGTCATTGGTTCAACTTGGTTTGGTTTCTTACAACGCCAACGACTTTAAGGGTTCAGTCGATTATTATAAGCAAGTTGTCGACCGTTCTCCTAATACTCCTGAAACCCAGGCAGCTTTAGCCGGAATGAAAAACAGTTATGTAGAGTTGAATGATGTGGATTCGTATTTTGCTTACACCAATAAATTGGGCAACGGAACGCAGGTTTCGGTTAGTGAACAGGACTCTTTACTGTATCAGTCAGCCGAAAAGCTTTATATGAACGAAGATAAAAAGGCCAGACCGCAGTTTGAAAAATATTTAAGCCAATTCCCTACCGGAAGTTTTGCGTTGAATTCGCATTATTACCTTGGGCAACTTTTATACAACGATGGCGAATTTGATAAAGCTTTAACCGAATTTGAACAGGTTATTGCTCAGCCTGATAATTATTTTACAGAGCTTGCCCTGCTAAAGGCAGCCGGATTGTATTACAACGATCAAAATTACAAGCAATCGTTAGCCTATTTTGATCGTTTGGCAACATTATCAACTTCTGGTAAAAACTTGCCTGATGCACTGACTGGTATTATGCGCTGTCAGTTTAAGCTGGCTAACTATCAGGCCTGTATTGATGCAGCAATCAAAATACTGGCGCTCGAAAAGGTACCCGATATTTTGAAACGTGAAACCAATTATCGACTTGGTGTTTCATATTACAACATTGGAAATTCAGATAAGGCTTTTCCTGTTCTGGGTAAGCTATCTGCTGATACTAATTCAGCTGAAGGGGCTGAAGCCAAATATCTGGTGGCTCAAATTCTGTTCGACAAGCAAAAACTGAAAGAGTCGGAAAAGGAAATTATGGATTTTATCGATAAAAATTCACCGCACCAGTTCTGGCTTGCAAAAAGTTTCCTTTTGTTGTCAGATATATATTTAAAAAATGGAGATGAATTTCAAGCTAAACATACACTGAAGAGTGTTGAAGAAAATTACCCGGATAAGGAAGACGTAATTCTGGAGATGACACGTCAAAAATTGCAACAGATTGAGGCGAACGAGGCAACTCAGACCAAGAACCAGAATAAGCCATTGGAAATCAATATTTCAGGAGAAAAGAAAAAGTAAAATTGACGAAAGATGATGACACAATATAGAGCCATTGCAACAGTAATTTTCGCAACTTTAATTGCTTTAACCACCAAGGCACAACAAGATACAACTAGGTTGAAAAAGGAAGTAGAGGTTGTAAAAGCGTATCAACCTACTATACAGGAATTTCAAAAGATAAACGATATTCCGCAGATAAAACCTGAGCAAACAGAACCTCCAACCTTTGATTATTCGATTTTTAGCAAGCCAGTTTACACCACCTTTGACCCCACTCCGGTAGCTGCTGCAAAAATGGTTGGCGAACCACGGGCTGAACTTGGAAATGGTTTGTTGAAATTGGGTATGGGCAATTATCAAACGCCTTACGGCGAATTGTTTTTTAATGCCAGATCGGATAAGAAGACCAATTTTGGATTACATTTTAACCATCTTTCTTCTTCAGGCGAAGTTAAATTATTGAATAATGATGTTGTAAATGCGCCCGAATCATTGAATTCGGGTGAGATTTTTGTTGAACGGTTCTTGCGAAAATCAACTTTAACGGCCCAATTAGGATTTTACCGTCATGCATTTACTTATTATGGCTATGCTACCAATCAATTATCGGATGAAGAAAAAGGGCAAGTCATTCCTTGGTTTGGTCAGAAACAGTATTTTGCAAAAGGAACAGCTTCGGTTCGTCTGAAAAGTGAGGCGCCGCTCTCTTCAGGTATAAATTACGATTTTAAGGCTCAATTTCATTATTTGGCCAGTAAGACAGGACAAGCGGAACAAGAGTTTGCAGTTTCAGGAAATGTATCAAAAAAGATTGACAAAATGTTGGGTATTCTTGACGTTTCGTTTACCAGCAATAAAGTAGACAGTATATTTAGCCAACAAACTAATATGTATGGAAATGCCAGTCAGCAGTTTCTAAGGGCGAATCCATCAGTGAAATGGACTGCTGATGTTGCAAGTCTGCAAATTGGAGTAAATGCTACTGCTGTACTTGAAACTAAAACTGATGCAAAGTTTTATCTTTCTCCAAAATTGAGTGCTCAATGGTCGCCGGTTCCGGAGGTGTTAACGCTGTTTGCCGGAGTTGATGGTTATCTGAAACAAAATACTTACTCGACCATTGCTGCCGAAAATCCGTATACCGATCCATATCATGATGTGGCCAATACGAATTATCAATACATCGTTTCCGGGGGTTTTAAGGGAAAGTTTACGCCAAAAACTAATTATGTAGCTACTGCAAACTATTCGGTAGTTAAGGATCAGAATTTTTACTTTCTCGAAAGCCAAAATTTATCATTGATAGGTTTAAGCCAGAAATTGAACAATACATTCAGCTATTTGTATGATGATGTCGATATTTTAAAACTGTCAGGAGAGGTTTTACATTCTGTTTCCGATGATTTTTCAGTTAATCTGTCAGGCAATTATTATTCGTACAAGTTAAAGACAATCGAAAAACCCTGGAACATGCCGAATTTCGATTTCACTTTGTCAGGGGTTTATAAGCCCAATAATCAGTTTAAATTTAATGCTGATGTTTTTGTTGTCGGAAAGCGCACAGCCCTGATCCGTGATTTTTCATGGGCTTCATCTTCCAGTTATCCTACAAATATCGAGATTTCAATGGATCCAATCGTCGATGTGAATTTTGGAGCAGAATATTACTTTTCGAAAAACCTGAATTTCTTCTGTAAACTCAATAACCTTGGGTTTCAGAAATATGAGCAATGGCTGGGATATACCAATAAAAATTTCAACTGGCTAGCTGGTATAAGCTACAGGTTCTAAAATCGGATAAAAAACCTGATTTTATAAGTTATTGAAAATCAGATATAAAAAAGTTCATAAATTGTTGGAAAGTTTAACATTTTATGAACTTTTTTAGTCTCCGGCGATACGACTTTTTTGCTATATTTGCGACTGATTTTTAACTAGAAATCAGTAGTGAAGAATTTATTGAAAACCAAAATTTGATTTAATTACCCAAACCAAAATTCTTCGAAAATGCGGGAAAGTGAATTTCCTGTAATAATAAAAATCCTGTAGTTCGGGGATTAACGGGTAGTTTAATGGAAATTAAATATTCAGATCGATGAGTGAATTAGATGAAATCCAGAATCTGGAAAACGGAAGCGAAAATGGACATTATGATGCCGATAGTATTCAGATACTTGAAGGTCTAGAAGCGGTACGTAAACGTCCGGCAATGTATATTGGCGATGTAAACGAAAAAGGTTTGCATCATTTGGTTTATGAAGTTGTTGATAATTCAATTGATGAAGCTCTTGCCGGGTATTGCCAGAATATTGATGTATTTATTAACGAAGATAATTCCATCACAGTTGTTGACGATGGTCGTGGTATTCCTACAGGTATTAACTCCAAAGAAAATAAATCGGCTCTCGAAATTGTAATGACGGTTTTACATGCTGGAGGTAAATTTGATAAAGATAGTTACAAAGTTTCCGGCGGTTTACATGGTGTTGGGGTGTCGTGCGTTAACGCTTTGTCAACTATGTGTAATGTAAAGGTTTATCGTGAAGGAAGTATATGGGAACAGGAATATTCTTGCGGAAAACCGTTGTTCGACGTTCGTATTATTGGAGAAACTGATCGTACAGGAACCACAGTGGAATTTAAGCCTGACGCATCTATTTTCCTTGTAACGGATTATAAATATGAAATATTGTCGGCCCGTTTGCGTGAATTAGCTTTCTTGAACGCCGGGTTGCACTTAAATATAACTGATAAACGAGTAGTTCTTCCTAATGGTGAATATAAACACGATAGCTTTTACTCGAAAGAAGGGTTAAAAGAATTTGTTGAATATCTTGATAATGTTAGGGAAAAGCTGATTGATGAAACTATCCACATTTCCTCGGAAAAAGCTGGTGTACCTGTTGAAATTGCGTTGCATTACAATACTTCGTTTACTGAGAATATTCACTCTTATGTGAATAATATCAATACTATTGAAGGAGGTACACATTTAACTGGGTTCCGTCGAGGTTTGACCCGTACTTTGAAAACGTACGCAGAGAACAGTGGAATGCTTAAAAATATGAAATTTGAAATTAATGGCGACGACTTCAGGGAAGGTTTAACCGCTGTTATTTCAGTTAAAGTAGCTGAGCCTCAGTTTGAGGGTCAGACTAAAACGAAATTGGGTAACTCTGAAATAAGCTTGCCTGTTGATCAGGCTGTTAGCGAAATGCTTGCTAATTATTTGGAAGAAAATCCCCGGTCAGCCCGCGCTATCGTTAATAAAGTTATTCTGGCAGCACAAGCACGTCATGCCGCACGTAAAGCACGAGAATTGGTACAACGTAAAAATGTTCTTTCAGGAGCAGGTTTACCTGGGAAATTGGCTGATTGTGCAGAAAAAGATGCAACCCTGTGTGAACTTTTTTTAGTAGAGGGAGATTCCGCAGGGGGTACAGCCAAACAAGGCCGTGATCGCCGGTTTCAGGCTATCTTACCATTGCGTGGAAAAATCCTGAATGTCGAAAAAGCTATGATTCATAAAGTTCTTGAAAGTGAAGAAATTAAAAATATTTACACAGCTTTGGGCATTACTATTGGAACCGATGACGACTCGAAAGCTTTGAATCTTGATAGGTTACGCTATCATAAGGTTGTAATAATGACCGATGCCGATGTTGATGGAAGTCACATTGCAACTCTGATTATGACCTTCTTTTTCCGATTTATGCAGGAGCTTATTCAACGTGGACATGTTTACATTGCAACTCCACCGTTATATTTAGTAAAGAAAGGTAAACGTGAAGAATATTGCTGGACGGAACAGCAACGTTTGCGGCTCATCGAAGAATGGGGTGAAGGAAGAGAAACAGGTATTCATGTTCAACGATACAAAGGTCTTGGTGAAATGAATGCTGAACAGTTATGGTCAACAACCATGAATCCAGATTCAAGAACGTTACGCCAGGTAACTATTGAGAATGCAGCTGAAGCCGATCATATTTTCAGTATGCTGATGGGTGATGAGGTTCCGCCTCGCCGTCAATTTATTGAAGATCATGCTGTTTATGCAAATATTGATGCCTAAAACATTAACTGTTTGACTATTTTCTATTTACTATTTTGAGTGACTTTGCCAGAATAGTAAATGGGAAATTTTTTAAATCGTAAATTTCAAAAGATGAATATTTGTGTTTTCTCCTCATCAAGTAATGCCATTGCTGATGTTTATTTTCAGGAAGCAATCCAATTAGCCCAATTAATTGCCAAGGAGAATTTTTGCCTGATAAATGGTGGATCGAATGTTGGTTTAATGGATATTATTACGCGCGAAGCTGGTAAAAACGGGGCAAAAACCATCGGAATTATCCCACAAAAGCTACATGATTTCAAGCTTGCTTCAGTTCATGCACACGAAATTATAGTTTCGGGAGATATGATGGAGCGTAAATACAAGATGCGTGAGTTATCTGATGCTTTTATTGCATTGGCTGGCGGTTTTGGTACATTGGAGGAAATACTTGAAGTTATAACGTTAAAACAACTGAGTTATCACAATAAAGCGGTTGTTTTTATCAATACGAATGGTTTCTACGACGACTTGTTACGGCAGTTTGAAAAATCGTATGAGGAGAAATTTGCAAAAGAAAATTACCGGAAATTGTATTTTATTGCCTCTAATGCTGAAGAAGCCATAAAATATATAAAAAACTATACGCCCGAAGAAACAGTAAATAAATGGTACGAAGTTCCCAAAGTTTAATTGATAGGTAATTTGAAATGAAAGGTAGATCCTTTGCCAACTTCCGATTCAAGCTCCAGCTTTCCTCCTAACAAATCAATTAGGTTTTTCGAAATAGCAAGTCCGAGTCCAGTTCCTCCATAGTTTGTATTCTGGTTATGCTCGGCTTGAATAAATCGTTCGAATATGGCCGATTGTTCTTCTTTGGGTATGCCAATTCCAGTATCAGAAAATTTGAAGTGAATAGAATCCTCGTGTTTCGATATATCAACTGTAATTGAACCGGAATGAGTAAATTTTATGGCATTTCCAATTAAATTATCAAAAACTTGTCTAAGCCTTATTTCGTCTGTAAAGAATAAATAACTCTTATCAATATTTGTGAGAATATTGAATTTTAGATTTTTATCAGGCTTGGCGTCCAATGTTTCTTCATAATGTGTTTTTATTTCCTGAATAAAATCATACATCTGAATATTCTTTTTACGAATAACCATCAAATCAGCTTCAATTTTTGAAATATCAATAATATCGTTGATCAGATTTAGTAAAATTTCGCCATTTTTACGAATCAGCTTTACGAACAGAGTTTTATCTTCAGTATCTTGATTACTGTCTTCGAGTAATTCAGAAAATCCAATGATAGCATTCATTGGTGTTCGGATTTCATGCGACATATTGGCAAGAAATGCCGATTTCAACCGATCGGATTCAGTCGCTTTTTTTTGCTCTTCAATTAGCCGTTCCTCAATTTCTTGACGCGATTCTACCATTTTGTTGGCTGCAACTGCTGCTTGCTTAAATTCGTCGAAGAACAAATCAGAAGCATCAATTTGATTGAGATTTGTTTGCAGAGAAAAGAAAAACTTGAAAAAACGATCAAAATCTGATTTATACCTGAAATTAAAATGATAAATGATAAATGCTTCGAAAAACAACAAAATCGCAAGAATCAAAAGTATCAGTCCTATATTTTTCTGTTGATCATTCTTCAAGTTTTGCTGCTGATTAGCAATTGTTTGTCCAATTTCATCGAGATAGAAACCTGCCCCAATAATCCAGTTATATTCTTTGAATGCTTTAACGAACGAACACTTTTCAATAGGAGTATTTTCGTTGAGTTTATTCCATTTATAGGAGAAGAAATCGCCATCGGGTTTTTTGTGAAAAATAGCTAACTCTTCCATAAAAATAGGATGCCTTATATCTATTGTATCAGTCAACAAGTTTAATTTGCCTTTATAAATGGCTCCATCCATTACGATTGGTTTACCATTGGCGTTGTTCATGAAAACATAACCACCATGTTTAAAGCGGATTGAACTAATTTTTTGAGCTATTTCATCCTTAAATTTTGGAAAATAATCATCAATATATTGTTTGGATCCAAAGTACCAATTGAAATGGCCAAATTTCTTTACATACGCTATTTTTTTGCGGGGAGAAAGATCGGCTTTCGAATTTAGAAGTAAATCATAGTCTAGGAACCCATCATCATGTTCCTTAAGCAGATTAATTTCTTTTTGGACTACTGGAGTTCCATTAATATCTTTAAATTCTGTCATTAGTTTTCCGGTAAATTCAGGTTTCCTGGGATAAAAAACTCCTACACCGTCAAGAGTTGAAATAAACACTTCTTCATATTCCAAATCAAATTTGAGCGATGAAATCGTTGCTATAATTAGCGCTTTTATTTCCTCATCTGATTTTTTACCTCGAAATTTCAAGTATATATTTTGCGCTGTAAAATAAGCCTGATTGACATTGTGCTTTATTTTTTCTGAAATTTCATTTTTAAAGTAATCATTTTGCAGGCGAATGTATTCGAGTTCGTTATTTACGATTTCCCGGATATACAATTTTTGGTTCTGAATATATTCGTTACTGATTTGATTGCTTAATTTATCAAAATATATTTTTTGCTGAAATACTAGAATTCCTCCAATTAAAATTGTAGTAATGACAGTGATAAATACAAGAGTACGACTTAAATAGGTAGAAATATTAGATGATATTGCAATTTTTCGTAAAAAATTCAGCGACATTATTTTATAATTGTTAACATGTAAATATAGCCAGAAAAAATTTAAATAGACTTCTTTTCAAAATGCACTCTACTAAATTCTTTTGAGTTGAAAATGATGTAATGTGTTTAATTTCTTCAAATGACATGTGTTTAATATTTTGTTAAAATCTGTTAAACAAATTAAATGAAATAAAAATTGTAAAACACATGTAAATCTTATGCGTTATCTTTAAAATTCAAAATAAAAAAGTCAGAAATTTCTAACAACAAAAGGTAAAAAGAGATGAAAAATTTTAAAAATGGATTATTTACATTGTTGGTGGCACTAATGGGCGGCTTTATTGCTTTATGGGCTTATACCCGTTATTTTGATACTCCCAAGACTGTCACTGTAAGGCAGGAACAGTCGATGAGATATGCTAGTTTACCAACATCGACAGGTGATTTGCCTGATTTAACTGTTGCTGCTGAAAATTCTGTGCATGCTGTAGTGCATATACAGGTAACACAGAAAGGGGAATATTACAGTACGAATAATATTTTCGACTTCTTTTTTGGAGATGGAGGACCTCGATCTCAGCAAGGTCCTGCTCGTCAAGGGGTTGGGTCTGGTGTGATTATTTCTCCAGATGGTTATATTGTTACAAACAACCATGTTGTTGATGAGGCCGATGAAATTTCGGTTGTGCTGAACGATAAACGTGAGTTCAAAGCTAAATTGATCGGCACTGATCCTTCAACAGATATTGCTTTGATTAAAATAGATGCAAGCGGCTTACCAACCTTGAAATTTAGTAATTCAGATAATCTTCGTCTGGGTGAATGGGTTTTGGCTGTTGGAAACCCGTTTAATCTTACATCAACAGTAACTGCTGGTATTGTAAGCGCTAAGAGCCGGGATATTGGAATTAATCCAGACCAAATGCGTATTGAATCATTTATTCAGACAGATGCAGCAGTGAACCCTGGAAATAGTGGAGGAGCTTTGGTAAATACCCGTGGTGAACTGGTTGGTATTAACACAGCCATTGCTTCGCAAACCGGGTCTTATTCGGGTTATTCTTTTGCAATTCCATCGAATATTGTTCAAAAGGTTGTGTCTGATTTACGTGAATATGGCGATGTTCAACGAGCTCTTTTAAATGTCAATATTGGAGATGTAAATGCCGATGTTGCAAAAAAATATAATTTAGATAAGATTGAAGGTGTGTTTATTGGAAAAGTAATTTCTGGAGGAGCTGCCGATGTCGCTGGTATTAAAGAAAAAGATGTGATTATTAGTGTTGATAATGTGCCTGTTAATTCCACTGCAGAACTTCAAGAGCAAATAGGGAAACACCGCCCAGGCGATAAAGTGGTTGTTGAAATAAAAAGAGATAATAAAAAGAAACAAGTTAACGTAACACTTCGTAACAAACACGGTGATACAAATATTGTTAAAGGAAGTGATGATTCCGGCGATATGTTTGGTGCGAAATTTGCAGAAATCTCAAATCAGGATAAGGAAGACCTTGGATTACGTTATGGGGTTAAAATAATAGACCTTTCAAGTGGTAAATTTAAAGATGCCGGAATAAAAAAGGGTTTTATTATTACCCAAGTGAACAAAAACGCCATTACTGATGTAGATGATTTAAAACGAATAATTAAAAATTCACGCGGAGGAATATTAGTTGAAGGAATCTATCCAAATGGTGAAGTTGCCTACTATGTTTTTGGCAATGATAGACGTTAAAAACAAACAGTTGGTTATTAAATTGTAAACAATACATTTGAGAAAAAAACCATTTGATTTATTGACCTCAAAAGCCTATATTTGCACGCTATTTTTTTGAAGGGTATATGAGACAATTAAAGATTACAAAATCGATCACTAACCGTGAAAGTGCTTCTTTGGATAAGTATTTGCAAGAAATTGGCAAAGAAGAACTTATTACAGTTGAAGAAGAAGTTGAATTAGCTCAGCGGATTAAAAAAGGTGATCAGGCTGCATTGGAAAAACTAACTCGCGCAAATCTGCGTTTTGTGGTTTCTGTGGCCAAACAGTACCAGAATCAGGGACTAAGCTTGCCTGACCTTATTAATGAAGGGAACCTGGGATTGATTAAAGCTGCTGAAAAATTTGATGAAACCAGAGGTTTCAAGTTTATTTCTTATGCTGTTTGGTGGATTCGCCAATCGATTTTGCAGGCATTGGCTGAGCAATCACGTATTGTCCGTTTGCCGTTAAACCAAGTTGGTTCACTAAATAAAATTAACAAAGCTTTCTCAAAATTTGAGCAGGAAAATGAGCGTAAACCTTCGCCTGAAGAGCTTGCTGATGCTTTAGAGCTTCCTGCTGATAAAGTAGCGGATACCCTTCGTGTTTCAGGTCGTCATATATCAGTTGATGCACCTTTTGTTGAAGGTGAAGATAACAGTTTACTCGATGTACTTATTAATAATGATTCTCCAAATGCTGACCGTTCTTTGATGATGGAGTCGTTGGCCCGGGAAATTGAACGTGCATTAGCAACGCTTACCGAACGGGAAAGTGATATTATCAGAATGTTTTTTGGAATAGGTTGCCAGGAAATGACTTTGGAGGAAATTGGAGAGCGGTTTGGTTTGACTCGTGAGAGGGTTCGACAAATTAAAGAAAAAGCTATTCGCCGGCTACGTCACACTTCAAGAAGTAAATTACTTAAAACTTATTTAGGATAGAAAAAACCGCCGAAAGGCGGTTTTTTTATTTTTGGTATTGAGTGCCCCTTTCTCTGCAAAACAAGAAAAGCCGACCCTCTGGCCGGCTTTCATACCACAAACAAGATCAACCAATCAAACAAAATTGGTCAATAAAAACCTA
>CALGIG010000027.1 GCA_937915865.1 uncultured Prolixibacteraceae bacterium | reverse complement strand
TAATTCACTGACGGCCAAATGTTTTATCTCTGTGTTGGCATTTTGTTGTTTTTACTCAAATATTATTCTATAAGTCAACGGTTCCATTAAAAAGTCATCATTGTTTCCAAAATCAGGATTTTTGATCCTCAACATCTTCGGGTTTATCTTCCCACACCAACCCGTACTTTTTGGTTTGGTTAAGCAGGTTGATGAGGTCAGATTTTTCGGCGTTGGTGAGGCCTTCGAGGGATTTTATTTTTTGTATGAGGGCGGGCTTGTTCATCAAATTATTGTATTGTCAGGTAAATCAAAGCAAATCTAAGCAGATTTACATTTTCTGCACCCCGATATTCCTTCACTGCATCAAGGAATCGATGAAGACAGAGAACATGGCAAAAATTATGATGTTACTTCTTCAATTTCTTCTTCAATCAGAATGCCTTCCTCTATTATTAAATCTCTGGGGATCTGTTTATTCATTGCTTTTTCAATTCTTTGCAGAATCTGTTCCTTACGGTTGTTGAAAAAACCGTAAAAATCATCGGTTTGCATATAAACAGGCTCAAGTACATGCGATTTAAGGATCTTAATAAAATCTTCATTGTCAACCCCTGCATGTTTTTGAATCCTGCTAAGGTATTTTGATGGTGCATCTCCACTGATAATCCGGTTGGTGCGGCCCGAAAGAGGTGTTTTATTTATTATACAATCGAAATCTTTTCTGGGAATATTATTCTCTGCTTTTTCGCACCATGCAACCGGGAAGATGTGATGAATATCAATAGCTTCCGAATAATAGGTCAACAAATCGATTTTTGTAGCTGATAACCAGTCCTTTGTATCATCTTCCATTAAAAGGGCATATACTC
This sequence comes from uncultured Prolixibacteraceae bacterium, assembly GCA_937915865.1. GTDB lineage: Bacteria > Bacteroidota > Bacteroidia > Bacteroidales > Prolixibacteraceae > Aquipluma. Next base: position 34,826 of record CALGIG010000027.1, on the reverse strand, counting down.
CTTTATATGCTGCGCTGTTTCGTGTTCTCAGCGTATGCAAACGGGAGGGAACAAAATTTGCGTCATAAATTGTTTTTGGTTCAGGCCCATCCTTTAAAATCCATTCTGTAACCTGGGGCAGGTCGAGTGCATAGCGGGTCTCGTTTGCTGACCCGTATAATTCTCCAAAAACACCACACCAGAACCATTGCATCAATTTACGCTTGTTTCCTATATTGTCGATTTTATCGCCAAGTACAGCCAGGATAGCAGAAAGTGGAATCAACTGCGTATTATACGGAAGATCACGAGAACTATATAAGTGGTTCTCAATCAAAATCATGGAAGCTTTAATGAAACCATTTACAATCGGCTCTCTGTATTTTAAATAATCAGTTAGTGAAAGATTTAACATCTCCTTTCTTTTACAACTAACTGCCGGGATATCTTCGCCGGTAATTCCGGTTTTTATTGCATCCTGTTTTTTATAATAAGTAGCAATCAACGTTATAGCCTGAATCAGATCAGTATTGTTTACATTGAATAAAACCTTATGCTCCCTGAGTTGATTCCTGTTTTTCAACCAATCCTCTTTCAGATCAAACTCTTCTGAGGCAAAAGTGGCCGTGAGCAACTCGAATACAGTCAATGAAACGCCTCCTGTATTGACCTTCTCAAAAACCTGACAAACTGCTTCTTTTGGATTCTCCTTCTTCATCACAATTACCGGCAACATATAATTGTCGAAACTCTTGAGAACTTTGTTCTTGAATGTATTCCAGAAAATTATTTTCTCGCGGTCATAATTATAATATTCCTGGTATTTCATATACCAATCGTCGCATTCATCAACCAGACATACCGGATACATCAGTTTATCAAATTCATATTCCTGTTTTGATAAATCAAGAACTATATCCCGTCCGATATTTGCGGTTACCTGCTTATTTTCATTTATCGATATAATGGACTCTTCCAGATCAAGTGATTCGTCCAGGGCTTTAGCCATGTCAATATAGTACCATCTTTTAAGTTCATAACCCTTATCATTACGGGTTACTACAACTCTATTCGAAACTATTGCCTGGTATAATGAAGTTATGCGTTGTTGTCCATCAAGAATAAGCATTTCAGGTTTGGTACCATCATTCAACACTACCCCTTCAACCGGTTTAGTTTTAAATTTCACACTACTATTCCCTGTTTCAAGCAACATAATAGCTCCAATCGGGAAAGATTTTGCAATGCTGGCTAAAATGCCTTTGATGCGGTTATCGTCCCACACCCATCCGCGCTGAAAATCAGGCAACTGAATTTTTCCGGTTTTTACCGCTTTTAATATTTCGTAAAGACTGTTTTTTGTTGAGTCGAAAGATTCCATTGTTATGAATATTAAGTCTATAATTAAAATACGTCTGTTCCATTCGCAATATTACGGCATTCTTTCCTCAATACAGCCAATTCTTCCAGAACTGCCGGGTTTTTGGCTGTATTCATCAGCGGTAGGTATTCCCGGATAAGTTGGGTTTCGGTATCTTCAAAATCACCATTGAAAACAACCCAGTTCACCATCAGGTGCTTGTTTATCCAGGCAATAATGGCCTTTTCATCGGTTGCTGCAAAAGTATAATTGCTCTTATTTGCTTTGTCCCTGAGGCTACCTTTGGGTGGCCTGTATCCCAGCACCGCACCTATTCCCCTGAAGAAAGTGCCATGTCCCCGGGCACGCAATTCCTGACCAAGAAATCGCTTGTTCAGCGAAGTAGTGGCAATCCCTATATAAAGGATATTATGACCGCGTTCCTTAAGGTGCTGAGCAAAAAGTGGTGGCAGCAATTCCGGATTGCTTATCCGGATACAATACAATCCCGGCGTGTCAGGTACCTTGTCATCAATGCTGCCGGCAATTCTGAAATTCTTTTCATTCATCAGTATTTTCAGAAGTAAACCCCTGTCAGACGTTTTATCAACCTGCCTGAGAGTCTGTGTTTTATTTTCAGTTTTTGGCGCATTTGTTTTCACCGATGATACCGGCATTCCCCTTAAGGATACCATCGATCCGTTCCTGTCGAAAAACTGAGGATAATTCCGGGTACGTCCATGAATCTGAAAGTCAGTAATGGCTGACCTGTCTTTCTTTTCATACCATTTATTCCTGTTCAGGGCATCCGCTATTTCTCGGGTGCTCATAGCGCGGCCTGTTTGTTTCAGTAGCCGGATAATCGCTTCATGTAGTGTCATAATCCAATCATTTACGCAGCATTACTCCTGCTGGTTATATTGTAAAATTGTATTTCAACTATCTGATATTCATATATGAGCATAATAAAAACTCACCTTTTTTACCACCTGATATGAGCAGATTACTACTCATAGCAAGGTGCCGCTTATAAAGCAATCACAGGTGCATTCTTTTAAAAACAGGGCAATCAAATCAACCGGATTCTGAATTGCTTTATAAAAAATCCGGACTTATCATGACCATTTGAATTTGGTTTTACAGAACCATTCAGGGCCTTATCCTGTAATTAAATAATCTTTGTTCAGTGAAACCACCACCCTGACAATGCCCCTTTTCTGCCATTCGCCGTTTCTTATTTCCCTGTGTGATCTCAGATTCCCCATTATGGAAGAATCTTCCTTAAGCCACCTGACTTTCCATTCCCGTGTCTGCCGGGACCCATCTTTATAATAACTGGTAATATAGGCAATTCCGTTTTGAAGGAGATTTCTTCTGAATAATTCTTCATCATCCGGCACAAGTTCAATCTGCAGCTTCTCCGGATTGAGTGGTAATTTCTTTGAACCCCTATCGGCCTTGGGTACTATCACGCGGCTGTTATCATTTTCCTTAATCCTGATTTTGATATCCACACCTGATAATACCGAATCAAGGAGTTCTTCCTCATAATCGCCGACCAGGTTCTGTTTTATCAGGTTACTAACTGTTATTATATATTGATCTGAAGTGATCTTCTGAAGCAGCAATTTGTAGTTTTCAGCCCTTTTGATCTGCTGAATGGCCCGCAACGTATATTCTCTCAGGGATTCGGCGTTATATCCTTCCTTGCTGAAAAGCCCGGCAAACTGAATTCCCCTGGGACTGTTTTTCTCAAAAGCAATAGTTTCAAGCAACACAGGATCATCATGTTTTACAAGGTCTCCGTCATAAAATATCTGAATCGCCTGCCCTATAAGAATTCCGTATTCAAGTTTCAGCTGACGCATATAGGAAAAAAGCTGTTGTTGAATTCTTTTACTCAAATGAACCGCAGGCTGCTTTATTTCAACTACAAATAATCTTCGCTTATCATCCCCTTTAATTACCAGGTCAGGAATAAGACTTTTGGCGGCTCCGATAGGATACGACGGCCTCACTTCAATATTACCCTGATGTCTCTTCCACTCAAGTTCCATGAGCGCCTGAATAACATTCTTTTCAAAAGACTCTTCACTAATATTCTGCTTGATACTTTCCGAAAGCAGGAAGCATACCTCATTCCATCTGTCAGTGAACTTTTTTTCCATCCGGGTTATAATGCTGATATTAATACGCTAATTTTCAATTATATGAAATTGTCAATTTTGATATTTCATAACCTAAAAGCCAGAAAAGCCATTTCAGGTGCGTAAATTTATCAAAAACCCGGATAAACCATGGCCTGAACTTTAAAAAATTAACAACAAGTACCTGCTTATTATCAATTTCATACCTCACGAATTGATGCCTTTACCTTTCCGGTAAAAATCCGTAAGCTTGTGATTAAAACAACCCCAGAAATCATCATTCCTGAAATATTTCGGCTGCAGGTTCTGATATAACGGCTTAGTTTCTGGTTAAGTGGCAGATTCCGGAGAACAAAACTGCCGACTAAGCTCAAGAGCCTGATTTGAAAACTGAGTTTGAATTAACCAATGTCACCCCGCATGATACCAATGTATGTCGTGGGTTCAAGCCACTTTATTTTCATTTGTTATTGTTGTCTTGATTATCTTGTGTCAGTGCATGTTAAAAACGCCACTTTTTTACTAATTTACCCTTTTTCTGGTCGTAATAATGTGTGCCTTCTCTATGTTTTGGCTTTGTTTTAATTTTTTGATTTTGTATTGGTTGGTTTTTTGGGGGTATAAGGCTTTCAATAAAGTTTTTACTTCTCGTTATCCATTCACCATTTATGGTTGTTCCAATAAAAGCTTTTCTAGGAATTTCCGCAACTAGTGAGTATCGGCCAACTCTTACCTGAAATAAACAATATAAATTATGTCGTATGTCAGTATTGTCGATTAGATCTTCTATTCCTTTAAAGTCAAAAAGTACTGGAACTGAACTATTCAACCAATTTTTAGGGAATACTTCGTCAATGTAGTCCACAAAGAAAAGTCCTTTCTTTTCAGTTTTCTTAAAATTTTTAAAAGATTTCAAAAATCGACTGCAGTCTCGTTTTAAACGTGTACCATCAACAACCCAAATAATATTTTTGTAGAACAATTCTCTGTTAATCCTTTCCTTGGGATCGATGTTAGAATGTTGAAATTCTATGACAAGATTGTGCACTGTCTGTATGTCGGCAATGTGCTTTTCGTTTGTCTTTGGATCTTCAAATGAAAATTCTTGCCAGTCTGCAGGATAATGATTTTTCCAGTTCCTGTGCCATTCTGTTTCCGTTTCCCACCATGGGTCACAGTTTATTGTCTTTTTATGTGACCAATGATGTACTTTATAATCGCCACACTTCGCAGTCAATTCTAACGAACAATTAGGGCAGTAACCTTTTAACCCCTTCTGAGCTTCTGTCTTGATATTATTTACGAGTGCATATTTCATTTTTGCTATTATTGTATTGGTATAACTCCCTGCTTTTCCGGTTCAGTAGACCACTGCACTTGCCACGTCTTGCCTTCAAATTGGTCTAAAAGAATAAAAGTGTAAATGTTTTGAGTAGTAATAAGTCCGTATGTAATTTGCATAGGCGTTGCTACATTGAATTATCAGTTGACTTTTTGTCGGTTTGGGCAAATGACGAAAAAGTCACCAGTGTAAAATTAGGTATAAAAATGTTCTTTTCATATAGCTTTGTCCTTATGCTGATCCACAGTGTTTTGCAGCTATCCGGATGAGGCGATTTCGGAGAGATTCACTGTCAGCTTAGGAGGTAGTTTTTTGTTGGAATGCCCTTCAAATTACCACTTTCCGCCCGAATGATAACTGTCTTCGCTTTGCCTTCATGCTTCTTTTCTGTCAATTGTCAATTGCCAATAAACTCAAAAAGTCATGTGCCTTTGATTTAATGGTTTTTATTGTCTCCGGATTTTTGTCACTCTCCTTTAAAGCCCAATATTTATTCTCATTCCATTCAAAATTTCTGTTGTCACCCGATCCATTCTGAGTTATAAAACCCCAAAACCATAAATCATCCCAAACTTCAATTTCTTGTCCGCTATAACCGGCTTTAAGAGTCATGTTCACTTTGTCAAAGTCCCATTTTATTGAACTGTCTAACTTTTTAAAAATGGCAATTATTACAGCATCAACCGGCAAATAAAAATTGTCCATCCCGGTAATAGTTTTAGGAACATCATCCCATATTTTCAGATTATCAGCGTAATGTCCGTTGTGCAATTGAAAAATGCTTTTTGAAAATAGTGCGGCTGTCTTTTCCCCCCATCCGTCTTGATTTTTCATTCCATTGTAAAGGCTGTCAAAGGTTAATGGTTGGTTCGGATTTATTTTGTCAATAAATCTCTTCATTGAAGTCATGCAATGGGTGTCATGAAATATGCTTTTGTAAAAACCTGCAAGACTGTCAATTTTTGGTTGGCTTTGAGTATTCGCTATATGATAAAGCAGTGATACAACTTTTTCTTTTGTTTCGTTGTATGGGGAAATAACCGATTTATAAAACCTGTCTTGTAATGCATGGTTGAATTCTCTGTTTTCGGTTAAAAAAGTAAAAATATTCCTAAGTCTATCTTTCATTTTGTCAATGTTGTCAGTGTTGAATTAGCATGAGGCACAATACTTTCTTAAATCGCAGTCACACATTTATCGCAGCTGCGATGTTACTTTAGTGCAGCGACTGCTTCTAATTCTTATTTGTTGGCGACTGGCATACTGTGTCACATGTTGCGCTTTTGTTTTTGTAAAATAGTGTTCTTACCAACTGTATATGCGTATACCGATGCAGGAACATATTTCAGTGTTAAGTTATCTATTTCTTTAGTTCCTTCCTTGTCAATGGTTGTCACTAAGGCAGTTTGTAAGTCGTTGTCCTTTAAAAACTGTAACAGCGGTTTTAAGTCTCCGGGCTTTTCAAAATACTGATTACTCCATTTTATTTCCACAGCCCATTGAGGTTTGAAATTTTTGTCATCAAGTTTAACCATATCAACTTCTCCTTTCTGCCACCTCGCATAGTAAGGAGTAAACCATTCTCTGTGAAGCCACTGCGCATAAATAGCCGTCTCAACCATATTGCCGATAAACGGGTCAGTCGGTTGCAGGGGAGCAAACAACGCGCTTCGCAATGAGGGATTGGTCAGGTATATCTTGAACTGTGTAGCGCGCTGAAACTGTTTGGGTTTATTCGAAATTTTATGAACGACCTTTATCAGAAATGCGGCTTCCAAATATTCTATGTAACGTTTAATGGTGCTTTTCTGAACTCCTGAATTTTTACTTAGTTCTTCAAGACTTATTTCGCCGGCGCTGTTATATGCAATAGCAGTAAATAACGAGTTAAGCTCCTGCACATCTCTAATCCCGTAAAGGCTGGGCAAGTCTCTCAGCAACACTTTGTCAATAATATCGCTTCTGATATACCGGCCGGGGTTGCTCTGAATTTTTTCTGAAAAAATGACTTCCGGATAACCACCATAATTGATGTAGTCTAAAAAATGCTTGTTAAGCTCGTTGATATTATTGGTGCTGTAGAATTTTGTCAGGCTGCCCTGCCAGTCCATACCTGCCTCTGTGATGAGTCTGTTTAATTGTTTCAGATGAAGAAACTCGTTAAAGGTCAGGGGTGGCAACATAAAATCTGTGAAGCGTCCTGCTCCGCTCTCATTACTCTTAAGCCGTAAAGCAGCAGCGGCAGACCCCGAAACCACGAAGCGGGTATGGGGATAGCTGTCAACCAACGACTTCAGATGCACCTCCCAATCCTTTAAGTATTGAATTTCGTCAAAGAAGATATACCATCCTTTGGGGCTTTCCTGTTTGGTCGCCCTTCGGCAAAAGCTGAAAAGCTGCTCTAAACCAATATTGTTGTAAATGGGTGTTTCAATGGAAATATAAGCTACTTTCAAGGGATCAACTTCATTTTCAAGCAGATGCTGAACAGCATGATAAATCATTACCGTTTTCCCGACTCTTCGCGGTCCCATTAAAACTACGGCTCTTCTGACGTCTGTCTCTGTAATGAGCGGCATAAACAAGTCGAAATACAACCTCCTTTGCATGGAAGTGTAATAATCTTCTACTGTTCCGGTCACCCACCAGGGGTTCTCAAATCTTAACCGGTCAAGAACCTGTTCTTCTGAATATGGTAGTAAAGCCATTTAATAGTGGTTTAATTTCGCAAATATACAAAAATAAGATTACTATACAAATCTTATTTAAAGATTTATTCACACGTAAGGAAAATATCAGTTATACCAAGTCTTAATTTTGTTATAGGTTGTCGCCAAAAAAAGTTTGTTGGCAATGGTTTCCGGCTTCCTGATTTCTGACGTTCAGTGCGGCAGTAGTCAGGACCTGATGTTTTTCAAAAACGACCTGACGTTTCTTCCACACCGGCCTGATGTAAGTGAATATTAGGATTTTAATCCAAATTCTGAGTGTTCACCACAATAAATACACAGTAACGCCAACTCCTTCTGCAAAAAACCTGGAAAAACATGTAATACGGTAAAAGAGGTACCGACATGAAGATTATCCGTAATTGCACAAAAACCGCTTCAATGCCAAAGCGCGTAAAGCAGGTAAAAAATTCACGATATGCTTTCGTATCAGAAAGCGACAACACTAAGTCATGCTGAAGGGCTACCAGATGTATATCAGGGGGAAAACTAAAGAAACCACAGCGTATCCAACCCAAATTCAGGGATACCGTTGCCGGAGAATTCAGGCAGCATACGGGCGAGGATTTCAGGGTACTTGATGGTAACCGGCAGCCCCTGCTGGCGCACCGATTTATAATAGAGGCGGCTGAACTGGTAAACCTGTTCGATCAGTCCGGCCGTAATCTGCATTTCGTCGAGGCGTGAGGGGTCGGTACAGTCAATGGAGAGCTTCAGCGGAAAGGGATAACCGTCGGTCAGCTTCACCGCTTCATTTTCGTAACGGGTATTGTTGAAGAGCAGGTAGCGGTTTTTGCCGATGCTGAGACAGGTACCCGAGCGGGGCATCAGCCCGGGTGAGTCCATATCGAAGGCCACCAGGTCGCGCGATTCCGTTTTATTGATGCTTACGATAAATACAGGGATATTGAGTTCAAGCTTATAAAGGGCTTCCATAATGGGGTTCAGTTCCCGTTGGCTCATCGTCTTGTAAAAATGAATGATCAGCCTTTCGATGCCCTGGTTATGGGAAACAAACTTGCGTACGGCGTGGATTATGGAACCGGCCAGCAGACGGGTCTCATGGTTCATAAAGTGCTCAAAGCGGTTGAAACTGCCGGTATTGTCGAAGCTGAACGCGCTGCCCAGGTACTGCAGTCGGGTGGCCGGATGCCTGAAGGCCCCCACCCCTATGATCAGCTCGCCTTTGCCCGGAACACTCAATCGCCAGGGAATACCGTCGAGTTTTGCCAGCATGGCAAGGGCAATGTTTGTCAGGCTGTAATGAAAATATCCGTTGCGGTTACTCACCTTTTGGGTTTCAACTGCCTGCATGGTCATTCCGTATCTGAGCAGTAACTCCTTCATACGGTAATAATTCCTGCGCAATGCAGGTGAGGTTTCATACTTGCCCCAGGGGCTGAGGTAAATTGCTATATACCTGATATCAGGATTCAGATCTTTCTGCTCCAACGCAGCTTGCACCTCGGATACGGGGTCGGTTGAACTGTTGAAAACTATGCTGAATCCGGGCTGCACATGGGCGTTGATTTTGACAAAACTGCTCAGGCCCGCATAGTTTCCGGTCCCTTTGGTCAGCATTTCGTGCAGGTCGAAGGCCACCTTTTTATCATCCCGGTGAAAGATGTAAAACAACTGAATGCTCTTCCACTTGGGCGGTTGAAAGGGTCCGGCTGTTTTCAGGCCGGAAAACGGCACCCTGTTCGTCTGCCGCCCGCCGAATAGCAGTTGGTTGCTGTTGGAGGAGGTCCTACTGCACAGCGCGGGGGGCATCGCGTACAACTCAGCGGAATGTAAACGGAATAGTTTCCTGAGCTCATCCTTCACGAGGTAACGGCCGATAAATTGCCTGATTTTCTCCAGGTGTTTCGGATAGGCGTTTTCCTGTTTCGGAATATCCGGAGGATAACCCAGGGCATTGGAAAGTTGAGCGTTCAGCACGGGATGGGCCTGGTCAAATTCACAAAAGCCTCCGGCAACCAGATGTTCGTAATGCGAAAGCCGGTTTTTGTGGTAAACCCGCTTCAGCTTATCGGCCCCGTAATCTGCAATAACAACGGATACCGTCGTTTTCAGAACTTTTGAAGTTCCGTCGTAGCTGATGACCAGTTCCGGAAAGTTACTTACCCGGCAAAACTGCACCTTTACGGAAAATCTTTCAAACAGATCCCATTGTTCCGTTTGCATTTCCACGACAGGCAGCCACACCTGAACCTCATCCACAAAACCATCCTTCAGCAGCAAACCGTGAATCTTCCGGAAATAATACCGGAGGTATCTGACGCTTAGCTTTTTAAGTAACGGATAATTTGCCGGAGTTAACGAAAGGGAAAGAGGGAGAAATCCTTCGGCAGGCTCACCGAAAGTGGTGTAGAGTGCCCTGCTTTTGTCGGTTGTTATGCCTGGGAAGAGGGTTTCTATGCCTTCGGGGTAATTGGTGAAATGTACTTTCCGGCTGTATTCCGAAGGGGTTTCCGAAAAGTAAAGGGTTGTTTTTTCTTTGGGAAATTCAAAGGTAAGCAGGTTGAGTTTTAAGTTTTTGTTTTCCATGTTTGAAAGTGTTTTGAAATTTGGTTAGAAATCCTGCAGGAATCAGATTCCTGTCTGCGTTTTTAATGAGATTCATAATTGTTTGATTTTTTTTTAAGTTGAATAATTTATTTACTTGGTTGTTTTGAGGCTTTATCCGGTTGATCATTTCCCCGGACAATCAGATTTCATTTTTTACATTCCGCTATTGACTACCTCCTTTCTTTTAAAAAAGATCAACTTGTTTGCAAAACATTAATTAAAAAAAGAAAATATTGGTCATTCAAATGACATACGCAAATATAGTGATTATTACCAGAGATACTTATCTAACTTATTCACAAGCATGATTTAATTTTCAACAGTATATTGTAGACAACTTTAGTATAGATCAGGTTTTTCTGAAACCTTTTTGATATAGAAATCCGGAAGATCATAAACGGGGATTTCATCAACCCGGCCAATCCGGCACCTTCCCGGCCGGTCAGATCATTTACAAGGCACTCATGAGATGGTGCAGGAAAATGGCCAGTAGCAGTATTCTGTTGTCTTCCGAACCCGGTAACTTCATCCTGGTTCTCCCGGAAACAAAATCCGTGAGACGGGGCCTGGCTCAACCCGGTTTAAACCCCGGCAGCAATCTGACCTCACTGGTTTTGTAATACAACTTTCCATGCAATCGGTAGCTTTTCACGATGCCTTTGCTGCGCAGGTTTGCCAGCGTGCGCGGGCTGATGCCCAGCATTCGGGCCACCATGGCTGAATTGATCCACTCCGGCTCCGGAGCAGCCTTGCAGCAAGATATAGCCTGATGCAAAAATGTATGCACCATTCCTAACTCAATGGCAAGTTCACGTGCCAGTTGTAAAAGTTTTCCATAACTGTACTGTTCATCAGTTACAGTTTTAGGCAATGCCCCGGTACTCATATTATCGTCCATCCGGCTTACATTCAAAGCAAGTTCGAAAATGGACCTTAGCGCTAAAGTCATCCTGATTTTCAGGAATGCAGCAAAACTAATACAGCAAAAAAGGGATTAACCGCATCGGGTTAATCCCTTGTGTAATAGCATGATTATCAATGATAATGAAAAATAACGGGAATAAATCCCCCCGGCCCGGGGGACTAACCCGGCCTGATCACGGATTAATACCGGGATGCGGGGAACAACCGATCGAGCCAGGGCAGCTTCCGACGCACCTGCTCTTTTTGTTCCGCTGTCAGCTTCTTTCCGGTATCCCTCAGGTCGTGACCGAAGAAATCGTACAGGAGCTTCAGCAGCTCATGTTCCTTGAGGTTTTTTTTCTTCAGCTCCGGGTGGCTGTTTCTGAAAAAACCCTTTTTGCTTACCATCAGATCACATGTCACGGCCAGGCAGCGGGCATTGTTCTGCTGCCGGTTGGGGATGTAGTGGTTGTTTTCGTCAATCACCCCATATTCCTTCAGCAAACTGATGACCTCATAAAACAACGCCTCATTCACCAGCAGTTTGCGGAGCATAGTCCCTGCTTCCGCCATGTTTACAGGATTGAGTCCGGATTGCTGATTCGGTCCTGAAGGTGCCACAGCCACTATGGGCTGCAGCTTAGGGTCGCGGGGGTGAATCAGGGAATCGGCCGGCATGGATTCCTTGAAATAGAGTTTCCTCAGCCCGGCTTCATCCATCAGCCCGTCCCTAACATAATCGCGGTAAAGTTCCTGAATGTTGAGGTAAAGGCAGATCAGGGCTGTTTTCATCAGTCCGTATATATAAACCGGATCGGGCTGCTGCCAGTGATCCGGAATGCCCGCTACCGGATCCCTACTTCCTTCGTTAATCCTGTCCAGGGCAAGCGCCGATTCACGCAGCAGGGGGCTCAGGGTGCATGCAAGCAGGTGGTGCACCAGGTATTCCCTTTCCATGTCGCTGCCCGATGCGTGCAATTCGGTATATGCATGGTTGTAACAGCGGTTACAGTCACTTTCTGTCAGGGCCGTGTAATAGCGATGAGCAGGCGTGAGGGGAGGTTCATACCGGTATTCCCACCTGGCCGGAAACATCAGGGGGACCACCTTCAGCTTATCCAGCAAATCCCTGAACTGGTCGGGAATCCATCCGGCGGTCTGCGATGGCTTCAGGTCCTTCAGCAGCATGCGGTTTATGAAATCCAGTTGTTTTTCCATGACATGCTGATTCCCGGTTTACAATACATCATTCCGGTGTACACAACAAATTTACAAAATGCTGCCATTTTTTCAGTGGCTTTTCCGCTTACAAACAGCCTGCTGAACTGTCTGTGATTCCTCCGTGATTGCTCCGTACCAAAGCTATGATTGGTTCGAGACGGAGAAGGGCGTTTAAACCGGCTTTAAAACCCTTTCAAAAGCCCATCATAACCCTGCTTAAGACCATTTTGGGCCTTCTTTTGCATCCGTTTGCGTCCTTTTGCATCCGTTTGCACGCGGATGTCAGCGGCCTGTCCGGCGGATTTATGCCATTTCCCGACAGGGGAATGCAAAGGAATGAAAATTTCAGTTGAAAAAGAAACTTGCCCCAAAATTGAAACGGGACATGTAGCGCCGTGAAAAAGAGTAACGGACGAAATCTAAAACAAAAAAAACATGGCTACTTACAATCAAGGAATCCATGGTAGATTTTCCGGACGCGTCGGCAATGTTGTCGGCAGCAGCTGGAAGGGCAGGGGTGTAATGAGAATCAGGCCCGCCTCAGTGTCGAACCCCAAAACCGGAAAGCAGCTTAATCAGCGCAGCAGGTTTGGCATGGCCGTTAAACTGGTCCATGCGAACGGCGAACTGGTGAAGCCGGGCTTCGGCCCCCTGGCCAACGGTATGTCAGCCTACAATGCTGCCGTATCGTACAACCTGGCGCATGCTTTTACCGGTGAATACCCTGACGTAAGCATTGATTACGCTCAGGTGATGCTCAGCAAGGGCGAGCTGGCCCCCGTCAGTAACCTGACGCCGGTCTTTACCGCGCCCAATCTCCTTACCCTTAACTGGGACAACAACTCCACCGCCCTGCATGCCCGCACCGACGACCGCCTGATGGTAAGCCTCTACGACGCCGAATCGGGCATCGCGGGCATCTACCCCCTGGCCGCCGCCCGTGAGGATGGCAGCGCGGAGCTGCAGACCCCCGAAGGCTGGAACGGCCGCAGCGTGCAGGTGTTCGCCTTCTTTCTCGCCCTCGCCGCCATCGGTGGCAATACCACCAAAACCCAGGTCTCGGATACCGCGTGGGGCGGAACGGTGCTGCTGGGTTAAAACCCGGTGGGTACAATTAAAAACCGGCTTCGGAAGGGGCCGGTTTTTATGTTGGGATCCTGTGAAAATTGCTGAATAAAGAATTCTTGCCTGCGGGTTGATCAGGTGGAATGGATTAGGCCGGGATAATCAAATAAAAACAAAGTTTTCAATTCAGCACTTGATGATCTGCCAGATCACTTCATCGTATAGAAATTTTACGTTAGTAGATTTTTGTCCAGTTTGTTTGACCATCGCAGTACTCCAAGAGCATCAGAACATATAAGAAACAGAAAAAATTAAATCTTGATAAGATTCACGGGGTGTCCTGAAGTCATGAACATTTTTTAAATTACCCCAATACAAACTCTTGCCTATATTGAACTGAAGGTGGTTGATCCTTAATCCTCCACCATATTCAATTGTGGTTGGCCACGAGGAACCTTCAGATGAGGAATCTGTCACAAAATTAATTCCTGCCCCGCCATAAGCAAACACATTAAACCATTTTGAAAAATTAAGCCGGTATTCCAAGTGAAAAGGTATATTCAATGCAAATTGCTCAAATATTATTTCCTCATTAAGTGAAAATGAGTTTTGTGTATAGCCTTCAAAAATCACCCCCATATTTAGTCCAAATCCATATCTGAATAAGGGATCTATGCGCAGACCTAATTGAATTCCATCTTTATACCCGAAAGATTTCTGCACATAGCCTGCGGTTATACCCCATGTATAATTAGCTTTTGGACAGTTAAAGCATCCTCTAACTTTTTTTAAAGTATTTTTCTGCTTTTTTTGAGTAGAAGAATTAACAATACCAGCTTGGCTAACATAAACTCTAACTTCCCTTTCACCTGCAAGTATCTTAAACCAATCTGAACGTGATGATTCAGTTGTGTTATCATAACAAACCAGTGAGAAAGAATTTTGATACTTGTTCTCTACTTTGCACCATGATGGTAAATAAAAAATCTGAAAATATCTTGCATTAGTATTCACATAGATAGTTTTATTACCCCCACCTGAAGGAAATGAAATATTTTGATTTGAGACGTCTAAAGTAATTGCCTGCCTATTCTCTGAAACAGGCTTGCCCTCCCCGTTATTTATACGTTTTTGAGCATCCTCAGGATCTATTCCTGCAGCAATTAACTTTTGACGGCGTTCCGGCATAACACCATACTTATTGTTCCAGATATCTGTGAGCTCAGCAGTTGTAGCTTTGCGTAGTTTTGGTGGATTTAGTACCTTATTACACTTTTCAATTTGAGATTGTGCATAATTGTCTTTCGGGTTACTGTCTAAAACTTTTTGATATTCATCTTTAGCAGCTGAATAATTTTTAGCAGCAAATGCCTGATTAGCAGTTTTGATATGATCAGCGCACCATTTGGCCCGGGTAAGCTTTATTTCGGCAATCTGCTTGTCCTTGCCGGTTGCATATTTAAATGCATTATTGTAGTGGGTGATGGCACAATCATAATCGCTGTTGTCAAAACAGCGGTCGCCATCCTGAAGGTAGGATTGACTGTAAACAGAAATTGTGGTAAGAAATACAAAAATGAGTACTGAAATTTTTTTCATCTTTTTTTTATTTTTAAAAAACTGTTATGTCACCATCCACATTGTTTACTGATATTTCGTCTATTTTGCATATAAATTTGGGTACCGTTTTTATTTTCTCATTAACGTCATAGTGTTTTTGATATTTAAGTACATCTCATTTAAGTAACCAGTTTTACCATCGTAATAGATTTTCCAATAATCTCCTTTATTCTCAAGGACTTCAACCCTAGCCCCCTTAGGAATATATTCTATAATACTTGAATGTGGTGAATCACTGCTTCTTAATTTACCTTGCATTTTCAAGGTTGTCGTAATTGCGTTATAACGATTATTGTTTTTTGAAGTCGATTCTAAAGCCCGTTTGTTCTCTTCTCGTGGTAATGTGGATGTATTCTCAGTAATATTCAGGTACAACTCATTTAAATAACCAGTTTTACCATCATAATAGATTTTCCAGTAATCTCCTTTATTCTCAAGTACTTCAACCTTAGCCCCCTTGGGAATATATTTTATAATATTTGAATAAGGTGAATCACTGCTTCTTAATTTACCTTGCATTTTTAAGGTTGTTGTAATTGCGTTATAACGATTATTGTTTGTTGAAGTCGATTCTACAGCCCGTTTATTCTCTGCTCTTGGTGATGTGGATATTTTCTCAGTAATATTCAGGTATACCTCATTTAAATAACCGATTTTACCATCGTAATAGACTTTCCAATAGCTTCCTTTATTCTCAAGTACTTCAACCTTAGCGCCCTTAGGAATATATTTTATAATATTTGAATATGGTGAATCACTGCTTCTCAATTTACCTTCTGTTTTCAATGTTGACGTAGTTGGATTATTATTCCAATTAGTTGTTTCTTTTTTAGAAACGCTGGATTGATAAGAATTAGGTTCTGTAATTGTAGCCTTATTACATTTTCCAATTTGAGATTGTGCATAATTGTCTTTCGGGTTACTGTCTAAAACTTTTTGATATTCATCTTTAGCAGCTGAATAATTTTTAGCAGCAAATGCCTGATTAGCAGTTTTGATATGATCAGCGCACCATTTGGCCCGGGTAAGCTTTATTTCGGCAATCTGCTTGTCCTTGCCGGTTGCATATTTAAATGCATTATTGTAGTGGGTGATGGCACAATCATAATCGCTGTTGTCAAAACAGCGGTCGCCATCCTGAATGTAATTTTGGCTGTTTGCAGCAATCGCAGCAACTATAGCAAATAGAATAATTACCAGCCGTTTCATGTTTTACTCTAATTTTTTTAATAAATCGGAGATGTCAGCATCGGCATTGGGTTGTTTTCGTTTGATAATTTCAATTACAAGATCAGACAAATATGGATAATTATTGTAATCATAATAATTGTACATATAATTTGCCAGAATCGTAATGATGTCATTGTATTTTGATTTTTGTATTCCTTCATCATCACCAGCCCACTTAGAATTATCTATAGTCATAATTTTTACGATTGTTTTCTTGAATGCATCATTGAAATCCTGGTATAAATCAACATCGTCTTTGAGTGTAACAAGCATTTTAGATTCGCGCTTGATATGGCTTAACTGTATTTGAGCATTTTTGGTTTGGACGGTATCATATTTTTTTGAGAGTAATTCCAATGCATTGAAATAAGTCTGTAAATCATTTAAAACAGAATTTACTTCCGGATAATTATTTACAAGTTTCATATCACGAGCTACAGATTCTTTGGTTGAAGATTCTATTAAGTCATCAAACGGTTGGTTTTTGTATGAATTTACAATGCTTACCAATGCTTCTGCTTTGCCATCATTTTTTGCTTTATTGGCTATTGTTTTTGCATCGGCTTTTTCTTTTGTAATTTGCTTTTCTCTATCTGCAATAATTTGATTTTGTATTGAAACTACTGTATTTAAACTATCAACTTCCTTTTGCAAAATATCTCTCTCCTCTTTTATTTTATTTTTGTTTAAATCCGAAACTTTTTGTTTTTCAGAAGAGACTTCATCACGTAAATCTTTTATTTGCTTCTGCATAGCGATCGTATCTTTTTTATAAGCATCGCTTAAATCAGAAAGATTCTGTTTCACTGTATGCAAATCATTTTTCAGTTTGCTGTTTTCGATTATTTTTTGCTCGTAATTTTTCAAAAACAAAGAATCTGTTTGCGAATATGACGAAAAAACACCACAAAACAACATTGTTAAAACTATTATCTTTTTCATCGTCATTACTTAATATTTTAATTGCAAGGATAGTTTGCATTATAGGCTTTTTGATTGTCTGCTGCCCATTTTTGCAACAAGCGATTGTATTGACTATCCAAATTTATACCGCTGTAAATATCAGAGTTGCCAAACTCATTGATTTCATTTCGCAGCGGGGTGTTCAAATTTTGTGAATAGTCCTTATGTGATGAATAGTTGCACCACATATTACTCCAGTAATCAATTTTATTGTCTAGATATCCAACGTGCTTATTGAAAAAAAAATGAGGAATTCCTTTCAAATCATTGTGCAGTCGGGTGCAGTTGTTTACAAATCTGTTCTCCAGATTGTTTTTCCTTATACTTGCAGCACGCGCTATTTTACTATGAACATCATTAAGTGGGAAACGAGTTGATAATTCTGTTCTGGTAAAGCTATAAGACCTGCATGACGAAATAAAAGACACAATTTCGTTGTATTTGTTCAAAGCGCTTTGAATGGTCTTAAAGTCATTATCGACCGGGCTTCCGGATACAAGTAATTTTGATCTTTGTAAAAGGTTTTTCTCTGCCTGTATAAACCTCAAATCTTCAGGCCGCCATTCATTCCCACGCAAAACGTAAAAAGCCTGCTGAATAAACTTTTCGGCATAAGCCGAATAAAGATTGCTTTCAAGATTTTCTTTCCATTGATCATTTTCCAATTGTGTTTTACCGAATCGCCCATATGGATATGTTGGTGATAATGGTTTGTAGAATTCGTTAATGTGGTATGCAACTTCTTTGTAGAAATCCTTGCAGAACCTGTTGTTGGGCTTTGCTTTGAGTTGTTCAATCTCCTGCTCGATTTTTTTTGTAAACGGATTTTCAGGCGCTTTGATTCCTTTTGGTTTATCAATACTCTGTAACCAGAAGAAAACTCCTGTGCCTATTGCAGCCACTACCAGAACGGCTAATGAGATTTTTAGTGTTTTCATTCTATTTCCTTTATTAGATCCTCTAGAGTCCTAACTTTTTGTTTCTTGTCACGAGCAGGTTGCTTAAAAAAGTCCTCAATCTTTTTATAAGCTGAAGTCTTACTTAAATACTTATCATAAAATACCTTAAACTCATTTTGGGCAGATATTTTACTTCCACTTTTATACCATTCATCAAAATCCTTTTTTTCAGGATTGTCTTTATATACAATGTCCCAAAACTCCTTTTGAAATTTTGCTTGTTGCTTCTCTTGATTAGTTTTTTCATAACCACCCTTCGAAGAAGCGACATTCCCAGTATCACTTTTTAAACTATTATTATCTGCTGGAGAATTGACTCTCGAATTGTTTTTACTTGTTTTTTTTGTGTCAGTTTCTACATCATCTGTACTTAAATTATCTGTGTTTATCTCCTGAAAATTTTCAAT
Organism: uncultured Prolixibacteraceae bacterium; assembly: GCA_937915865.1. Taxonomy (GTDB): domain Bacteria; phylum Bacteroidota; class Bacteroidia; order Bacteroidales; family Prolixibacteraceae; genus Aquipluma. The sequence goes on along the minus strand of CALGIG010000027.1, from coordinate 16,330 downwards.
TTTAGAATCTTGCAATATTTTATTGATGCTTTTTGCAATTTGCGTTAATGTTAAATAAGAAACATCATTGAGTTCTTTCTTAACAATTGTGTATTGGGTATTGTCGATTCTTTCAACTGCAGTTTTAATAGAGTCTTGATAAGAAGAAAAAGAAAATTTCTTCAATTCTGAAAAGTTTTTTTCATTTAGTAAATTTCTTAGATCAATAGCATGATCTATACTCGACAGAGTATTGCTCCACTCTTTATAATTGGTAGAATCCAAACTTGTTTCATTCCCTCCAACAAACCAGGTCATAGGGTTATACCAAACAAAACCTCCACTAGATTCAATTTCCGGTTTTTGTTTTTCCCAATCCTCTTTATAAGTTCTTAATTTGTTCAGCATCAATGAATCCCCTTTGACGTAAGCAGTAATTTTCTCATCAGTAAGTTTAGCTTCTCTATATTGATTATCCTTAACCCTAAAATGTCTTAAAGCAAAAATTCCAATTATTAACATTAAAGTAATTAAAATAAGGCTAGCAATAACTTTGGATCTGGAAAAAAATGATTTTACTCTTGAAATATTAGGTCCTGAATTTACATCAGAATTCGTATTTCTTCCATTTGTTTCTGAAGCTGTAGAAGGGGTTGACTCTTTAGGCTTTCTTTTTAAATGAAAAACAATTTCGTCTCCATCTTTTGCAGGGCAGTATTTATAATTAAAAGAATTAAAATATTCCGGGTGTTTCTCAATCTGAATGTTCCATTCTTTATCAATTTCATCGTCATAAAAGTCACATTTATCCGTAACTCTATAGAAATCTTTGCCAGTGATATGAACTTTAAAATCCCATATTGGATTTCCGTTTCCCTGATCTAAGGCTTTAATATACAACGTTTTCTTTTCAATCAGTTCCAAAATAACTGAATCTTCAGCATGATCTTTTGGCTTTATTCTTATAATTTTGGAAGTCAGGTTATCTTTACTTTTGCGGGCAGATATATTGAATTCTTTACCTAGTTCATCTGCTTTAAAGGTATATTCAGATAACCTTTGCCAATCCTGATATTCTGACATTCTTATTTCAGCATCAGGCACTTCTTTAAAGTCCTTTTTAGTTCTAAAAATAAATTTGATTGTCTTTGTTTCCGGATCAAGGTTAATTTCTTTAGCAACATCTATTTTATTGTCAGAGCTAACAACCAGATATTTTCTGAGCTCTTCATTATTTAACAAACTGCCTACAATCCGTTTCTCATGATAATATTTCTTGGAATAGACAACTGTAATTTCCTCTTTTCTGTAAACCTTATCTTTGTTAAATAGTTCCCTGCCTTTTGAATTTTTTATCTTTATTTCAATCCCGTTTTTGCCAGTTTTATGATATTCACGTAATTTATAAAATGGATTGTCGAGATCAATCTTTCCGGTCAAGTCGTTGCCGGAGTGTATCAGAACATTGAGTGGATTTTCAGGTTTCCCCCTTAAATCGTCCATGACATATATAATCTGCTTATAAGGTGCGTATTCCTCCTGAAAGGGATAGTCAAAAAACTTCTGTAGTTCAAAAGTGTTTTTGTAATAGATAACAGCATTTTCTAACTCACCTGACTGTAAGTTGTCAATATCGTCAAACTCTTTATGATGAATTTTAATTGAATACCTGTCAAGAATTTTAATTAGCAAAGGCCATTCTTCCGATGAATTGGTAATTACATTATTTGGGCAATAGTTGCTCCAATAAGTATTCATTAGTTCATCTAACATATTTATTACATCCAGCCCAGATAACTTCACTGAACTTGGAATAAACACCGAAATACCGATGTTACCTAAGTAATTCCTTTGTACATCATAACCAATCGTAAACCTGGAGAATATACATCCATTACCGGTAAATGCAAGGGAGTAGAAACTTTTGCCATAGTATATATTGTCATTGTTCGCATTTCCATGCTGAATGTCTCGTGCAAATTGATAAAATTCATCTTTTGCTGGAGGATTAGGATATAGTACGTTATAGCCGTCTTTTCTTGCCTGAACAAATAATTTCATTTTCGTTATTTATTAAGAAATTCGCCCAAAATACTTTTTCTTGTTCCAGGAATGCGTTCCATTAGGATTTCTACAATATTGGAAGCCGCACTTCCATCAAAATCGCAAATTTCCTTAAAGTAAACTTTACCTAATGTAAAGGGTTCCACAGTTAATTTCCCGCCATTTATGCTATATTTTTTGCACGTATCTTTTAAAGTGTTAATAAATGCTCTGTAATTATTGTCATTAAGATATTGTTTGGCATATTCTACTCTTTTACTTACAGGGACAAAATTACCATTCTCATCAAGCAATAAATCACTTTTCGTAAGCACAACATAGATTGCATCGGTTGTGTTCCCAAAAACTTGATTATTTTTAAAATATGTTGATGCCGCAGCCAGATAATCGCTTTGTTTTAATCCATTTTTATCAGGCCGGTTTTCTCTATCATAATCAATAAAGAAGAAATGTATCTTACGGTTATTGCTTTTCAAGAAAACATTTAGTGAATTAAAAGTATTTTCATGTGATCGAGTGGGAAATCCTTGATTGCCATTTTTATGGAAAAAGCATTTAAATATCTCACCACTCAATTCGATTAACGAAACAGAACGACTATTCCTTTCATCTGGATATTTTAGTGTAAAAGGCAAATACTGCGTAGTTTCAACAGGGCTAGGTGCGGGTAAAAAATCATTTGCTGAACCATCATCAGTGAATATATTTTTAAGTTGGTATGCATAATTATATCCCGGTCCTGTTGCGATATTTAAATATCCATTTTGCTCAGCCATTTGTAGAATGGCACCAAGAGCACATGTTTTGCCAGATCCTGTTCCTCCCCAGAAATATACTTCAGTATAACCATTAGGAATTGCAGACGGTGTTTCACCAAGTTGCAAATTCGGAGCTTGTATTTTCCCTAAATTATCAATTGCAGTTTGTGGGATATTACAATCCAACAAATCCTGTTCAATTAATGTGGAGTTTTTTAGAAAATCTTTAATTTCATTTGGTGAATATGAATTTGGATTACGCTTAATTTTATCCAGTATATCCTGTTTCTGCTTTCTGATTTTTTCCCTTTCTTCCTGTAAGTATAATACTCTTTCTTTTGCTTTATTTATATTTCGATTTTCTGGATTGTTGCTGATCCATTCAATAAGAATAAATTCATTGCCAAATTTGACCTTGTCCCATGCTTCATCATCAGCTTTTTCTAGGTCAGCTTGTTTTTTTCGTTTTAAATCTTCACTTGCTTTTAATAGATTTAAAATTGCGACTCGTTTTGAGTTATCTAAACTCTCAGTTTCTCTGAGCTCTTCCAACGAAACAATACCTTGCATAATAAAATCTGCAAGATGCTCTGCTGTCAAATCGTCAATCAGGTTTAAAATTGTGTGCTTATCCATTTTACTTCAAAAATTGAAATTAGATTAAAGTTCATTTTCATTTGATCTACCCAGGCCAAAAAGTAATTTCAAGCCTGGGAATTTAGTACTGCGTTTGGTCACTATCCATGACAACAACATCAAAAAATAAGCAAGCAAAGCAAACCCGGTTGAAATTGGTTTAGGGCTTTTAAGTTGGGTAAAATATTTTTTCACATCCGTAAATGATAAATCGTACTCAAAATCATCAGTGTTTTCATCATCTTCGCCCAATTGGCGAACTTCAGAAAGAGCAACTAAAGTATGACGCCAATTGGTAGTATTAGATTCAATTTCATTTACAACACGCACAATACCAATGGGTTTCCATCCGCTTGTACTGTTCTTGGCAGTGTTTAGCCATTCGGTTGCCACTTCCTTTATCCCATTGTTGTTAATGGTATCACTGTAATTGGTAGGAAATAAGTCTGCTCGAACGGTAAACATTTTATTTTTAATCTGTATATCAGCAGAAACCTGGTTCGTAGGTGAAAATCCAAATTTTTTAAAAGTCACAGGATCTGTATTTTCAGCCCTTACTACTCTGTTTAATGCATTTCTATAAAGATTCACACGGGTTTCTGCATAGGTTTCATAATCAGCAAACATTTTTTCAGCCTGTTCAATACCTTCCTGAAGATTTTTTTTAATTTCTTCCTTTTGTGCAGTAACAGTAAAAAAATGAGTGAAGGGAGAATAGATTGATGCAAAAAACCATGCAATCAATAGAAACAAAACCAGCATTAATACTTCCAATATAAATGCAGATTTAAAATTGCGGCTTGTACGCTTGAGTAATTTTGCACCATATGCCGATGAAAATAATAAGACGGAGCAAACTATTGCCATTATAATGCATCCCATGGTATGTGGCATTCCCCAAACTACATCCTTATCAATGTTTAAAAAATTCGCCCCCATAAAACACACAAAGCCAAAAGCCAGGGCAGCTAAAACAGAAAGCACATCGGCTAAAGAAAACTTACTTTGATTCATTTTTTAGTATTTTTACGTTACCTGTTGTTTCCAATTCTTTTTAATTCGTCGTTTACTCTTTCCAATTCCAGTTGCAGCCGGTCGCGTTCCTGCTCTAACTCTGCCTGGCGATCATGCTCTGTGTCTGGAATGGTTGGGTTTTGCAAATTTGAGTCTGCATTACCCAAATTAAAGGAACAAATGTGGATTGCTTGTTTTTCAATCTTTGCTGTTCCTGTGTATTCGTCAGTTTTATCACCGTGTTTTACAGTTATTTTAAACGGGTTTTCAAGCGTATTATCGTGTTGTTTATAAAGCAGCAGATAAACGTTATAGGTTCCGTTTGGTGCCCCACCCGAAGGCCAGTAAATGTTTTCTATTGGCGTTTTGCTGTCAGGATATTCCACATTCATATCTATTTCTAATTGCCCTCCGCTTGATACCCTGCGGTTTTTAAACCAAACCGTTTCACCGGCAGGGTCGGTAACAATTAAATCCAGATCATTGTAGTTGTTCCAGGTTAACAGCACCTGAACATCACCTGTACTTGGTATAGGGGTACAATCTAATGTATCTTCTGACTTTACATTTAGCAATGCTTTGTCTATTTGTAACAATTTACCAATATTGCCCTGTGTTTCTGCCCCAGTTCTCTGCAAAATACAGAGAATTTGTTTGTTGGTCAGATTATCATTCAAGCTTTTCATTAATGCAACAGCACCTGATACAATTGGAGCAGCCATGCTTGTTCCATCCATGGTTTGATAACCATCCTTGCCCACAGTTGAATATATGCCAACGCCGGGCGCTGAAATATCGGAGAATTGGCCATAGTTGCTGAAGTCAGCTTTATTATAGGCGCGGTTATTCTTATCGACCGCCGATACAGTAATAAATAATTCAGGACGCTGCAAAGCATCTATTCCTGCTAAAACATTGTCGTTTCCTGCGGCAATAACAATGGTGGAATTATGATTTGCAGCAATACGCATAATGTATCGCCATAAGCGTTCTTCTTCTTTGAAGTGGTTATTTATCATTTCTTTCTGAACCTCTTCGCCATATTGAGCCAGGCCCGTAAACATACTTCCAAGTGAAATATTGATCACATCAGCCCCTTGATAAAGCGAATAAAGTATTCCATCAAGTACCGAAGTAGTAGTCATTCGTCCATGCTCATCAGCTACCTGAACAGGCATAAATTTGCAGCCAGGCGCTATACCGCTTATTCCTTTCCCATTATCGGCTATGGCAAGTGCAATTCCCGCAACATGTGTACCATGGTCAACCTGATGCGGAAAAACATCAGCAGAATGTTTCCAGACGTTGTAGGGTTGTACCACCTTGCTGCTTAGCTCAGGGTGCTTAAGATTGAATCCGTTATCTACTACAGCTACTGTAATTTTATCAGAGCCACGGGTGATATCCCAGGCTTGCGGAGCTCGAATCGCTTTGAGATACCATGATTTCTCTGAGTCGGCAAAGGCGGGATCGTTGGGATTGTATGCACCTTCAAACAAAGCTTCATCGAATACAAAAAGCTCGTATTCTGGTGCAAATGCTGACGGAATTTCCTGTTTCAGTTGTTCGCGAACTTCTTTTGGGATTTCAATTTGCATACGTTTCACCACATCATCATAATAAACCACTTTGTATTTTTCATCAGGGTATTTCACTTTGAAATCCCTTGCCAAATCCATAATTGATTTATCTTCATTTTCCATCAGAATATTCAGGCGATTGGCAATCACTGACGGGTTCCCCGGGATGATTTCGGGATTGGCATCAACCGGAGGCAATACTCCTTGTTGTGGCGGTAATACGTCTTCATACCCCGGAGGTGTAGGTACAGGTTTATATGGATTATTGGGATCATAAATTCCACCCCCATCCCCAACATTAGGATCTTCGCGCAGCCAGGTGCTGTCGTTGTCGCCCAGTGCTGCGCCACCGCCAATATTGTGGCTGCATCCGTGGCAGTTTCGTAATAACCATAAAAGCAGCAGAAGTAACAACAAGAATAATAACGCACGCAGCAACCACCTCAGGCAGCCTTTGCCGGCAAAGAGTGCAGAAAGCCACAGCCAAAAACGTTTCCACCATGGAGGTGGATCTTCAACAATCGGCATTTGCCGGTATTGTGCAGTAAACTCTTTATCGCCTGTAACCTGGTAGCCATGCGGTGTTTCGCTCCAACCAACAAATTCATAACCTTCTTCAGGATTTACCTGTGGTATTTCATCATCCCCCAAATAAGAGTTGGCCTCTTTCGTAATTGCAGAATTGCCGTTGAGTGTTCCGTTTCCGCTGGCATTGAATGTAACATTAAATATTTCTGCCGGTGATGAAGTTCCTGGTTCTCCGATTGGTTCCGGCTTATCCACTATTGGCTTTCGCGGAGAACTTTTACGTATTACAGTAATGTCTTCATGTAATTTTTCCTTAATGCGCATACCCCATGCACCCAGCACAACCAATTCGTCATAACAATAAACAAAACGGTCGTCAACAGATTTTATAGCGTCTGCAATAAATTCTGCTTTATCATTGTCAATAATTTTAAGTTCTTCGATTTTATTGTTAAAGTAGGCTAAAGTTTCATCTTTGATTTTTTGATATCTTTTTGCGTCTTCTCCTGTTAAATCAGCTAATATTTGTGGGGTGTCGTTTTTTGATTTAATCCCGTGAAACTCTATATAGTCCACATCTTTAACCGGATATGCTAAAAAATGCCTGTACTTTTCAACGAAATTTTCGAATACATTGTTTGCTAATCTGTAACGATCAAATATTGTTTTACCACCAATAATCTGAACCGCTTTGAAATATTTCAAATCGGTGCTGAACAACAGTTCATGATTTATTACAGTTGCCATAAGTATCAGTATTTTATGCTTGCACATTCCTCGATAATCTTACCCAGATGTGCATTGGCTGTTACATCATAGTTTGGAATATCGCAAACAGAAACGAAACCAACTTTCAGACGATCACTCCACGCAAGATATTGGCGGTAGCTAGGCAGTGATTTCATTTCTTCGGGTCTGTTCTGAATTATTTCAGTCCAGTTTTCAATCCGGGTAAAAAGCTCCTCAACAGAATTTTCAGTAGGGGTAGTATTAAAATCCAATACCAGTCCTAGATTATTTTGGGAATTGGCTTCTTTCAGATCGCTGATTTCAGATTCGTCAAAATATTCAAAACCAACAGTATTGATACATTTGTTTAAAAGTTCAGTTGAGATATCAGCAACTATTTCATAGGGCAGATCGGTTTTATTATGCCCATCCACATATCGGCGTATTTTTTCTGCAATTCGCCTGGCGATACCTAGTTTCTTAAACAGTTTCTGGTACATATCTTTTATATTGTCCAGAGAAGCATCCTGCCCTAAAATTTTTTGTATAAAAGTTTTATCGTTCAAAGAAACATATTCATGCCAATACTCCAGCAATGCTTCAGACAATTGTTGTGCGTTGTTTTTTATTAAACTGGAATTTCCTTTGATAAGTTCTTCCAGATCAATTTTTTTGTCTTCGAGTTCTTCCCGGAATGCATTTTTTCGTTCTTCGGTGGTTTTTTCATATCGGATGCATAAACGTTCAAAATACTTTTCGGCAGTGTCGTCTTTTTGTACGGGCACTTCCATCCGGTATGTGCTATAAATATCCATATTTATTACATCACGGTGTTCAAGTGCATCAATTTTCTTTCTGAAGAGTTCCAGCACTATGCTTTCCTCAAGCATCAATTCTTTCATCAACTGCCCGTAATTTTTAATATTGTCGGCAGCAAAAGCAGTTGCTAATTTAAATTGAATATCACCAGCGGTATTTTTTGCCTTTTTTAATTCCTCATCTTTATCGTTGCTGTGAAAATGCTTTATTAATGCGTTATGAATTACCTGAGATAGCGCATTTAGCTCATTGATAATTTTTTCACGACGAGCAACGATGATATTATTGGCTACAATAGTCAGCTTTTCAATAATCAACTGTGTTCCGTCTTTGTTAATACTTGCAGCCTCATCCCAGGCTTCAGCAGGATTGGAAAAGTGCCGTTTAACAAATTCATATTCCAAAAAGGACTGACGCAAATCTTTTCTGAAGTCAGGATATTGGGTTATTTGAACCTCTTCCAATTCTTTTTTACTTGCATTATATCCTTTAAAGAGGTTGCTTGGAGTTTCTGATTTCTCAAAATCGCGCAACAGATAGATATTTTGAAAGTCGGGATCTGATTGAGTCCAGTTTTCAAACCAGGAATAATGTCCTTTCTCAAAATATTCACTTTCCAATGTTTTTTCAAACCTTTGTGACCAACGATAATTTAAAGGGGTACCTGTGCCATCTTGTTTATCCTGCAATGGGTTATAGGCTAAATTTACATTGAAGAAAGTTCCTATAACAAATAATGGAGATATTTTTGATCTAGAGATAAAATCTTCCCTTTTTTCAGACGTGTCGCCAACCACTTTATTGATCCAATTGTTTAGAAGCCTCGGCATTATGCGCTGCCCTGTTTGTTCATGTTTGGCACAAAAGATCAGTATATTTATCTTTTCAGCATCAGAATATTTATTGAACAAGTATGCTACTTTGCCTCGTAATAATAAATCAGGGGTCGTTTTATTGTCAATTTTCTCCATGGGTATGTCCATTCTTGAACGTGCACCCGGGAAATCCAGCAAATCCGTTTCCTTTAGAAAAGGTTTACTACTAATTAATGTTTCTGACTGACTGAAAACCAATTCTGAAGTTAAAGCACACAAAAAAGACTTTGCAAAGTCAAGTTCCTGATTTGTATTAGAAACGAGTAATTTGGTTGCAGGTGTATAAAAAGGTTCAATTTTATCTGGTTCTGAATAAATTTCGCGCAGACGCTTCACGTCAAGTAATGTCCCGTAAGTATACAATACTGATTCAATAGGTAAAAAGACTTCATTTGTAAAATTAAGTTTTTGATATTCTTCAATCAATTTGCCAAACAAGCTGGTGAAAACCTCGTTTTTATTCCATAAAAGTGAGAAAATGTCTTTCCAATCTGAGGGTGCAGAATTGGATATCAATAATGAAACCTCTTCGAAAAATCTTGAATCAATGATTTTATCGGCTTTTTGAAAATAACCTGAAAAATATTCCTGCATATCAAGTACATCATCCTCGCAAAATATTTTTTGCTGCACTTTGTTTGTACTCAATCGTTCTTTAATTCTTAAAACTTCTGCATTTATTTCTTCGGTAGAAAGAAAATGAATATTTTGTGAGGTTTTAAGATTGATATCATTATAAAAACTGTCGCAAAGCACTAGCACAATATCTGCCGGCGAAAGTAAAACGGCTTTTATAGGATACCTCTGATTTGACGGCTTGAAGTTAACAGAAAAGCGAGATACAAGACTAGTAGATTCTGAGCCATTCCCGGGCGGATTGATTTCTTCAATAAAATTATGTACTGTGTTGTTTTCATCTTTAATACTAAAGGGTTTACCTTCTTCTGACAGTAAACTGCTTATCAGGTAGGATTTACCAACCTGGCTTTCCCCATACATTGCTGCAGCAGGATTACTCTCAAGAACTATATTGTACTTATTCAACTTTCGTCGGCAGTTTACCAGTTGGCGGTATGTTTCATTAGCCTTATTGCCATCTAAATTGGATTTTATCCATTCATTGGATTTTTCAATTATTTCAAGATGTGCTTGTATGTTTTTATTCATCACTACGATCTCGTTAATTTTATTAATTATTGATATTCAACGAGAAAATTCCCGAATCTAGCCAAAAGTTCTCAACTTCACTCATACTTTGAACCTGAAGATTAAAAAAGCTTTTGTTCAAGCTGTTCCCGTCTTTATCTGAGACTTCATCCAATAAAAGATTTTCGATATCATCGTTGAAGTCACGTGTGATTGTAATCTTTAATGGCATCCCTTTCCTTATTTTATCTTTTTCCCTCTGAATTTCTTCCTGAACCTGATTTATTGGAGGATCATCAATTAATCTGCCCAATACACGGTCTTCAATTTTAAAATCGTTATAATCAAGTTTATAAAAAGGACGTGAAGGATATGAATGTATATCCATTTGCCTGACCCCTATGCGGAATGGCAATGATGATACATCAATAGTTGCATGATTATTATCGGGCGAAATTATTGTATCAAGATATACCAAGGACTCTTCGTTTAATCTGCCAAAATAGTAAGTTGTTGGCAGTAGTTTCTTTTTCAGCTCCGAAAGATTTAATGCGAAACCATTTAATCCACCATTTTCTGCCAATTGTCCTATCATCGCTCCAGTTGTAATAATGGATTTTGGATTGAGAAATTTGCCATTACCATCTATGAACGGATGGCGCATATCCTGTGGATACCATCGCCCAACCCTATAGTCGTTCATTGTCTTCAGGCGATTGGGTGAAATTGCATAATACTTCAGAAATAGGTCAGAAAGCGGTTTAAGCGAGGTTGGCCTGCCTGAAAGCAATACAATATCGCAGGCATAATACGAAAGTAAAGAAGATATCTTTCCTATTAATGAATCAAAAGTCTTTTCAACAATAACTGAAACCACTTTCTTTTTATAAGTCCATTGTAAATCAGATAATTCAAAACCAAAGCTGTCTTTAAAATGTGCCAACACAGCTTTCGTAGGTTGATTTGCGCCAAAAATATCGCTAAAAGACAAAATTGTGTCCTCCTGGTTTTCTTTTAACAATTTCAGATAATACAAAACAACAGGAACTGATACCTGCAGGTTAAAATCGCTTCTTAGCCGTCGATTCCTGAACGAAACGCCATTATCTGTACCTAAAAATGGCTGCAATAATTCTACTGGTTTTTTTCCGAGTTGTCTAAGCTTTTGTTCTATTGGAGAGTGTCTGCCTTCTATTACCAGTTGTTGTACCAAATGTTTCATCATGTCATCGCCTGCCAGATAGAAACTTTCCCAAAACAGAGGAACAGGGATTAGTGTACATTGAGAACTGCTGGAATCGTATTTATAAGCAGCTATCATAACATCGGTTGTGCCTGCGCCGATGTCAACAGAGCCAACTGTAAGCGATTTTTTATGGTAGTCTTCCAGATCGGTACGAACTTTACCATAGAAATCAAAATAATCAGCTACATTTCTTTGATATCTCTCTTTTATTTCTGCATAAAGAAAAACGAATTGAGCTGAGGTAGCTTCATCATAAATCCATTCAGTGCGTTCTTCCTTCGATGAAAGTTTTTTTGAAGAGGGTATAACATGAATTCTTTTTCGAATTTCTGTTTCATCCATCTCTTTGGTATAAGTATTTTCGAAGAAACGGTCGAGCATTATGGCAGCATCTTCAGCACATTTTCTTAGTGCAATTTGCTCTTTATGCGACATTGCTGTCGGACAGGTTACAATTATACGGCCGATTTTTCGGGGCATGGATTCGTTTCCCCAATGGTTCCGCTGCTCATAACTATTAATCTGCATTTTGGCCTGCGAAAGAATTTCGAGAAAAGCGAATGTCATTAATGCCTTACGGGAGTAGCGGTTTTTGATTGAGCCAACACCCAATGAGCCATCTTCTTTTAATTGTTCCGAGATGCCCTCAATATAAATAGGTTGCGCAGTTTCACCTTCTAGTTGTACAAATTCCCATTCCTGTTTTTGAGGTTTATCGTCCCACAAAAAACGTTTCGGACTGGAAAATGTACTTGTTTTTTCTGCCCCAGTATTCATATTGGTGGCCTTGTGTATCAATCGGTTAGCTTCTTCTCCTAACCGAATCATTGATGGATATACAAATTGACGGCTATTCATAATTCCGAATTTACCTCCAAAATCTGCCTCACGAAAAGCCAGTCGCATATCAAATGAGTCGCGATACTTATTTAGGGTGCCTTTAACCTGAAATGTGGTGAAGTCTTGAAGTTCAAGAGGACTTGCTTGAGAAAAGTCACTATTGTCGAAGAGAACGGCGCAAGTTCGGGAATTGCCAATGTCAACTACTAAATCAACATTGCCATATACTGAATTTTGATTTGAATAGAGCGTAATAGTTGGTAAATTCCCAAATTGCTGAATGTATCTGAGGATGAATATATATTGTGCCAAATATTTTAATTTTGGCATTTCTAATTTTTTGTCGTTGATGTTATCTACGTCATGAAATAGTTTTAATAAATATTTATCGACCCATCCACATTTCTTTTCTTCTGAACAATAACCAATCAATCCTTCTTCGGTATTGCATAGCGCAAATCTTTTAGAAATATCCGCTGCATTTGTAAAAATTGGTGTTTCCTGCAAGTCATCCTCTTCAAAGCCATCATCCTTGTAAATAGTTTTTGTGTCAAAAGCTATCAAAAGAGTGTATTTCTTTATTTTTCCTTCTTGTCCATTTGGTATTATTTTAAATCTGCACCAATTAGTTGGCCCAAAATCCGACTTTTTACCTTTCAACTGAAAAAATGGCATTGGGAACCAAATATTTTCAATCCTGTTCCACTCTGTTTCTTTTATCTTACTCATGGAAATATCAAAGCACCCGGAGTCTTTGGGGTCTTCAGTATCAATAGGTATAATGCAACTTCTCTCAAATCCGGGGTCAGTGGAAATTGTTTCCCAGGTGTCTGTTACTTTATAGTTGTTGTTTAAATTTGTATACCCTAGCTTACTGTTATATAAAATGTACTTTTTTATCCATATTTCTGGCTCTGAAAAGAAATGAGCAATTTCCAGCTTTTTCTGTTGTTCTTCTATATCAAGCCATTCATGAAAATACATTTTGAAACTGTCGTTCAAGTTTATTTCCAATGGAGTGATGAAAAGCTGAATGCCTGTGTTTGCTATTAAGTTCATAAGAACCTCTTTTATTAATGACCACTTCTGTTGAAAAAAATTAAAAAATACTAATGATACTAAACATCTTATACTTCAATGTTAAACTGCCTAAAAATAGGAATAATAGCTAAGATTTAATTTTTAGATGGTACTTTTTTTGTGATTTATAAGATATTTAGAAAGGGTTTAAATAATCTTACTTCATGCAATTTCTCAATTCAGTAATACCCAAATTAAATTTCGAAGACGTTGATATAATTATTTTACATTTGATTCCTCAAATTTACGCCCATGAGCCCCTTTAAAGCACTATATCTTGCTTGTGCCAATATATTGATGCTTGCCATACTGAATCTACCTATCGGATATTACAACTTCCTGCGAATAATCATCATCATTGAGACTATTATGGTGTTTATAAATGAATTTAAGAACCAAATCAATGCCTGGTTAATACTATTTGCATTTACCAGAATTCTTTTTAACCCCATTTTGCCACTGCTTTTCCATGAAAAAGTATTTGGATACCCTTTGTAATCATTGCCGGCATAATCATATTAACCAAATCATTCACCTTAAATCCTAAAGAATTATGAGTTCAATTCTCGCCAAGATTCTGTAGAATTAAGTACGATAATCACACTTCGAACTAATTATATATGCAAAAACACATATATCACAAGTATTACAAAATATTACAAATTACAAAAATCGGGAAAATGAAAAACCTAAAACCCAATAGCCAAAGAGCAAAAACAGCCATAACTTTGATTTGGATTGTATTAGTTGTAGAAATCATTTCTCTGATCTCAGGCTATTTTCAGTATAATTTAATGCAAACCGCTTTGCAAGGAGGATTTATATCAGATGAAACAGCATCGGCTAACGACACCCGGGAACAATTGATAGGCCTTGTGTACTTGATTGTTTACATATTCTCATCTATCACATTTATTCAATGGTTCAGTAGAGCCGTTTATAATCTTCAACAAAAAGCACCACACCTTTCGTTTTCAGCTGGGCATGCAGTGATTAGCTGGTTTATACCTGTGATAAATCTATTCAGGCCATATGATATCATGAACGAACTATATGTAAAAACAAAAGAATTGGTTATCGAAAAAGGAGGGCATATGAAGATAAACTTAAATACGTCAAAATTAAGTTGGTGGTGGTCACTTTGGCTTATTAATATTTTTCTCATGCAGTTTATATTACGTTACTTTTCGAAAGCTGAAACAATTGATGAATTTACTGAAGCTACCATTACAGGTATGATTGGTAATATTATTGGTATTCTTCTGGCATTGATCACAATTAAAATAATCAGGGATTACTCAAATATCGAGCATTTGCTAATTGAGGTGGATGATCCGTGTCAAGCAGAAACGACCTCTATTATTAGAGCAACTAAAAAAAGTTGTCAAGTAAATCTTCAAGACTAATGAAAGATAATCAAAGCACCCTATGATACGTCTTCATTTCTCTCTCGTTTTCTTCTTCTACCTCCTCCCTTTTGCCCTTTCTGCGCAGCCCCTCACCCTGATCTCCTGGAACCTCAAGGACCTGGGGCAGGCTAAGGATGCCGAAGAGATACGTTTTATTGCCCAAACCCTGCGCCACGCTGATGTGGTGGCTATTCAGGAGGTAGTGGCCGGCAATGGGGGTGCACAGGCGGTGGCCAGGCTGGTTGCAGAACTTAACACCATGGGAGCGGCCTGGGATTATGCGGTCAGCCTGCCCACGGTTTCTTCATCCTATAAGACCGAGCGTTACGCCTTCCTCTGGAAAAAACATAAGGTGAAACTGATTGGCAAGCCCTGGCTGATGGCAGGGGAATACGCCCTGCTGTTCGACCGGGAACCGTTTCTGGCCACTTTTGAGGCACGGGGCAAACGTTTTACATTGGTGAACTTTCATGCCAAAACCAAATCAAAACAACCCGAAACAGAAGTCAAATACATCAAAGACCTGTTAGGTCTGTATCCGGACTTAAACCTGGTTTTTACCTGCGACTTCAACTTGCCACAGAGCCATTCGGTATTTAATCCCTTGAAAAAAGCAGGTTATGTTCCGGCATTAAAAAACCAGAAGACTTCGCTGCGACAGCAATGCCTTCCGGATGGCTGCCTGGCTTCGGAACTAGACAATATTTTCAGTCACCCGGTCGCAATAGAAGTGCTCGAAAGCGGCGTGATTCATTTTTACCGTCAGTTTCCGGTCTTTGAAACAGCCCGGCTGATCTCTGATCATTTGCCGGTTTTTATTAAATTTAACCTGAAGCTGTAAGGGAGGCTGAGGTTGAGGTTAAGGTTAAGGATTAGCAACCCTGCCGGGGCGGAAGGCTTTTGCAGTGTTCAGGTGCTCAAGTGTTCAAGTGTTCAGGTGTGCTGGTGTTCTGGTGTTCTGGATGCTTCGCAATATTCCAATGTGGAAATATGAAAATATGAAAATGTAGTTCAACTATTCCCGGCAAAGTAGCCGGGACCGGTTGTTCCCTATTGTGTCCTAATCCCGGCAGAGCAGCCGGGACAAGTTGTGCCTGGTGTGGTGAACATTATTTGCTGGTACTTGAATTTTAACGTGTTGTGAATGCGATGCCTGCGGCCTGAGCGGATAAAAGTGGAAAGCCAACAGTTTGTACTGACATCACTAAACATCAATTGGAACATCAGTAGAAAGAAGGCCTAACAAGTTGAAGCGTATCCGCACGGATAATCAATTATTCCCAACGGATTATCATTTTTTACTTCTTCTACTTTTTGCTTGACCAAAAAGTAGCAAAAAGTCAAGGCTTCCCAAAAATGGCTGAAAACAGGCGAGCGTTTTGGCAGGAAGAAACGAAGGTTGTTACATTTTCCCTCTGCTTCAGACCGATGTACAAAAATCACCTGTGCATCGCCAACCATCATCGCAAACGTTTCTTCTTTATTTTATGCTGCCTGTTTTCTTAACGTCATTTTTGGAAGGCCGGTCTTATCTCAATTTATATTCAGTGGTATTGTTAAACACCTCTCCCTTACAGTTTCAACAATAGAAATGGAAAGAAGCCCACTATAATGAAATTCAATTTTT
>CALGIG010000026.1 GCA_937915865.1 uncultured Prolixibacteraceae bacterium | reverse complement strand
ATAGAACCCTACTGCAAGCAAGGTAAACAGAGCTTGCGAAAATTAAATAAATAATTTTTACAAATGAATTTACGACTACAACTTGATACAACAAATATTAATTGGAACTTGGTGGTTGATATCCTTCAAAAAGTAGGTATGGCGTATCATACAACCGAAATTCATAAACGAGCATTTAATAATAGTCATACTGTTGTATTTATGTTCGATGAAGAGAATCTGATAGGTTTTGGGAGGGCTTTATCAGATGGTGAATATCAGGCTGCCATATATGATGTTGCCGTGCTACCAAATTACCAGGGAAAAGGAATAGGTAAAAAGATAATTCAAACTATTGTTGAAAATATCCCTAATTGCAATTTCATTTTATATGCTTCTCCAGGAAAGGAAAAGTTTTATGAAAAAGAAAATTTCAAGCGAATGAAAACTGGGATGGCTTTGTTTATTAATAGTGAAAGAATGCAACGGAATGGGTTTACAGAATAGAAAAACAACAGCCCCTTTGTCTATCGGCCATAAACGCAAGGTCTGTTTAAAAGGGTTGAACAACAAGGAAAAACTCTGTACAACACTCAACATCCACAATATAATGAGATTTGGAAAAAACGGGCATAGACTTCGGATGTTTACCCATTAGCTCTAATTGTATGAAAAAAGGAGTCTTTGTAATATTTATACTACTCTTGCTTACTGAGACATGTTTACCGCTCGACGGGCGATTATTTCAAGCTAGAAAACCTCGTGTTTGGTTTTTGGATACTTCATTGACTTTTTATGTTGTTGAAATTCCTGATCCAATTTGTGTTGATGGAGTAGAATGTCATTCTATCTACAAAATTGTTCTTCAAAAGGACAGTACAGATAAAGAATTTCCATACAAAATAACTGCGTTAACTATCGGAGATAATGGTGAGCGTAAAAATTTAGGATACTTGCGTCAAGACTTAAAAACAAATAAAATTATATGGAAGCGCATAATAGCTGACGGTTACTTTGAAACTGTTGAATTACAAAGCTTATCTGAGCAAATGAAATGTATTACCGATAATAATAAATTTGAAGACAGTGATGAAATCGTACCAATCTCTCGAATATTAACTGAATGTTTAGCATTAAAAGGCGTAGACAGATACTTTAATTTTATTGTTCGAATATTTTTATATGATACTGAACCGAAAAAGGTTATAATAAACGGAAAGGATACCGGTATTGTTGAAGTGACAACGGGTGGCAGCAGTTATAAATTACTTGCAATTGAGTTTAAAGATAAATTTGTTTATACAGATGATTATTTTCAACTATATAAAAAGAGAATTAGTAACAACTAGTGCTAATAAATAGGACTCTAAGCGACATGCAGCGCCCAGTCTCGCCTAAGGCGAGATTGAACTACAACCCGGTCTGTTTTGCAGAAATTTTGTCTATGTATTTAATAACCGTTTTTGAGTTATTGTTAATAATCAGAACCACTTTTTGAATTTGAAAAGCAAGACACCCGATATCGAGAATATTGACGAAATAAATATCACAATCCAGAAGCCGAAGTGGTTATCCTGAAACATGTTTGGCACATTCATCCCATACAAGCTGGCAATCAACGTAGGAATCATCAAAATAATGGAAATAGATGTTAGCTGCTTCATAATGATGTTCAGGTTATTGGATATAACCGAGGCATAAGCGTCCATCATACCGCTTAAAATATCGCTATAAATGTTGGTGGTTTCAAGAGCCTGGCGAAGCTCAATTTCAACGTCTTCTACCAGTTCGGGGTCGAAAGTGTCGCGGTATTCTTTGATATTTTTGATCCGGTGGACCAAAATGTCATTTCCTTTCAGGGAGGTTGTGAAGTAAACCAGGCATTTTTCAATTTGCAGCAAGGCTTGTAATTCCTCGTTTTTAATCGACTTTTCGAGCTGGTTTTCGGCCAGTTTAATCCGTTGGTTAATTTGTTTCAGGTATTTCAGAAACCAAACACTCGACGATAAGAGCAATTTCAGTACAAAGTCGAAATGATTGGTAACCGTAATATTTTTCCGGTTGCCATATTGGATGAAATCTGAAAGCATCTCAGTTTTATAGAAACAAATTGTTACAAAAACATCGTCTTTAAAAATGAGGCCAAGAGGTACCGTACTAAACGGAAGGCTCTCATCTTCACTTTTATATGGTAAGCGCATAAGAATCAAAAACCAGCCATCTTCAAGCTCAATACGAGGACGTTCGTCAACGTCTTCAATATCGTTTACGTAAGGTTCGGGGATGTTTAATTCGTTGATAAGGTAACTTTTCTCAGCATCAGTAGGGCATTCAACATTGACCCAACAATTTGGTTCCCATTTAAGGCTTTGGTGAAAGCCGCCCAAACATTTGATGTAAGACATCATAATTATTCCCTCCTTGTTTTCCTCAGAGGTTAAATTACTAAGCCTCTGATTTAGTTAATATTCCGAATGGTAATCGTCCATTTGTTATCTATCTTTTTCTGTCGTTCAAAAGTATGTTTTTTTCGATAAAAATTACCGCTTTTTTATTCTGTTTGAAGGTTTTTTATTCTTTTATTTTCTTCGGCTTACAAAGCTTTTCTTCTTTTTTTGCCTTTCGTTCACAGCGTTTGCAAACATATCTGGCATCCTCTTTTTCTTTGTAATTTTCGTTTTTACACTGGGTTTTCGACATAATTTTTACTTATCCTGTTCGACGTGCTGTAAAACAACGGTTATCGGATAATTGTTGCGCAAATATTCAGCTAATTTTTCGGCTGCATAAACCGAACGGTGTTGCCCGCCGGTACACCCGAAGTTTACACTGAGATGAATAAACCCGCGCGAAAGGTAAACTTCAACCGATTGGGACACCAGTGTTGTAACGGCATTCATAAAACTGGTCATTGTCGACTTTTGTTCTAAAAACTCTATTACCTGCTGATCTTTGCCTGTCAGGTGTTTAAATTCGGGGTAACGTCCCGGATTGTGAATGGCGCGGCAATCGAAAACAAAGCCCCCTCCATTTCCCGATGGGTCGTGCGGAATTCCTTTTTTATACGAGAAACTGCTTATACGTACGGTTAACCTGTCGTTAGCCGGGCTGATTGATTTGAGAAAAGATGATTCGGTAACAGCTTTTAGCACATTAAATAGTTCTGGTAATTCAATTTGGAGAGTATTTTTTACAAGTAGAGTTTCCAGGTTTTTCAATGCAAACGGGATACTTTTCAGGAAATGTTCTTTTTTCTCGTAAAACCCACGGAAACCATAGGCTCCCATAGCTTGCATAATACGAATCAACACATAACCATCAAACAACGATTTGAATTTGGCCCTGTCAACATGTTTGTATTGGTTCAGCTCGTCGAGGTAAAATTCAAGCATTTCCTCACGTTCAGGTTCCGGGATATTAGCTTTGGCATCGTAGAGAAGTGAGGCCAAATCGTATTGAAGGGCTCCTTTTCGTCCGCCCTGGTAATCGATAAAGAATATTTTGTCATCTTTCAGCATCACGTTTCTCGACTGAAAATCGCGGTACAGGAAGGCATTGTTATCAACAGCCAGCAGATAGTCGCTAAAAGCCTGAAAGTCGTCTTCAAGCCGTTGTTCGTCGAAAGGTACTTTGGCAAGTTTCAAAAAGTAATATTTGAAATAGTTAAGGTCCCACATCATCGATTGTTTATCGAATGCTTCACGTGGGTAGCAAACACTGTAATCAATGTCTCTTCCGGCTACCAGCTGAATTCGCGGTAACTCACGCAGAACTTTTTTGTATTCGTCGACAATTTTTGATGAAAAACCTTCCTTTTCACGTGTATTGCTTAAGAAATCAAACAGGGTAGTGTTGCCCAGGTCTTCCTGAAGATAACAGTCCATTGAACTATTAACTGCATAGATACAAGGGACCGGGATGTTTTTGTTGTGAAAATGGGCTGAGAATGAGAGAAAAGCCTGGTTTTCTTTGATGTCGTGGTTATAAGCCCCGATAACTTGATGGTTTACACTTTTTAAACGTGCATATTCGCGATAAGAACCAGAGGCAGGCAGTTGCTCGAAAAAAGTTACTTCTTCCTTGAAATGTAGTTCGAACAGGCTGATTATTTTATCTTTTATTTTTAGTTCCAAAACTTTTGAGTTTTACTTGTATATGGTTTTCAAAATCAGAGGTCCTATTTTTGAAGTTCCCCATTATTTTTCTTTTCGATGGATTCCTTAATAAGTTTTATCTGGTCTTTTGGATATTTTTCTTCCGGTTTAATGGTTAAAGCTTTGTTATAATTGAACCGTGCCACGGTATAATTTTCGGCCTGCAATGCCTGGTCGCCAAGTTGGATATAACTTTTGTACAATTCATTTTTCTTATCAAGTGCATCCTGATCGATTAATTTCTGAATGTCTTTAATCTTAATTTTTGGATAATCTTCATTGCCTTTAATCCTCAAAGCTTTGTTGTAATAAAACCGGGCTATTGCAACGTCGCGGTTAACTAAAGCTTCATCAGCTTTGGCAATCATTTCTTTATACTCGTTTTCTTCACGCTCCGACAAAAGTGAGTGAGTCAATGCATTTATTTCATTGATCCTGTCTTTAGGATATTTTTCCCAGGATTTAATTCCCAAAGCTTTGTAATAGAAAAATTTGGCGATCGGATAATTTTTATTGCCAAATGCTCCATCAGCCTGAGCAATGACCTTATCGTATTCGGCTATATCGGAGGCCGACATCTGCGAATCAATCAGTTTCTTGATTTGGTCGATTTGTTTTTTGGGATATTCTTCTGATGGTTTTATTTCAGAAGCTTTATAATAATAGAAACGGGCAACGGCGTAGTCTTTGATCCCGAATGAAGCGTCGGCTTTTTTTATGGCTTCATCGAAATTGGAGGTAGTCACAAAACTTTCAGCACGTTTTTCGGTAACCTGGGCCGATTCGTCGGTGTTAAGAATTGGTTGAGTTACCGGCTGCGTTGTTTCGGCTGTATGTTCCTGGGCTGTATATGTTTCCTGAGGTTTTGGTTCATTCATCAGTTTATCCATTAAAGCCATCTGGGTTTTGGGATATTGTTCGTTGGGTTTAATCAACAAAGCCTGCTGATACTGAAGTTTAGCAATACTGTAAGTTTTTCCTTTGTACGAATTATCAGCTAAAATAATAGTCTGTTGGTATTTTTCGTCAAGTTCGCGTTGTTCACGTGCCAGGCGTTCTTTGTTACGCTGATCGATAAGGGTATCAATTTCCTTTATTTTGCGTGGTGGCAATTCTTCTGATGGTTTTATCGATTGAGCTTCCTGGTATTTCAGCTTTGCTTTCGAAAGCTGTTCTTCCTTGAAGGCTTGCTCGGCCTGAGCAATAGCTTCGGTGTATGCTTTGTCTTCGACGGCTTTGTTCACAGCTGCCATATTAAGATCAGCAATTTTCTGATTGACATCTTTTAACCTGTTTGCCGGATATTCTTCGTCTGGTTTAACCTTAAGAGCTTCTATATATCCGTTTTTGGCATTGGACCAGTCAGAAGCATTGTAAGCTTTATCAGCATTGGTAATTGCGGCAGTATATTTTTGTTCGCGGGTGGTCAATTGATTTTGTATTTCTTTGATCTGGTTTTTCGGATATTCTTCGTCGGGTTTAATTTTAAGTGCGTTTTGGTATTCAGTTAATGCTTCATTTAGTTTTATATCAGTAAAATAGCTATTAGCCAATTTTATTATGCGTTTGTATTCAGCGTCGCGCTTAGCTGTAAGTTGCATTTTGTTTTTAACATCTTCAATTATTTTTAGAATTTCAATACGTCGGTCGGGCTTTAAAGCAAGGGCTTCATTATATTTCCCGATGGCTTGTTCAAACTGTTCATTTTGTTCAAGTTTCTTTGCCATGCTCATAGACGCTTCAAAAAGTTCATCATTAACCTTTCGTACAGAATCTTGTTTGGCTTTTTCTCTGGCAGCCATTTTATCAATCTCGTCCTGGGCAATTAGCTCGTTACATCTGGCAATTTGATCTTTCGGGTACTTTTCTTGTGGTAAGGCAATAAGTGCATCGTTGTAATGTAATTTAGCAAGTTTGTACTGTTTGCTGTTAAAATCTTTATCGCCGGCAGCAATTGCTTTATCGTACATTTCCTTGTCAGCTTTTTCTTTCGCTTTTCGGGCCGCTTCTTCCTGTGCAGCTATTCGGGCAAGTTCCTTTTGTTGAGCTATTTGATGATCTATTTCAGCAACCCGGATGGGCGGCATAGGTTCATCAGGTTTTAATTCATGAGCCTTTTGGTATAAATCGCGGGCTTCGGGTAATTTTCCTGCTTTATAGCTTTCTTCCCCCTGTTTCAGGAGTAATGTATATTGTTTAGCATTTTCTTCTGCCTGTTTTATTCCAGCAAGTATAACGTCAATTTTGGCAACCTGGTCTTTGGGATAAATCTCTCCCTGCTTAAATTCAAGGGCTTTAAGGTATTTATCTTTAGCTATCTGGTAGTTTTTATTTTTAAAATCGTTATCAGCATCAGCTATCAGGAGTTTATAATCTTGTTCAAGTTTTTTCAACCTGGCATTTTCTTCTTCCATCTGAGCTTTTTTCTTTTCAATTTCCTTCAGTTTTTGTGCAACATAAGGATCATCTTTCTTGTATTTTAAAGCTTCCTGGTAATTGGTGGTTGCCTCATTGAACTGATTTGATAAAAAAGCATTGTCAGCCAGGGCTATAGCGGCTTTGTAGCTTTTTTCGTTTTGTTCATTTAGTAGTTTTTTAATCAGATCGAGCTGATCTTGCGGATATTTTTCAGCAGGCTTAATAACCAGGGCTTCGCTATATGCCATTTGAGCCTGTGCATATTCTTTGCTGGCAAAGTGGTTGTCAGCCCTTTGCACAGCTTTTTGATAGGCTTCAAGGTTAGCTTTTTCAGCGGCCTCAAGGCGCTGTTTTTCAGCTAGTAATTCATTAATTTCTTTAATTTTTTGTTGGGGTAGAGGTTCTGATGGAATTAGGTTGTAAGCTTTGGTGAAAGCTAATTTTGCATTTTCCAGATCTTTATTCTTAAGCAAGGATTCACCTTGAGCAACAGCTTTATCGTAATCCTGGTGTAGCTTGAGTTCTGCTTCCTGTTGCGCCAAAAGTTCGTTAATTTTTTCAATTTGTCGTTTTGGATAATCTTCACCAGGCAAATACTGAAGCGCTTCTTCGTATTTTTCCTTTGCTTCAGTATATTTTTTTACAGTTAAACGGTTATTTGCCTCTGTAACAGTTTTGTTATACGCAATGGTATTTTTTGCTATCTGAGCAATTTTACCTTCAGTATCGCCTAACTTCTTTTTTGCTGTTGCGTCGTTGGGTTTAAAGGTTAAAGCTGTTTGATAGGCTGCCTGGGCTTTATTGAAATCGTTTGAGTTAAATGCATTATCGCCAGCTAAAATAGCTTCATTAAACGATTTTTCTATCTTTTCTTGTTGTTGTTTCAATGCTTCGGCTTCCTGACGCTTAATCTCATCAAGAATTTGATCTATTTTCTGAATCTGATCATTCGGATAAGTCTGGTCTATTTTAACTGACTGAGCTTTTTTGTATGCCTCTTGCGCCTTGTTATAATCTTTCTTTTCGAAAAGGTTGTCGGCCAGGGCGATTGTAGTTTTGTATTCATTTTCGATACGCGCTTTTTCCTTTTCTATGCCATCAAGTATTGTCTCAATTTCCTTGATTCGTTTAGGGGGATAGGCCTCTTCAGGTTTAATCGATAAAGCTTCTTTGTATTTATTAATCGATTCGTTATACTTCTGAGCAGTAAATAACTGATCAGCTTCTTTTATAACATTGCCATAAGCAAGTTGCGTGGCCTTTTCTTTTTCTTCTTTTTGTTTAATCTCTTCCTGAATCTTTTGTATTTCTTCAATTTTTGAAGTTGTATAGCTATCTTTAGGTTTTAGGTTAAGTAAATTAGTGTAAGTCTGAAGTGCGCCGGAATAGTCTTTAGCTTCGTAACTTTTTTCGGCTTTATTTAGCATTGCCTTAAAGTTGTCGATCTTTTTGATCTGATCTTTCGGGTAGGTTTCATTCTTTTTAATTTCCAGGGCTTTATTATAAGCAGTAATTGCCTGGTCGAACTTGTTTTCATCAAAATTCTTATCGGCCTGAGAAATTAAGTTGTCATATTCTTTTTTTGCAGTTTCTTTATTTTTAGCGCTTTGTATCTCATCAATCCGTTTTTTAACTGCCTTGTCATCGGGCTTTAATTTGAGTGCACTGTTTAGTGATGTTAGGGCATCGTCGAGTTTACTATCGGTAAATTCTTTTTCTCCTTTTGTAACAAGATTTTTAAATTCAGTATCTTTTGCTTCGTTGGCGGCAATTTCAGCAAGCTTAGTTTTGGGATAATTATCCTGTTTTACATTTAAGGCTTCCTGATACTGGATTTTTGCCGTATTCCAATCGTTTTTTGCCAAAGCCTGGTCGGCAAGTTGTATAGCCTGTTCATATTTTTTATTATTTTCAAGGTTAACCAGTATTTGTTCAACTTCACCAACCTTATTTTTTGCTAACTCATTGCCAGGTTTTATTTCTAATGCTTTTTTATAAGTATTTAAAGCCTGTGAATAGTCTTTTTTCTTTACAAGGGCATCAGCTTCCAGTATTGTTTGGTTAAAATCTTTTTCAAGTTGTGCCAGCTTAGTTTGTTCCTGTATTTCTTGGTTAATCAGGTCTATCTGGTTTTGTGGGTATTTGTCGTCGGGAATTAGTGTTTTTGCCTGATTATAAAAGCCAATGGCTTGTTCATATTTCTTCGATTTATATTCGTTATCTGCATTGGCTATAAGTTTCTTATACTGATTTTGTTTTTCGAAAAGTGCAAGAATCTGATCAATTTCGCTTATACGACCGGTAGCAAAAACATCACCAGGTTTATATTGCAAGGCTTCTTCATAAACAGGACGGGCCTCTTTGTAACTTTTTTGATCGAAAAATCCATTTGCCTTAGAGATTGCAGTCTTATATTTTTGTTCGAGGTCGGCTTTTTGTTTTTCATTAATTTCCAGTGCTTTAACTAAATCCTGAAGTTCGGCAACACGGTCGTTTGGATAAGCCCTGTCTGGAAATAATTTTCTAGCCTCAAGGTATTTCATTAAAGCCATTTGATATTCGCCTTTTTGGTAATGTGCGTCGGCTTCTTTAATCAATTGATCGAATTCTTTTTGCTTGGCTGCCAAATCCTGGGCATTAACTTTGTTAATTGTTTCAACTTCTTTTGCAACCTGGTTGTTTTGGGTTTTGGCAGTAGCCGATTGCTCGGTGAATTGCAACTCATTAATGAAACTTTCTTTCTCAAAGTTATCAATATCTTTCCCGTAAAATATTCTTCCTGAAGGTTTTAATGTGAAACTTTTATCAACTCCTTCAAATTCTTTTGTCAATTGAACAATCATTGGGAAAGCCGGAAAATCGTTGTCTCTCTTCCAAACTTCTTCAGGAATTTCTGTGGATACCTGGATTATTTTGTTGAAGTGTCCCGGATATTTGAATGTTAAGGTATATTCATTGAAAAAATCGAGTTCAAACCTGAAACGTCCATTTTTAGGGATGTCAATAATATTAGTTTCTTTTCCATTTTTTACAACTTCTATCGATCCGTTACCATCACCTTCGGCTTCAGGCATAATTTTACCTGTGATAACAAAGAATTTCTTGCTCTGGGCCTGTGAAGGTAATTGTGTAAAAATACTTAAGACCAAAAATATAAGTGAAGCTATTCGAAAGAATCTACTCATACCAGTTCATTTTTTCAATGAAAAACTATTTTGCGGTGCGATTGGGGCTATAGTGTTATTGCTTTGTAAAAATAACCAAATACATGGAAAGACAAGCATTCCATACGTATTATTGACATTAATAATCATGAAAAATCAGGCTTTTTATCCTGCGATAATTACAGGGAAACTGGGAATAATCAGTTTTTATTATTCAAAACTTGAAAAATAATGCTGATTTTTATTTCAACATTTTCTGATTCATTTTTCATAAATTATAGTTTTGAGCTTCACCCGAAATTTAGTTAGATATTTTTATGTGCCTCTAAAATCCGGGGTTTTGACTGATGGTTATATTTTTTATTTATTTTTGACCATATATTTTTGATAGGTGAAGTTTGAAAATTTACTAAGAAAGAAATCGGTTTCCCGAATTTTAAATGATGTTGAGTTGCAGGAAGGGCATCATGGTGGGATGAAACGCATGTTGCGGGTTTTTGACCTTACGGCCCTTGGTGTAGCTGCAATAATTGGAGCTGGTATTTTTAGTACTATTGGAAATGCAGCTGCCAGCGGAGGGCCTGCTGTTTCGCTGTTGTTTGTCTTCACTGCCATTGCCTGCGGATTATCGGCTATGTGCTACGCCGAATTTGCCTCGGCTATTCCAATTAGTGGAAGCGCTTATACTTATGCGTATATAAGTTTTGGTGAATTAATTGCCTGGATCATTGGCTGGGACCTGATCATGGAATATGCTATCGGAAATATTGCAGTTGCTATTTCCTGGTCGGGCTATTTTACCGGATTGATGGACGGATTAGGTTTTCACATTCCAGACTATCTTTCGACCGATTTCTTAAGTGCATCGAGAGGTTACCATACTGCATTGGAAGCCATTAAATCTGGTACTCCATTGGTAAATTTGAGCTCCGACCTTCAGGAAGCTTACCATGCCTGGCTTGATGCCCCACAGATTGGTAATTTTCATTTAGTTGCCGATATTCCAGCCCTGTTTATTGTGGTCGTAATTACATGGATTTGTTACATTGGTATTCGCGAATCGCGTATTACTAACGACTTTTTTGTTGTGCTGAAAGTTGTTCTGTTGCTTTTGGTTATCGGAATTGGCGCTTTTTATGTGAAACCCGAAAACTGGAGCCCGTTTGCTCCCAATGGAATTAGTGGGGTTATGAAAGGTGTTTCAGGTGTTTTCTTTGCTTATATTGGTTTCGATGCTATTTCGACAACTGCCGAAGAATGTAAGAACCCACGGCGCGACTTACCATTATCAATGTTTTATGCTTTACTGATTACAACAATTTTGTATGTTCTTATCAGCTTGGTTTTAACGGGAATGGTACCATCCAGCGAACTTGGGGTATCCGACCCTATGGCCTATGTTTTTACAAAACTGCACCTGACAAAACTTTCGGGATTGATTGCTACTGGTGCCGTAATAGCTATGGCTAGTGTATTGCTGGTATTTCAGTTGGGGCAGCCCCGTATCTGGATGAGCATGAGCCGCGATGGGCTGCTTCCCCCTATTTTTGCCAGATTGCACCCCAAATACCGTACTCCTGGTTTCTCTACTATTTTAACCGGTTTTATTGTTGCAATTCCATCGCTTTTTATGAATTTAACTGAAGTGACCGATTTAACCAGTATAGGAACATTATTTGCCTTTGTTCTTGTTTCAGGAGGAATAATTGTACTGAATCCGTTGGGTAAAGATACAGGCGATGGTAAAGGCTTTCGTGTTCCTTATGCCGATAGTCGCCGTTATCTCATTCCGATATGGGTTGTGGTTGTTTTGTTGATGTGGAATTCGGGTATCGATTTCTCGAAAATAGCAACCGATCATGGCGAAGATTATAATTTGTTATTGATAATCCGTCATCATTACCCTTCGCTCATTTTTGTAGTTGTTTCGTTAATAATTTCATACAAGGCTATTTTAAAGCGCTGGTCGTTAATTCCTGTTTTAGGTTTGCTCACCAACCTTTACCTGATGAGCGAATTAGGGACTACCAACTGGTTCCGATTTGGAATTTGGCTAATTATTGGCCTGGTAATTTATTTTTCGTACGGAATTAAAAACAGCAGGATAAGTGGAGAAGATACAGGTTTTATTCGCCAATAAGACTTATACTGAATATTATCCGCAGATTTCGTGACTCAGGCAATGTAAAGTTCCTAATCCCCAAACTAAGTCTACTGCATTAATGCCTATTACATCGCGGTTAGGAAATAGTTCTGCGAGTATGCCCAATGCCTGGTAATCGTTTTTATCGTTGAAAGTAGGCACCAATACACATCCGTTAGTTACCAGGAAATTCACATAACTGGCTGGTAAACGCAAATCTTCGAAATCGAGTCTTGATGGCATTGGCATTTTTACGATGTTCAGTTTTTCGCCATTTTCCAGCCGGGCATTCTTCAATATTTCCAGATTGGCTTTGAGTTTATGATGGTTTGGATCGGTTGAATTTGGCTCATAAGTGGCAACTACAGTATTAGGGTTAACAAACCTGCAAATGTCGTCAACATGGCCGTGTGTATCGTCGCCTTCAATGCCTTCGCCCAACCAAATGGTATTGGTGACGCCGAGGTATTCACGAAACACATTTTCATAATCTTGCTTACAGAATCCGGGGTTACGTACCTGCTGAACCGGGTCCATCAAACATTCTTCGGTGGTAATTAATGTGCCACAGCCGTTTACATCAATTGAGCCTCCTTCCAATACAACTAATTTGTTTTTGTATTTTGCCTGAATAAGGTTTATTCCAAGGTGACCGGCGACCGCCGCAGGTATTCCCTGATCTTTTTTATGGTTTTTGTATTTTGCCCAGCCGGTAAATCCAAACTGAATGGCTTCGCGAGCGCCGTTAGCTGTTTTTACGATAGCAGGCCCGGAATCGCGCATCCAGTTGCGGTTGGTATCTTTCAGAATATAACTTACAGCCGAAGGATTGATATGGGCTTGCTCAAGCATCACTGCTATCTTTTCACGCAATTCGTCGTTTTTTACAACCAGAATAACCGGTTCATAAGCCGTCACTTTTTTTATCATTTCAACAAAAGCCCATTTTATAGCATGGTATTTCCCAGGCCAATCGCGGCCTTCCGATGGAAACGATAAAAGTGTTGCCTGATGTTTTTCCCATTCAGCAGGGAAACGACGAATTAAGTTGCTCATTGTATGAATGATAAATTTTTAAATGTAGTTTTTCAGTTCCGAAAAATTGCGGATAACCTTTTGGCTTTCAGTTTGTATGTGAATGGCTTTGAAATCATATAAAACCGACTCAATTCCGAGCTCTGAAGCAGCTTTTATTTCTGAGTTCAAATCGTCGCCAACTACTAATACTTCGGTTGATTTCAGGTTATAATTGATTAAAATTTCCTTGAAAATATCGCGTTTTGTTTTTGCAGTTTCTGAAGGATCGATAATGAAAATCTGCTCGAAATCGTTTGTAATGCCTAAATGTCCTATTTTGCTGTTTTGCAGGTTATTGAATCCAGTTGTTACCAAAAATTTCAGGTGGGCAAAATTCCTGATTGTTTCATAATTTTCAACCGGATTTATGGCTTGATCGTAAGTCAGATTTTTGAGGTGGTTAAAACAAGCAGATTTTAGTTTTGCACTGAATTCAAATTCGTCGGCAACATATTGAAAGGGGCGCCGCATTATTTCAGCTTTTATATTTTCCAGATTGCCCACGAATTCACCGCTTTCAGCAATAATCCCGAAGAGCGTTTTGAATAGCCGGTCGGCGATTGAGCTAACCAGGTAAATTGTGTTATCGAGATCGAAAATAATCGCTTTTTTTCTCATTTTATAGTCGCAATTAATCGATAAAACGTTTGGTAATATCGCTATAAGCATCGATGCGGCGGTCGCGCAGGAAAGGCCAGTTACGGCGCACATCTTCCATCAGTGCATGATCGATCTCCGCAATCAAAATTTCTTCTTTGTCGTGCGATGCTTCTGCCAAAATTTCGCCCTGAGGCCCGGCAATAAACGATGCTCCCCAGAATTCGATTCCCGCCGAAGTTTCTACCGGTTTCTCAAATCCGACACGGTTACATGCGGCAACAAATATTCCGTTGGCCACAGCATGTCCACGTTGCACAGTTCGCCATGCGTCGTGTTGTTTTACTCCATATTGCTCTTTTTCGTGAGGGTGCCAGCCAATAGCAGTTGGATAAAATAGAACATCAGCGCCTTGCAGGGCAGTCAATCGGGCTCCTTCAGGATACCACTGGTCCCAGCATATCAATGTGCCAATTTTGCCAACTTTTGTATCAAAGGCTTTAAAACCTATATCGCCGGGTGTAAAGTAAAATTTTTCGTAATAACTGGGGTCATCCGGGATGTGCATTTTACGATAAAGGCCGGCCTGCGACCCATCGTTATCAATAATATATGCCGAATTGTGATATAAACCCGATGCCCTTCGCTCAAAAAAAGGAACAATAAGCACCACTCCAAGCTCGCCAGCTAAAGCGCTGAATGCTCTATAGGAATCGTTATGTAATGGTTCGGCCAGGTTGAAATAATCGTGATTTTCACTCTGGCAAAAATAAAATGAGCTGTATAATTCGGGTAAGCAAACCACATTAGCTCCAAGAGTTACAGCTTTACGAATCCATTCGATACATTTCTTCAGGTTGATTTCAGGATTTCCATCCAACGAAATCTGGGTTAGGGCTATGGTATAATTTTTCTTCATGGTGCTTCAATATTTGTGTGGCAAAAATAGTTAAATCATCCAAATGCTTACCTTCTCGCCGGGTTCTAAATCAGTAAACTAATTTTCACTATGAATTAGTTTTAACGTTTTTTTACTGAGCCAAAAAGTCGAGGATATTGAACATTCTATTGTTGTTTTCCTGAATAAAACCAGTGTTACCAAGTATTTCATGTTCATTTTGAATAAATTGCGCCTGAACAAGTTCGTTTTTGCCATTTAGTAACATAAGTTCCAAACTTTGCATTGTAACTTCAAAATGGAATTGAAGGCCAAGCACTTTTTCGTTAAACAGGTATGCCTGGTTTTTACAAGCAGTTGATTCAGCGAGATGTATTGCTCCTTCCGGGAGATTAAATGTATCGCCGTGCCAATGAAATACTTTTAGTTGTGTCCCTAACTTTGTAAATAGCGGGGCAGATTGGCCCGAAGGTGTTAACCGAATATCGAACCAACCAATTTCTTTTTCGTGATTGGGAAATACATTAGCTCCCAAAACATCAGCAATTAATTGAGAACCAAGACAAATTCCCAAAACAGTCTTTTCGGCATCAATGGCTAGTTTAATAGCTTGCTTTTCGGCTTTTAGCCAGTGAAATTCTTCCTCATCGTAAATCCCCATTGGCCCACCCATAACGATTAGCCAATCGTAGTTGTCAATTTCAGGTATGGAATTCTCCTCGTAGAACCGGGTGTAGGTAACCAGATGATTATTCATTTCACACCATTGGGTAATACACCCTAAATCTTCGTAATGAACATGTTGAAAACAATGAATTCGTAACATTCTCGCCTGTTTTTATTGGAACATATCTGCCAAAATAGGTTAAAAATTGCGTCAAAACAGAATTTCGACTATTGAAAAGTGAATTTTCATGTTTCTTTAACGATTTGAATGCAATGATTATTCCTCCTTAAAATATTCTTTCCCGGCATTACAAATAGGGCACCGATAGTCTTCCGGAAGTTCTTCGAATGATGTACCAGCGGGTATTCCAAGTGTTGGGTCTCCTTCTCCGGGGTCGTAAACAAAACCGCAAATTGCACATACGTATCGTTGCCCATCAAAATAGGTTACATCGGTATCTGCACCTTTATCTTCTACAATAATGGTTTGAATCTCTTCTTCAAGTTTTGATTTTTCGATAAAAGTAGGCGAGTTCTTTGGCGAGAACATTTTATATTTTTCGCGGTAATACTGATAGGTGAGTGGTTCGTCATCCGAAATAATATCTGAATCAAGTACTTCGCCAATTATCAGGTAATGCGTACCAAGGTCTATTGATTTAACAACCTTACAATCGAACCATGCGATAGAACTATCGATAACAACAGGTGAACCCGAAATACCTTTCAGATAATTGATTCCACTGAATTTGTTTATTTCGCCAGACGACATAAATCCAAAATCGCCAATAATTTTCATGTTCACTTCCTTTTTCAGGACTGATATTGAAAACACACCTGAATTGAGAATAACTTTTGTCGAGAAATTGTCTTTATGGCACGAAATGGCTATTTGCGGAGGCGTTGAAGTCACCTGAAAAACAGTATTGGCAATGTATCCCGTTTTTTTCCCCTGGTATTCGGATGCAACAAGGTATAAACCATACGACAATTTGTGAAATGCTTTGAATTTCATTGTGGAGATGTTTTTATAAAATTAATGCTTTCAATTAATGAAATTGCACAATGTGTAAACAATTATTTGCGTGAAAATATTCCTAACTGTCGATAAAAAATTGCCAAACTTCCAGAGTATTTTTTCTGATCATTTCCTTGCATTATTTTTATTGTGGTAGATTTGTACAACCTTGTTATCAAAATCTGGAACCGGAAAATTTTGCAACAATTTTTCGACAACATAGGAAACAAGGCTCCGGTCTGCTTAAATTGCCAAATATTAATCCTAAACTGTAACCAATCATGAGAAAAAAAATTCTTGTATTACTTTTTTCATTTCTGGCTGTTTTTACATTCGCTCAACCAGGCGGACGGCCACTTGAAATTAAAAAGTTGATCAAAATCGAAACTGCAAATTCTGCATTAGTTTATGCGGTTGGCTCCAATCAGAAACTTTACCAGCTTTATTTGGGCGAAAAATTGAAATCGACTGACGAATACCAGTCGATGAGTCCACGAAACGAGGCTTATGTGCCTTCGGGAACTGATAACTTGTTCGAACCTGCCATCAAAATGCTGCACAACGATGGCAATCCTTCGCTCGAATTGCTTTACGCTGATGATTCAACGGTTGACAATGGCAACGTGACAACCACTTCTATTGTGTTGAATGATCCTAAATATCCGGTTGAAGTAAAGCTGAGTATTGTG
Organism: uncultured Prolixibacteraceae bacterium; assembly: GCA_937915865.1. Lineage (GTDB taxonomy): Bacteria > Bacteroidota > Bacteroidia > Bacteroidales > Prolixibacteraceae > Aquipluma. Next base: position 53,109 of record CALGIG010000026.1, on the reverse strand, counting down.
GCTTTCAAGGCTGAAAATGTATTTAAAACCTGGACTGAAATTAAGCATCAGGAAAAAGAGCCTGTAATAATGACCAACTTTGCATCGGCTATGTTGCACTTCGATGCTGAAAAGTATTTTCTCACACAGTTTCATGGCGACTGGGCGAAAGAAATGCGCATGGAAGAAAGCCAGCTGACCAGTGGGATTAAGATTATTGACAGTAAGCTGGGAACACGTGCCAATATGTACGAGTTTCCTTTGTTTATGCTTTCCAAAAATCAGCCTGCAACCGAAACTTCAGGTGAGGTTATAGCAGCAAATCTTGGGTGGACAGGTAGTTTCCAGATGTTGTTTGAAATAGATAATTCAAATTCGCTTCGGGTAGTTTCAGGCATCAATCCGTTTGCTTCGGAATATCATTTAAAGCCGAACGAAAATTTCGTTACTCCGGAATTTATATTCACTTACAGCAAGGAAGGAAAAGGTTTAGCCACCCGTAACCTGCACCACTGGGCCCGAAATTATGGTGTGCTTGATGGAAACGGAACCCGTTTAACGCTATTGAATAACTGGGAAGCTACTTATTTCGATTTCAACGAGGATAAACTTACCGAGCTTTTTGGTAGCGCTAAAGAACTGGGCGTTGATGTATTTTTGCTCGACGACGGCTGGTTCGGGAACAAATACCCACGCTCGAACGACCGCGCCGGATTGGGCGATTGGCAGGAAACCAAAACCAAATTGCCACACGGAATTGGTTACCTTGTGCAGCAAGCCGAAGCCAAAGGCGTGAAATTTGGGATATGGATTGAACCAGAAATGGTGAATCCGAAAAGCGAGCTTTACGAAAAGCATCCCGACTGGATTTTGAAGCTGCCTAACCGCGACGAACATTATTACCGCAATCAACTGGTATTGGATTTAACCAACCCGAAAGTTCAGGATTTTGTATTTGGCGTGGTTGACGAAATGATGACTAAGAATCCGAACATTGCTTTCATTAAATGGGATTGCAACCGTATGATGACCAATACTTATTCTCCTTATCTGAAAGAAAATCAGTCGCATGTACAAATTGAGTACGTCCGTAGTTTTTACAAAGTAATGGAACGTGTTCGGGCCAAATACCCCAAATTGCCTATTATGCTTTGTTCTGGTGGTGGTGGCCGTGCCGACTATGGCGCACTCAAATATTTCACCGAGTTTTGGCCCAGCGACAATACCGACGCAGCCGAGCGTGTGATGATTCAATGGGGTTATTCATATTTTTTCCCAAGTATAACTTCGTGCAACCATATTACTTCTATGGGAAAACAGTCGCTGAAATACCGGACAGATGTGGCCATGATGGGCAAAATGGGTTACGACATTCGCGTGAATGAAATGACTCCGGATGAACTTGAATTCAGCAAAGCAGCAGTTCAGAATTACAACCGGCTGAAAAGCCTGATCTGGAGTGGCGATTTATACCGTTTGATTTCGCCTTACGAACAGGAACGTGCTGTTTTAATGTATGTGAGCAAAGATCAATCGAAATCGGTACTTTTCTCATTCGCGCTTCATCCGCGTACGATGAACCAGTTTTATCCGGTGCGTTTGCAGGGATTGGATTCTGACAAAATTTATAAGGTAGAGGAAATCAATAAAATGAAAAGTAATGGTCGTGGTTTCGGAATGTTTGGCCCCGGAGGATTCCCCAACGGAAAAACGTATTCGGGCGACTATTTGATGAAAGTTGGCCTTTCGTTGCCCAACAACAGCGAACTAACCAGCGCTGTAATTGAAATTACTGAAGTAAAATAGTTTGGAATTGCTATAGAGCTGCTAGTGAGCGGGTGACTCAAAGTCACCCGCTCACTAATTTAATTTTGTTTCAATAAATGATCAGCCGACTGTAAAATCTTCAATTTCAAACTTTCCGGATAATCGGGATGTTCATTCAGAAATCGCTTGACAATAATAGCAGCTTCCTTGCTTGAATGTCCTTTCAGCAAAGCGTCAAGCCAGTTTTTGGGGAAGAAAATATCGCCGGTACGTTGTATTTCCTGAAGTTTGTCTAAAGCCGGACGAATATATTCCAGCGCTTCATTTTGTCGGATTGGGTGATTCAGAAAAGCCATCGCCTGTTCCACCCACGGCTCGTGTTCGCGGTTTTCTTCCTGGAGTAGCGATGTAAAAAATTTGTCGCGATCAGCTTTATCTGGATTTAAACTCTGACGTACAAACCTGAATTGCGCTTTTTTATCGGGATTGGCAATGCGGTTTTCCTGTTTATCGAGTATTTCCATTGCTTTTGAAGGCTGTTTCAGTGCCAGTTGGTAAGCCAGTTCCGTTTGCTGGTCGGCGCTCAGTTTAATGTCTTTGTCGCTTTCCGGATGATTCAAACAATCTTCGAGTTTGGCCAGCGATTCATTACTTGCCGAAATTCGAATAATGCTGTTGATGAGCGCAGTTTGCTGGGCTTTTCGTTTGGCATATTCACTCCAAAGCACAGTTTCAAGTTTTTCCTGTAAGGCTTTTTGTTCATCCGAAGTCGATTTATAAGCGAAACAGTATTCGAGGTAGCTCAGCATCCGTTCAAAAATCATACTATTGATTTCTGTCGTTAATTCCTTAACAAGCATTTTTACAAAAGTCAGCGGCTTTATTTTTCCTTCATACATGTTTTCAGTTATATCTGTTAAAACCGATGCCCTCAGCAAATCGTCCTTCAACGACGAAAAATGATTCAGGAAATAGTTAGCCGACATTGTATCGAGTTCAACAAACCCATAGGTTTTTCCCTTAGCGTTCATGTAAAGCCAGTCAGGAGTTGCCAACAATTTATTTTTTAGTTCAATTTTTGCTGATTCCAGACTGATTACTGCGTTTGTTATTTGGCCATGTTCCGAATAAATTATGTCCAGTTCCTGCGGCCAAACCCGGTTTTTTCCTGAAGGATCGAATTGCTCAATGACCAGATCTTTTCCGGCAACTTTTGCTTTCAGGTGCGGGCGTTCGGCCTGGTTTACCCATATATCTGACCATTGTACTAGTTTTTCATTCTTTCCGTCACTTAAAATCGAAATCAGGTCTTTCCAGCCCGCATTGTCGTATTTATTTTGCGAGAGATATTGCTGAAGTCCGCGCTGCAATTCTTTTTCACCGGTTTTTTGTTCCAGCATCCGCATCACAATCGGCGCTTTATGGTAAATGATTGAGCCGTACAAACTTCCGGCATCTTTCATGTTGGCAAGCTTTTGTGCAATTGGATTAGCTCCAAAAGTTCGGTCGACCGAATAAGCTGCATCGTAATGGGCCAGTAAAAATTGTAGATCGAAGTTGAAAGCCGGAAACATGGGCGTAACTACCTTGTCGGCAATGAAATTGGCATAAACTTCTTTGAGCCAAACCTCGTCGAACCAGGGCATGGTAACCAAATCGCCAAACCAGATGTGTGCTGTTTCGTGAGCTATCAGGTTTGCCCGTTTCAGTAATTGTTGCTGCGTGGGCTGTGCATCCAAAAATAGGCTCGAAGCCCGGTAAAGTATGGCTCCTGGATGTTCCATGCCGCTGTATTGAAACGAGGGAATAGCTACCAAATCGTATTTATCGAACGGGTAGGGGATTTGTGTATAATTTTCGCACCATTTAATTGAGTGAAATACCAGTGAAAAAACCGAATCAGCATTGTTTTTCAAATCATCGGCTTTTTCCCGATGATACAAAACTACCGTTCTGCCATTACGGGTTTGGCTTATCGTGTCAAACTTTCCGGCGCTAAATGCAAACAGGTAGGTTGGAAGAGGTTTGGTAAGTTTAAAGTCGAGCGATTTTGAAGCTGCTGAAACCGTTTCTTTTTCGGGTGGTCCATTGGCAACAGCTTTCCACTCAACCGGAACGGTTAAATGCAATTTAAATTCTGCCTTTAAATTGGGCTGGTCGAAACAAGGAAATGCTGTTGAAGCGCGGTCGGGAACAAACAATGTATATAAAAATTTAGGGTTTCGGTTGAGCGACCAATCGGGGCAAGTGTAGCTCAGTTTTAACTCATTTTTTCCTAAACGCAAAAGCGATTTGTCCACAGCCAAATGTCCGTTTTGAAGGATTGTTTCAAATTGAAACCCGTTTGCTGTGATGGAATATTTCGAGGTTGTGTCGCCCTTAAAATCGAGCTGTAAATCAGAATTTGCCGAATTCAGATCAAAAGTAATCGTTTCGCTACCGGTTATTCTTTCAGAGATTTGAGCCGGAATCGCAAAATTCAAATCGTATTGAATATTCGAAATAGCAGTTTTTCGTTGTCGGGCAAGTTCCTGAGAAACACCTTTTTCGATGGGAGATTGGGTACTTTGACAACAATATAGCGTTGCCAACATCATTGCCAGCAGTATTGATCTCATTTAATTTGATTGTTTGGTATGTTTTACGAGCGAATTGGCCGTTTCAGGATAATGGTAAATTGTTCGCCTTCTTTGTCATTAATAAATTCAGTATCCGGGTGGTTTTTAATGATTCGCGGAATACCCGAACCAATTCCGGAATAAGGCAAAATTTTGGTTCCATACGATGCCAGCAGAGGATTACGCATAACCGAGTTGCCGTTCTTAATGTTTTCGACGGTAAGGTGGTTTGGCAAACTTCCCGGACTAATGATTTCAATCCGATCTTTGAAAATAAGCAGACGAATCACGGCATTTTTGCTGTAATCGCGGTGTAACAGGGCATTTACCAAAGCTTCTTCCAATACCCGTTCATCAATTTCTAAAATACCCAGACTATTAAATGATGGTTCAACCTGTCGGTAAGCCAAATTATTTTTCAGGAATAACATGGCTTGTTTAAATTGTTTATCGAGCGAACCCGTGCAGTCACGCCTGTCAATGTATAAATCATCGCTTATCGTATTCGACGGAAAGTTTATTGCGCGAATCAGTGAAAATGGTTTGTATATTTCAATTTGTTCTCCAAAAAGCAAAAGTCCGGTTAAGGTTAGTTTATCATCCTTCGCCAGATTCATATTCTGAAGTAGTTTGTTGATATTCAAACCTGTATCTTTAATTTTTTGTTCTTTTAGCTTTTCAAAAAATGAAGAAAATTTATCGGTATTTAATTCAGAAACATTAGCAGAAGTAGTTAGTTCATCCAATGTTAGTTGTGAGTTTTGCTGAAATAAACGCATCAATTCCTGTGGAGAAGCTACTCGTTTGTCGCTTCCTGTTTTTACCCAAAAAGCACCTTTATTGTCCTGGTAAGGTTTGGAAACTCCTTCTGACACCTCGACTAAAAGGATTATTTTCCCATTAACTTCAACAGTTTGAGTAATTGGATAAATAGCAGGACGAATTAACTGACTCGCAGCTTCGGCAATCCATGTATTGAACCTGCGAATTTCTTCAGCAGAAATTCCTTCGACAAAACAATCGTCATTTATGCCAATGTAAATGGTTCCACCGGAGCTGTTACTCATGGCGCACATCTCCACTGCAATGTGAGTCGGATTGTTCAGCTTCACTTTAAATTGCCGCGAAGAATCTTCGCCCAGTTTAATTTCCTGCTTTATTTCGTTTTCGGTTCGCATAATGCAAATATAAGCTGAAAATCAAGAAATATGAATGCAAGTAACATTCGGTTAATTTTTATTTCCCGACTTCCGAAGGCGGATAACCGAAGTATTTCCGGAAACAACGCGAGAAATATAGCGGGTCGTTAAAACCTACCATATAACTGATTTCGGAAATGGTGTATTGGTGCGCGTTGTTTTGAAGCAACTTTTTGGCTTCCTTCAGTCGAATGTTACGCACAAACTCGGTTGCCGACTGTCCCGTGAGTGATTTCAGTTTGGAGTATAGCAAGGTTTTGCTGCTGTTCATCAGCTGGCAGAATTGCGGCACATCGAACTCCGAATTATCCAGGTTTTCGTACACCACTTTAATTGCTTTTTCGAGATAAATACGGTCGGTCTGATTTTGTACAAACGTATTTACCTCAATTTCCTCCTGATCGGCAAAACGATCTTTCATGCGGCGGCGGTTCTCAATCAGGTTGAAACAACGGGCAATCAGCTCATTCATTCGGAATGGTTTGGTAATGTAATCGTCGGCTCCAGTTTTCAGGCCTTCTACAATTTCTTCCTCCGAATCGCGGGCGGTGAGAAGGATAACCGGCAAATGACTGGTCATCGGGTCGGCTTTCAGTTTAGCGCAAAACTCGGTTCCGGTCATACCGGGCAACATCACGTCAGAAATAATCAAGTCGAACATTTCTTCATTCAGTAATTCGTAGCCTTTCTCAACCGAGCCAACTGCCCTTACAGTAAAGTAGTTCTTCAGTTCGTCAGCTACAAAACGCAGCATCGGTTCTTCGTCTTCGATGAGCAAAACCGATGCTTTTTCTCCCCAATTCAGTTTTGATAAGTCAATTTCTTCTTTCTTCGTTCCTGTTTCTTCTTCCAATTTTTCGGTAGGAAGTAAAGGTAAAGTTACGTAGAAACAGGTTCCATGTATACCATCGCTAATTACTTCAATTGTTCCCTGACATAAAGTAACGAGTTCTTTTACAAGCGATAACCCGATACCACTTCCAGGTATCCGACTAAATTTTTCGTTTTTCAGGCGATAGAAACGGTCGAAAATGTTTTGTTGCATGTCTTTCGGAATTCCCGGGCCTGAATCGCTGACCCAAATTTGTAGTTTATCGCCTGGTGGGTCAATGCGCACGGTGAGCTCAACTTTTTCGTTCTCAGGTGTGTATTTAAAGGCATTCGAAAGAAGGTTAACCACAATTTTTTCGAGCTTGTCGGCATCGTATTTGGCCCAATGTTCGCGCAGTTTGCAATTATATTCAAACCGGATATTTTTCTCATGGGCCAACGGAAGATAGTAATTTGAAATGGTACGAATTTGCCCGATCAAATCGCCCGGACTAAGTTCCATCTGAATTTTGCCAGCTTCAATCCGGCGGAAATCGACAACCTGGTTTACAAGGTTATTCAGACGTTGCACATTGTTGTAAATCAGTTCAAGATTACTTTCTACGTCACCATGTTTTTTTGCTTTGTCGATTAATTTCTGAAGTGGAAGCGAAATCAATGTCAATGGCGTTTTCAACTCGTGCGAAATATCGGTGAAAAGCCTGAGTTTCAATTGATCGAGTTCGTGGATTTGTTTGTTCCGGGCATACAGCCTAATCAAAAGCCATGCAATAATCCCGAGGAAAGTAAGAATGGTTAGGACAAACCAGGCACGTTGGTAAACCGGACGAAGTACTGTAAACGAAATGTGGGCTGGCTGCGGTTCAATGTTGTTGTCTATGTCGCGCGAGCGAATCTCAAAATCATATTTGCCAGGGTTCAAATCGAGAAAAACAGTCGATTTTTCGGTGGTGAAAGGTGACCATGAACTGTTATTCAAACGGTAAGAAAACTCAAGTTTTTGGGCTGAAGTCTGGTTCCAGAAATCAGTTCCGTTGTAGGTAATAATTACATTCCCGGCAGATGAAATTTCCCTGTCGGAAAAGGAAATCGTTGTTTTTGGCGGATAGTTTTCTTTCTTGTAAAAAGTAGTTTTGAAAACTGTTGGGCTCTCCAACGTATTTTTAAAATCGTACAAATACCATTCTCGTGTCCCCTGGTTTACCCAGAGAGCGCCGTCATCCGATTTCCTGAGAAAACCTCGTTCTCGTTGTATATTTAATTCAGGATGAATAATTTGTGGAATAAATTGCCGACCATCGAAAAACGAAATCCCTTTATCCGAAGCAACGTAAACTGTCGAGTCGTTTTCGGCCAGAATATTGGTTACCATGTTGCTGGCCAGGTTATTAAATGTGGTAAACCGTGTCCATTTATTGCCATCATTGAAAAATAATCCAGTTCCTCCCTGTGCCACCCAAATATGGTTTGATGGAGTTATAGCAATGTCATCGGTCCAGGTTAACGTTTTGGCAGGAAGTTCAATTTCACGGCTTTTTTGCCAGTCGAACATGGTCACACTATTTCCCGAGAAATACAGGTTTCCCATTGATGTGCAACCGATGGAAGGAATTCGCTGTGGAACTACTTTGCTAGGGTAGTTGTGCCATGTTTCTTTTTTGTAATTGAACGTGATAAAACCGCCTTTAAAATTGGTATTATCAAGTTCGAGAACACCATTTACCGGGAAAGCCAAAGCTGTGTCACCAAGTTCGCATATACCATCGTAAGCTATTCCCAAGTATAGGTCTGGAAAAGTAGTTGTATTCCAATGACCATTTTTATAGCGCGCTATTGCTGCTTTCCGGTTGTTGCTACCTGCCGCCCACAAACCACTTTTTTTAGAATAATAAAGGCTCATGGCCATGTCCATTGCTCCGTCGCCAACATTGTATTTTTGAAAATAGCGCAAGTCTTTATCGCCCGATACAATTTGGCCGGTATTGGTGGTGAACCAGAGTTTACCATCAGGTGTATTACAATTAAAGTTTAAACCAAGAAAAGTTCCATAGCTTTTGGTTGAAAGGTCAAGTTTGAGCAGTGTACCATTTGTCCCGTAAATAATCATGTTACTGGCCTTATCAACGTATATTTCAAGGTACGATAACGGGAGCGACACTTCAGGGTACATGTAAACTTTCCATCCCGAATGAGTTTGAGAATATAATTTACTATGTCCTCCAATCCAGAGGTTTCCATCGGCTGTCTCTATAATTGACGTTTGAACATTATCGCCGCCGAATTCTTTTAGGTCAATGCTTTCCCATTTTTCTTTCTGAATCAGGTATTGAGCCAATTTGATGTTTGGATTACCAGTTGTTATCAGAACTGAATTGTTATGTTCGCATACTCCGGTAATTTCTGAATAATGAATTGCAGGCACTTTTAAAAAACGCCAATCTTGGGCTGTCTTTATATGGCTTGGTAGCTCAATTGAAGCTAAATTTTTATCAGGTAAGTCAATAACCATCCACACTTTTTGTGTTTTGGTTATAGCGAGGTTATAAACCGGAAAATGAAATTCGTGAATTGAATTTGGGCTGTAGTCGTTTGATTTAGTTGAAACAACTGTATTTATAATGGATCCATTAATTGCGATTTCGAAAAAACCTTCAGGATTAAGGCAAAAAATGGCTTTGGGGGTTATTTTCAGCAATCCAAATTCACAACCAATCCAGGCATTTCCGTTCATATCGGATACGAAATTTTGCTGGGAATTAAATTTGAAGTTCAGAATTTTCCTGAATTCGCCTTCTTTGTACCGAAAAACACCGCTTGAAGTCGCTACCAAAAGGTTGTTATCCTTTTCAAAAATCATCGATTGAATGGTTGTACTATCAAGGGCAAACTGGATGGTTCGGTATCCGTCGTATAAAGTGGCTTTATTTCCAATACCCATCCACATATCCGAATTGTTTCCTCGGGCGACACACGATATTCGAATAGTATCGTAACCAGGAAACTCGGTCCAGCGCCAAGGCTCCAGAACAGGATTGGCTATTTGCGGTTTATAAGGTTCAACAGCTTTTATTTGCTGAAAAAGCAATATTAACGTTAGCAAAAAAATAAATCTCAGGATGCGGATCACTTCAAAAATTGTTGAGTTTTGCTGTACGGGTCTCAAAAGTAATAAATTTTAAAGCAAACGGATAAAAATGAAGTATAGAGAAAAAGGGAAATCGCTTTTAACTAAATATGTATAAAATAGCCTTTACAAGGGAAACTGAAAACATATAGCAGAACCTGTAAATGCAATTGCCCCTAAATGGAAGACAAAGAGAGGCAAGAAAAAAATAGAAAGACCTGTACAATCTCATTTTACTACCTAATACAACGGCTTATTTTTGTACTCGGTCTTATATTTGTAAATCGTAAATTGTATAATTGTAAATAAATGAGGGTTATGCGATACTTTTTCTTTTTAATTTTTGCGTTTGTTCTTGTGCAGCAATCACACGGACAGTTTAACAAGTATTTCGAGAGTAAGACATTACGTTTGGATTATTACCATTGCGGAAATTCTGAAACCGAAAAGTATTACTTCGATGAGCTTATTCAGGAACCTTATTGGGGTGGTTCTGAAACAAACCTGATTGATGTCAAAGGTTACGGGACTCATTTTGTTGAAGTTCGTACAACCGATACCAACGAACTGATTTATTCTCGTGGATATTGTACGCTTTTCGACGAATGGCAAACAACAGAAGAGGCAGGTAAAACCGATTGCTGTTATCCTGAATCGCTGGTTATACCATTTCCAAGACAGAAAGTAGTAGTTTCAATTCTGACGAGAGATAAAAAAGGCGTTTTTGAAAAAAAAATCAAATATTCAGTTGATCCACAAAGTTACTTTATTAAAAATGAACGTGAAGCATTGCCAGTATTTGATGTAGTTCACTCTGGTGATACAAAAAATAAAGTAGATCTTGTTTTACTTCCAGAAGGTTATACCGAAAACCAGAAGGAACTATTCGAAGCTGATTGTAAGAAATTTGCTGACGAGTTTTTCAAGTATGCTCCTTATTCTGAAAACAAGGATAAATTCAATATTCGGGGTGTTTGGGCTCCTTCGAAAGATGAAGGACCGGATGTTCCCGGCAAAAATGTCTGGAATAAAACCCGTCTGAACGGTTCGTATTACACTTTCAATTCCGAGAGATATTTGATGATCAAAGATTTTCAGGAAGTACGCAATGTGGCAGGAAATGCACCTTACGATTATATTTATATTTTAGCCAATACCGATAAATATGGCGGTGGGGCTATTTATAATTTCTATGGAATCAGTGCTGCACATCACGATAGCGAAACCGGTAAAATATACATCCACGAATTTGGTCACTTATTTGCCGGTTTGGGCGACGAATATGTTGGCGGAGTTGAGTATTCTGATTTTTATCCTACAAACGTTGAACCATGGGAACCAAATCTTACTACTTTAGTGAACTTTGAAAGTAAGTGGAAAAGTATGCTTCCTGCCGGAACACCTGTGCCAACACCAATTAAACCTGAGAATAAACAAAAATTGGGCGTTTACGAAGGTGGCGGTTATATTTCAAAAGGGGTTTATCGCCCTTGGATTAATTGCCTGATGAACAACCTGCATACCATTGATATTTTCTGCCCGGTTTGCAATAAGGCTATTCAGGATATGATTGATTTTGACTGTAAATAAAGGTTGATATAGGTTTCTCTTAGGCATTTTAAGTGAAACCTATATTTGTAAATCTAAATAGTTAAATCAATGCCGATGGCAAAAACATAACCTTTGTCTTTTACACTTACCAACGTTCCCGCAGTATTCGAATATATTTCTTGATCTTTCCAGAATGTTCTGGCGCCGCCCAAATCAATTTTCAGATTTTTTGATAGGTTGTATGATGCACCAAGACCAATATTTAGGTTGTTGTATTTAACCACTTCAAACAATCCCATTTTAGAGTAATAAGCTACCTGGTTATCGTACATAAACCGTGTGTATTTACATCCAGTATTCAGTTCCAGCATTTTTGTTGCCTGAAAAGAGAAGCCTAAACCAGCTGTGTAACAATTACCTGCGGCTTTGGCTGCATCAATATTCGTAGCCCCATAGTTGATTGATCCCCAGTTGGCATTTTTCTGGAAATAATAATTAAAATCAGCAGCTGCTGTTAATTTATCAGTTAATCGATATGATGCCCCGGTACACAAAACTGCCGGCAAGTCGCGACGGTTTTTTGTTCCATCGTCGGTAATTACATACGATCCTTTGTTATCAGTTGCTTCAAAATTTAATTTGGCCCTCGATTCGTAATGAAGACTTATCCCTAATTTTTTGGTGGGCTGATAAAAGACTCCAAAAACTCCGTTAAAACCTGTCGCATTTTCTTTATAGTCAACGCCTATTGAGGTATTTGGCGCACCAACAGCCGAATTTCCAAGAGTTATTCCAGCTTCAGTATTGTTTATGCCCCGGATATATCTTCCTCCAACAGCAAACGAGAGCTGGTCGGAAATTGAATAGGCAAATTGCACCGGAACTGTTAGGTAATACGACGAAGCTTTTAAAAACTGATCAGTCAGCTTATATCCTGCTCCTGTTGAGGGATTAAGATATGCCAGAATTTGGTATCCAAGTAGGTTTGTATTAATAGATCCCCGGGGATAATTTGCAGTAGCGCCTCCTCCTGAGATATAAACCCCACTGGCTACCGACCAGTTAGTTTTTTTATATGCCAGGTATAAGTTGGGTAAAAAAGCATCTGTACCATCTTGTCCGTAGGTTTGTTCACCGGCGCCCAAATCAAATGTATGCTCAGGTTTACGAAACATGGTTTGATTACTCAGGTTGATGTGAATTCCGTCGGAAAGACGCACTACACCAGCCGGATTGTAGTTTACGATATCAGCTTCGTCAGTAGCTGCGTTGCGGGTGTTCGACGAAACCCATTTAGCGCTCATGTTCGAAAGGTTGTCCATTTGCGCAAAAACCGAGCTTACTATTAGAATGCCAAAGATTGTTAGGAGAGCGAGTTTATTCCTCATTTGAGATTGTTTAGAATAATAGAATATTAAACATTTTAAGTCGAACAAAACTATAAAATCATTCCATTAATAACCTTTATTGAATAGAAAATCGTATTTAGTACTTATTGCAAAACAAAACAAATTAATGGTTTGTGACAAAAATGCTACTTGTAAAAACTGTTTACGTTGTGTTTTGTTATAAAAAACGACCCACTTTTTTATTAAATTTAATCAGCTTAAATACAATTGATTATGGACACTTCAAAACACTATTCGTTATCGCGTCGGAGTTTTATTAAGTATTCGGCAACTGCAACAGCCGGAATTTCGATGCTTTCGCTCGAAAGTTTCGGAATTCCTCAGTTTCCTGCGCCAATGAAACGTAAGTTTGGCAACTTCAATTTTCAGGTTACAACACTTGGTTTGGGCGGTCAGGCCTCATTGCAATGGACACCGGCAGATGTTGATCCAGTTCCAATTATCCTGAAAGCATTTAAATTAGGTGTTAATTATTTCGATACATCTAATTTATATGCCGGAAGTCAGTTGAATTATAACAAAGCTTTTAAAATTCTAAACCTCATCCCGGGAGAAACCAAGTACGACAAAAAATTGAGGGAATCGATATGGCTGACCAGTAAAACCTGCATGAGATGGGGAAGCCCAGGCTGGCCTGAACGAAAGAATGTAAACAATTGGTCGAACGGGATGCCTGATGTAAAATGTGCTGTTGATGATTTGAAACGCTCCTTATCGCAAATGTTTGGTGATAATAAAGGTTGGTATCCCGAAGGTGCTTATCTGGATATGATTCTGATTCATACCCTGAATACAATGGAAGAGGTTGATGTTTTGTATGAGGGATTGGAAACCAAGCTTGATTCCAAAAGTAATTTTGGAGCTTTGGTTGCTTTACGTGATTACAGAGATGGAACTAACCTAACGGGGATGAACCCGAAAAAAGAAAAGTTGATCAAACACATTGGTTTCTCAGGACATAATAATCCGCCGGCAATGGTCGATATGATTCAGCGAGACGAATATGGCATCCTGGAAGGAATGCTTGTTGCCATAAATGCCAATGACAAAACCAAATACAATATGCAGCATAATGTAATTCCTGTCGCTTCAGCTAAAGGGATGGGAATTATTGCCATGAAGGTTTTTGCCGATGCTGCTATGTATCATAAAGAACCTCGTTGGTCGCGTCAGCCCGATGATGTGTTCCGAAAAATTGGATCTCCTGAATTGCCGAGTCGTCCGTTGGTCGAATATTCGTTATCAACTCCAGGAATTCATACTGCCATTATTGGGATTGGCCAAATCGACGACAATCCGATGAAATGTCAATTGGTTCAGAATTTTTATGCAGCACAGATGAAGCCATTGGGAATGCCCGATACGGAACGAAAACGTATTGAAGGACAGGCTGCCACGTTAAAACCAAAATCAAACTATTTCCAGATGGAAAAAGTGGGTTTGACTGCCCCCCGGAACGTCAGGAAAGATGGCAGTAAAATTTTATGGGACAATGCTTTTGCTGGTGATGTAGCAATAAAGAATTATGAGGTTTTTGTAAACGGCAAGAAAGTTGGAGAATTACCACACAAACCACAAACATTAAAAAGTAAACCATTTGTATTTGAAATTCACCTAAAAGCAGGTGACGAGGTAGAAGTTGCCGCCATCGATCAGGAGGGCGCCAGGGCTTCGGCAAAACTGGTTTGATGTAAACAAGAGAGCTGTTATTCGTTTGAGTAACAGCTCTCTTGTTTATTATCTTCCTCCCGGAGGACAATGGGTTTTCAGGTAATTGGTATATAGTGTCGACAAATGCTTTTGGGTTCCTTCTCCTTCCGAAATACCGTGAGTACGATTAGGGTAAGGCATAAACTGAAATTGTCGGTTGTATTTAATCAGTTCGTTGATAAGCATTTCGGCATTCTGGTAATGAACATTGTCGTCGCCGGTTCCGTGTATATACAACAGGTTGCCTTTCAAATTTTTGGCGTATGTTATCGGCGAACCTTTTACAAAATCTTCTCTGTTTTCCTGTGGCAAACCCATGTATCGTTCCTGGTAAATATTGTCGTAGGTAAGTTGATTTCCTACTCCGGCAACCGCTATACCGGTTTTGTAGATTTCAGGATGCTGAAACATGAGGTTTAAAGTTGCAGAGCCTCCACCGCTCCAGCCCCACACTGCTACACGCGAGCTGTCGATGAAGTTCCACCTTAAAATTTCTGAGGCCGCTGCCGCCTGATCCTCAATGTTTACCTGACCAATTTTTCGATAGATTGATTTTCGCCATTCACGACCTTTGGGAGCAGGCGTTCCGCGGTTATCGAGCGACATATAAATGTAACCATCTTTAGCCATGTCGCCTAAATACAAGCTGTTGTGCCCAATTCCGTAACCATCAGAAACAGTGGCTCCTGCCGGTTCGGTGTAAACGTAAAATACAACAGGGTATTTCTTTAACGGATCAAAATTGGTTGGCTTAACCATCCATCCATCCATTTCAACTCCATCTTTTGTCTTAATTTTGAAAAATTCGGTGGATGATTTTTCTCGGAGTGAATCCAGTTTGGTAACAATGCTTTCTTTTTCGTTTATTGGTTTCTGATTGTCAACTGTAATAAACTCACGCGATGGTTTGGTAAAGTGGTTGGAAAAATTGTGTATGGCATATTTTCCGGTTGCTGAAAACGAATAATTGTTGTTTCCCTTTAAAATAGCGGGTGTTAGTAGTTCTGTAGATCCATTGCCATTGAGTTTTGTTCTGAAAAGGTACTTTTGAGTGGCATTGTCAGGCGAAGCAGTGTAGTACACGTATCCAGATTTTGCATCAGTAAATCCGTAATCAATAATGTCGTAATCTCCTTTGGTGATGAGCTTTTCTGGTTTACCTTCAAGCGAAACCAGATAAAAGTGTCGCCATCCGTCTTTTTCCGAGGTCCAAAGTATGTTTTTACCCTGGTTTAGCCAGTTAAAGTTGTTGGTATAATCGATGGCATACGAATTTCCCGACTGAAACAAGTCAATCCAGGCTTTATCGGTTTCTTCGTAAATAACCTTGGCTTCACCTGTCGATGCTTCAGCCACAAAAAGCTTACTGTTGTTTTGTTTACGGTTGAGTTGCTGGATAAGTAACCGATTGGATGCCGGTATAAATTCCATACGTACAATGTAATGTTGCGAAGGATCGCCCGGAAGGTTCATCCAGGTAGTTTTTGCATCAGCAATACTCACAACTCCAACTTTGCAGGCTGAGGGCGTTTCTCCAACTTTTGGATATTCAATCGAAATTAGTTGAGAATAAATTGAATCGGTATTATTGATCATGTAAAATTTCTTGATTTTGCTGGCATCAAGTTGCCAATAAGCTATCGATTTACTGTCGGGGCTCCAGCGGAAACCATCGCGGCAAAAGAATTCTTCTTCATAAGCCCAATCAAAAGTTCCATTGATTAAAGTAACAGTCCCGTCGGTTGTCAGGGCCTTAATTTGAGCAGTCGCTAAATCTTCTGCATAAATATTATTCCCGCTTACATAAGCCACTGATTTTCCATCGGGCGAAAATTTGGCAAACATTAATGACGATGGGTTAAGTGATTTCCCTAGTCGGGTCAATGAGTTGGTCTTAAGGTCCAATACCCAATAGTCGCCTTTGGTGCGAAGACGCCAAACCCTTTGAGTGTTTGTAAAGAGTAATACTTTTTGCTTATCTGGTGAAAATGAATAAAAACTTACACGCAATGACGAATTATTGCCTTCAGGCGTAAGTTGCTGTTTCGAAATTACAACCTTCCCATTATTTTCTGGTAACGAATATTTGACAATTTCATCATTTACTATCCTAAAATACGAATTGTCATCATCTGACCATTTTATACTACCTTGAGGAAAGGCTTGTAAGGTCAAAAAAAACAATAGTATGGAAATATTCCAAAAATTTAATACTGTATTCTGGAAGAAAAGCTTACCAATGGTGTTCATTCTGTAAATTTGTTGGTTTTGAAAATTTTTTATACGTATTTTTAAATTTTAGTATTTGTATTTTGACACTCCTCCCTAAAAATTACAGAGGAATAGTTGTAAAAACATACAATTTCCTGCATAACCTGCAAATGGAAGGGAAAATTCAAATGTATTGAATCCGGAAGTTGCAGAATATGATTTTTTTTATTTTATCAGGAAAATCAAACCAATATTAAAAATTAGAAACCTTTTGAATAAATATTCATCGAAAATGTATATTTATTTATTTTGAATTATCTTTGAGACTCAAATTAAAATGAAATAGCCATCTTACCTAAGGCGAGACAAACCAAAAATGTATAAATGGTTATTCCATGCGTTGGATTGTTTGACTAAAATAAAATGTTAATACGCTGATTATAGGGTGTTAAACAAAAAATTATACGAATGAAACTGTGGGACAAAGGAATTTCAGTCAATTCACTGATTGAAGAATTTACTGTGGGAAAAGACAGGGAAATGGACTTGTATCTGGCAAAATTTGATGTTTTAGGATCGATTGCCCATGCTAAAATGCTGCAATCCATTAACTTGGTTACATCGGATGAGCTTGTCGTACTTCAAGCAGAATTGATTCATATTCATGATATTATTGAAAGGGGAGAATTCGTTATTGAGGATGGTGTTGAAGATGTCCATTCGCAGGTTGAATTGATGTTGACCCGTAAATTGGGCGATACCGGAAAAAAAATTCACAGTGGACGTTCTCGTAACGACCAGGTATTACTCGATTTAAAACTTTTTACCCGTTCTGAAATCCAGAAATTGGTCATGCAAGTTTGCGAATTGTTCGATAAACTACTGACAAAAGCTTTAGTAAACCGTGAATACCTGATGCCTGGCTATACGCATTTACAAGTGGCAATGCCATCGTCGTTTGGCTTATGGTTTGGAGCTTATGCCGAGAGTTTGGTCGACGATTTGGTTTTGTTAAAAGCTGCCTACCAGATTACCAATCAAAATCCGCTGGGTTCGGCAGCCGGTTATGGTTCATCGTTTCCGCTCGATCGCCACATGACCACCAACTTACTTGGATTCCGTTCGATGAATTACAATGTGATTTATGCTCAAATGGGCCGTGGAAAAATAGAGAAAACTGTAAGTTTTGCGTTGGCGTCGATTGCGGCTACAATCTCAAAATTTGCGTATGATGTATGTTTATTTATGAGCCAGAATTTCGGTTTTGTTACGCTTCCCGATGAATTGACTACTGGTTCAAGCATTATGCCTCACAAAAAAAATCCAGATGTATTCGAACTTGTTCGTTCACATTGCAATAAAATTCAGGCCATTCCTTATCAGATAAGTCTGATGACCAATAATTTGCCAAGTGGATACTTTCGCGATTTGCAGATATTGAAAGAAGTTTTTATTCCGGCATTTTATGAATTGGCCGACTGTATTAATATTGCTGGTTTTGCAATTGACAATATGAAAGTGAACACTAATATCATGGCCGACGACCGTTATAAATATGCTTATAGTGTCGAGGATGTGAATAAGCTTGTTATGCAGGGAGTTCCTTTCCGTGATGCCTATAAGCAAATCGGAATGCAAATCAATGCCGGAACATACGAACCAACAAGGGAGGTTGATCATACTCATGCCGGAAGTATTGGTAATTTGTGCCTGGATGAAATTGCTGATAAAATGTTAGCAGTAGTAGAGGGATTCGAATTTGAACAGGTTGAAGCTGCTTATTTGAATCTGTTGGAACGAAAACAATAACAAATTGTAAGTAATATTTAAATAAAGTCGATTTTTTGACAGGATACTGTCTGTTAATTAATCGTTATCTTTTAAAACTGCTTATTTTTGTTTTCTAAAGTTGCAAAACAATTAATTATTTGATAATCTGTGTGTTGTAATTTTTTGACCGATTTTTAAGGTGAAATAAGATATAAAAACAGATTAATGTACTTTTTGTAAATTGGACTTTTGTATAAATATCGCTATTTTTGCTTTCAGATTGAAAGAAAAAAGATAGATTTACTTATAAATTTTCGTTTTCGTGGATTGATTTGTTTTTAATACTTAAAAATTAAAATCTATCCCCTGTTCACGAAATCAAAAACAACACTATAGAGATGAAGAATTTAGGATTGCCAAAAGCGCAGGGGTTGTACGATCCAGCCAATGAGCACGATAATTGCGGAATTGGTTTTGTTGCCCATATTAAAGGGCAGAAATCGCACGACATTATCGAGAGAGGTTTGCAAGTTCTCGAAAACATGGAACACCGCGGTGCCACTAGTGCCGATAATAAAACCGGAGATGGCGCCGGTATTTTGATGCAGATACCTGATCAATACATAAAAGAAGTATTGAAGGTTAATATTCCTGTTTCAGGAAAATTTGGAACCGGATTAATTTTTTTGCCACAAGACAGAAAAGAAGCTGCTTTGTGTCAGGATATTTTAACCAAGTACATAGCGAAAGAAGGTTTAGCCCTTATCGAATATCGCGACGTAGCTGTTGATAACTCAGCTCCTGGCGAAATTGCAAAATTGACTGAGCCTTATATTCGTCAGGTATTTGTTAAAGCTGATCTTGAACAGGATGTCCTTGAACAAAAATTGTATCTGGTACGTAAGCAGGCCGAAAAAGAGATTCGAAACTCTGAACTTCAGTTCAAAAATGCGTTTTATGTTCCAAGCTTATCTACCAAGACCATTATTTATAAAGGTATGCTTACCTCAGGTCAGTTGAGGGAATATTTTAAAGACCTTACTCATCCTAAATTCACCAGCGCCATTGCACTTGTACACTCTCGTTTCAGTACAAATACATTTCCAACATGGGATTTGGCACAGCCTTTCCGTGTTATAGCTCATAACGGCGAAATCAATACAATAAAGGGTAACCGCATGTGGATGTCGGCCCGCGAATCGTTGCTGAAGTCAGAAGTTTACGGTGAAGATCTTCATAAATTATTTCCTGTAATTGAGCCAAATAAATCAGATTCTGCCTCGTTTGATAATGCCTTGGAATTTATTCACATGACCGGACGTACAATCCCTCATGCACTTTGTATGATGATTCCGGAATCGTTTAATGAAAAAAATCCAATTCCTGATAGTCTGAAATCGTTTTACGAATACCACTCAACTATTATGGAGCCATGGGATGGCCCGGCTTCGATGGTATTCTCTGATGGTCGTTACATTGGTGGAACGCTTGACCGCAACGGTTTGCGTCCTTCCCGTTTTGTGATTACAAAAAACGATATGATTGTAATGGGATCTGAAGTTGGCGTTCAGGTATTTGCGGCAGAGGAAGTGAAAGAAAAGGGCCGTCTGCGTCCAGGTAAAATTTTACTTGTTGACACTAAATTGGGTATTATTATTCCTGATAAGGAAGTTAAAGCACAGTTAAGTTCACGCAATCCTTACGGAAACTGGTTGAAGGAAAACCGTGTACAAATGGCTGATATTGAAGTGAAACAGCGTGTCCCTTCTTCCATGGGAGAAGAATTCATGACTTATTCAAAAGTATTTGGTTATTCGAAAGAAGATATGAATATGATTCTGAGACCGATGGCCTCAACTGGCGACGAACCTACCAGTTCGATGGGTAACGATACGCCATTGGCTTGTTTCTCTGAAAAACCACAGCGATTCTTCAATTATTTCCGCCAGGTATTTGCCCAGGTAACCAATCCGCCAATCGATTCTATCCGCGAAGGTTTGGTAATGTCGCTTACCAATTATATTGGTTCATTGCACACCAATATTCTTGACGAATCGCCTGCTCATGCCAAACTGATTAAATTTGAAGATCCGATTATAACCAATACTGATCTTGGGAAGATTAAAGATTACAAACATGAGCAGTTTTCTCATGTAACCATCCCAATGGTTTTCCCGGTTAAAGAGGGTATTGAAGGCTTCAAAAAAGCGTTTGACAATTTGCTGAAACAAGCGGAAAAAGCTGTTGACGATCACAAAAACTTCATCATCCTTTCCGATCGCCAGATTTCAGAAGAATATGCTCCAATACCATCTTTGCTTGCTGTTGCTGCAGTTCACCATCACTTGATCCAGACTCAAAAAAGGATGCAAATTGGTATAATTGTTGAAACTGCCGAAGCTCGTGAAGTGACACATTTTGCTATGCTGCTTGGATATGGTGCAAGCGTTGTTAACCCTTATATGGCTTTTGCTGCCATCGACAATCTGGTTAAAAGTGGCGACATTAATCTCGAATATACTAAAGCGCGTTATAATTACATCAAAGCGATTAACAAAGGTCTATTGAAAATCCTTTCCAAAATGGGTATTTCAACACTTCGTAGTTATCACGGTTGTCAGTTATTCGAAGCATTGGGTGTTTCCGACGAGATTATAAAGAAATATTTTACAGGAACTGCTTCGAAATTCAGCGGAATTGGTTTTGACGAAATTTGTCAGGAATCATTGTTGTTCCACAAAGAAGCTTATGGCAAAAAGAGAAATCAGTCTTATGATCGTTTTGAGTCGTTTGGAACATACCATTACCGCAAATATGGTGAACATCACTCGTGGAATCCCGAAACCATTGGCTTATTGCAATGGGCAACCCGCACAAACGATTACAAAGTATATAAAGAGTTCAGTAAAAAGGTTGACAGCGAAACCACTTTGCCAACCTTTATTCGTGGTTGTCTGAATTACAAACGTAATCCGATCGACATTTCGAAAGTTGAGCCTGTTGAAAACATTATGAAGCGCTTCGTGACAGGCGCAATGTCGTATGGATCAATAAGCAAGGAGGCTCACGAAGCTCTCGCTGAAGCGTTGAATTCCATCGGCGGACGGAGCAACACGGGCGAAGGGGGCGAAGATGCCGAACGTTTTGCGTCGAACAAGCGAAGCTCGATAAAACAGGTTGCTTCCGGTCGTTTTGGTGTAACCAACAACTATCTGGTTAATGCCGATGAGTTACAGATTAAAATTGCCCAGGGAGCTAAACCTGGAGAAGGAGGACAGTTACCTGGGTTCAAAATCAATAACATTATTGCTAAATTGCGTAATTCAACGCCGGGCATTACTCTAATTTCACCTCCACCTCACCACGATATTTATTCGATTGAGGATTTGGCCCAGTTGATTTTCGACCTGAAAGTGACAAATCCGCGTGCAAAAGTTTCGGTAAAACTGGTCGCCGAAAATGGTGTGGGAACTATCGCTGCAGGTGTAGCCAAGGCTTATTCAGATTTGATCACAATTTCGGGATGCGAAGGCGGTACAGGCGCCAGCCCGGCAAGTTCAATTAAATATGCCGGTTTGCCTGTTGAATTGGGTATAGCCGAAACGCAACAAACCTTGGTAATGAACAATTTGCGTGGCAGAGTAAAACTTCAGGTTGATGGACAGTTGAAAACCGGACGCGATGTTGTTATTCTTGGTTGTTTGGGTGGCGAGGAATTTGGTTTTGCAACCTC
Source organism: uncultured Prolixibacteraceae bacterium (assembly GCA_937915865.1). Classification (GTDB taxonomy): domain Bacteria; phylum Bacteroidota; class Bacteroidia; order Bacteroidales; family Prolixibacteraceae; genus Aquipluma. The sequence goes on along the minus strand of CALGIG010000026.1, from coordinate 31,207 downwards.
GGCTTTGATTACGCTGGGTTGTATCATGATGCGTAAATGTCATCTCAATACTTGTCCTGCTGGAGTGGCTACTCAAGACGAAACTTTACGCAAACGATTCATCGGGCGTTCGGAATATGTAGTGAACTATTTCCGGTTTATTGCAACTGAAGTGCGTGAAATTCTTGCTGAAATGGGTTTCACTTCTTTCGACGATATTGTTGGGCGTGCCGACCTTCTCGAACAAAACAAGGAAGTAAACAACTGGAAAATGAAAAAGATGGACTTTTCCAGCATTATTTATATGCCTGAAGAAGCCAAGCAATACGATATTCGTAATACTTATCCAAACATTAAATCGGTTGACGAACACATGGGCCATACCCTTATTCGTGATGCCAATAAAGCCATCAAGAGCAAGGAAAAAGTATGGTTGGCTTACAACATTACCAATGTTGATCGTACTGTAGGGGCCATGTTATCGGGCGAAATTTCTCGCCGTTACGGCGAAGCAGGATTACCAAATAATACTATCATGGTGAATTTTTCTGGTACAGCTGGTCAAAGCTTTGGGGCTTTCCTTGTAAAAGGTATCAGTTTCAGACTGGAAGGCGATTCGAACGACTATATCGGTAAAGGTCTTTCAGGAGGTCGTATCATCGTAGTTCCTCCGGTTGGATCAACTTTCAATCCTGAAGAAAATATCATTATTGGAAATACTTCGTTTTATGGCGCAACTTCTGGTGAGGCTTATATCCGTGGCGTTGCCGGCGAACGTTTCTGTGTACGCAACTCGGGGGCCAAAGCAGTAATTGAAGGTAGCGGCGATCATTGCTGTGAATATATGACTGGTGGTCGTGTGGTAGTCATTGGTCCAACCGGGCGTAACTTTGCTGCCGGTATGAGCGGTGGTATTGCTTATGTGTTGGATGTTAACGGCGACTTTGAGTATTACTGCAACAAAGGGCTGGTCGAACTTGGACCGGTTGAAGATAAAGCCGACATTGTTGAGTTGCAGGATATGATTAACAAACATTTGTTATACACTCAAAGTACGATGGCTGCCAAAGTACTGACGAATTGGGACGAATATCTTCCAAAATTTGTGAAGGTTATTCCGTTAGAGTACAAGAAAGTGATGGAAGAAATGAAACTCCGTGAACTTGAAGCTAAACTTCAGTTGAGCGAAGATAATCCGACCCGACACGAATAGCTTCGACAAGCGTTCGACTGAGCTCACGCCGAAGTCTCAGCTACCGGTACTTAAACAAGATTAAAGTACAGTTTTAGCCCTGAAAGGGCTGCATCTTAATAGCCTGGGGCAACGCCTCAGGTATGAAATAGGAAATGAAGAACCGTCCGCGAGGAGAAGCTGATTAAAGCAAAAATCTGGTTTCGGACGGAATAGTAAAATTTAGATCATAGAAATGTATCCTGATGGAAATTCTGTTTGAATTACCATCGAAACAACAAAAAATAAAAACACTATGGGAAATCCAAAAGGTTTCATGTTAATCGGACGGAAAGAAGCAGGTTATCGCCCGATAAACGACAGAATTTATGACTACGGTGAAGTAGAACAAACACTAGACGATAAAGACCGCATAGATCAGGCTTCGCGCTGTATGGACTGCGGTGTACCATTCTGCCACTGGGGATGCCCGGTAGGCAGTAAAATTCCGGAATGGCAGGATATGGTATACAAAGCCAACTGGAAAGCAGCTTATGAGATATTGAATTCAACCAATAGTTTTCCTGAATTTACTGGACGTGTATGTCCGGCGCCATGCGAGAAATCGTGTGTTCTGGCTATTCATAACGAAGCGGTGACTATTCGCGAAAATGAAGCATCAACCGTTGAACACGCCTACAATTTAGGTTTTGTGCAACCTCGTATTCCTGAAGTCCGCACGGGAAAGAAAGTTGCAGTGGTTGGTTCGGGTCCGGCAGGTTTATCGGCTGCCGATTTGCTGAATCAGGCCGGGCATGAAGTAACTGTTTTCGAAAAAAACAGCGCCATTGGCGGGTTGCTTCGTTTTGGTATACCCGATTTTAAACTGAGTAAAACTGTGATTGACCGTCGTTTGGCAATTTTTGTTGATGAAGGAATCATCTTTAAAAACAATGTTACTGTTGGCGCTGATATTACCAAAGAACAGTTACTCGAACAGTTCGATGCTGTTGTTTTGGCTATGGGAGCCGAATCTCCCCGCGATTTACCTGTTGAAGGCCGCGAATTGAAAGGTGTTCATTTTGCAATGGAGTTCTTAGGCCAGTCGAATAAACGTACTGCTGGTGAAGTTATTCCTGAAGAAATAAGCATCATTGCAAAAGATAAGAAAGTATTGGTTATTGGCGGTGGCGACACGGGGTCCGACTGTGTTGGTACATCGGTTCGTCAGAAAGCAAAAAGTATTACACAGATTGAGATTCTGCCTAAACCGGCAACCGAACGTGCATCAAGTAATCCATGGCCTTATTGGCCCAATACATTACGTACATCAAGTTCACACCTCGAAGGATGTGAACGTCGGTGGAGCCTTTCAACAAAACGTTTAATCGGCGAAAATGGTGTGGTAAAACAGGCTGAACTGGTAGCTGTAGCCTGGGAGCAAGATGCAAACGGACGTTGGATCATGACTGAAAAACCTGGATCGAATGAAATTATAGATGTTGACCTGGTACTTTTGTCAATGGGTTTCACGCAACCGGTTCATACCGGTTTACTCGATGCGCTCGGAATTGAGTACGATGCCCGTGGAAACGTGAAAGTAAACGATAAAAAGCAGACTTCGGTTGCTAAAATTTTTGCTTGTGGCGACGTTGAATCGGGCGCCAGCCTGGTGGTTCGCGCTATTCAGGCCGGAAAGATTGCCGCAGCTAATGTCGATCAGTTTCTTTGCCCCGAAGAGTAATCAAACTAAACATTTGTATATTTCAAAGGCCATTACCTAAGTTGGGAATGGCCTTTTTTTATTGTTTAATTTTTGGGTGTTTACTGAAATACGTCTACAGTGTACATGAATTCGTGGCTATTTCACTATCGACCGTTACCGCCATTGCCAGCGAGTTCTGTTCTTGCAAATTAACAATAACTCAGAAACAGTTATTAAGTATATAGATTTCTGCAAAATAGACTTGTTGCAGTTCAATTGGGAATAATCATTTGGTCTTACAGACTGCTCGTATTCCTATTTATTAGGGTCAGTTATTTTTATCATCTTGTCGTACAAAAATTCTTTATTAAACCTGTTTTTATTGATAGTTAGGGTTATATTCCCAAAAGTCATAATGATCTCTGTCATCCCTTCCTCCTCCAAAGTAAATTACTCCATTCAGCTCAAAAGCAACCCCGTCCATTCTGCCACCGTAAAATGTATCAAATTCTTTCCAGCTATTGTCATCAGGGTTATAGCTATGCATGTGTCCACCTTCGTTAAAAATGTAGCCGTATCCTTTACAACTTGCAGCACTGGCATATCCAGCATCAATTCCAAAATAAGGTATATCAGCTTTACGAGACCATTGATTCGTTGACGGATTAAACTCATGAAGCTCGTGATTACCCGTAGTAGTCCCCGAAACATAAATATATAGTTTGCCATTTAATTCAAAACCGGAATCCACCCTTCTTCTTTCCGAACTCTCAATTGGTAATCTTGTCATCTGCTCCCATTCATTAAGTTCCGGATCGTATTTCCAAAAGTTAGCGTCGGACGCTCTTGTGGTGATATATCCGTTACCATCACTGCTTAATCCAACACCTTTTGAAAATTCGTAAGGAAAATCCGAGATTCGACTCCATGAATTGGATGAGGAACTGTACATCCAAAAATCCTTATATTCTCCTGAATTGCCACTTCCTCCTCCTACATAAGCTTTATCGCAAACTACGAAAACACTGGCGAACATGCGTGATGCTCCTGGAAAAGGAGCCACCTTGGTCCATGAATTTGTTTTTTGGTCATATCGCCAGATATTAGTACTATTAAATTCGCCACCACCAAAACCTAACCCAATAAATCCATAGCCGTCAACCGAAAAACTAATAGCTCCATAGTATCCTTCACCAAAATTATTCGTTGGATTAGGTATATTGCTTTTTTGCAGCCACGCGTTTAGTATTGTGAATTCTTTAGATGAAACAAGTTCGGAATTGATAAAAATGGAAATATCAGTATTTCGTTTATTATAGATTCCATAGGGGATTTTTATTGTGATGAGCTCGTTCGAAAAAGAAACAATTGTTGCGAACAAGCTGTCAACCTTAATTTTCAACCCATCTTTTATAAATCCGAAGTTTTTACCATGTATTTCAATTTGATCACCTCTGAATCCCTTATCAGCGTTCAATTTTGATATCGTTGGTTCCAATAAGCCGATAAAATAAGCATTACTTTTTAAGGAGGTTAAGTTAGAGACGGAGACTTTTAAAGGGGCATTAACGACGGGCATTAACGCTTTGACCGTGTCATACGATGAAGATATTATTGTAGCTCTGGTACCATTAACGAACACGCTGTTTGCCAGATTGTTCTTTGCAAAATTCTCGCCTATTATAGTAATCGTGTCGCCAAATACAACGGTTGAAGGATTAATCGACACTATTTGTGGGTTCTTCATTTTTACGGTTTCCTGCGAAGTTGCTTTATTTCCCTGGATACTAACTTCAATATTAAAGGAAGATGAATTAAGTAAATCAGGTGCAGAAGCCTTGATTAGTGTATCTGTTGCTGTAATTATATTTGCTTTGACTGATCCGAATTTTAAACTATTTTGATCTTTTATATAACTGAAATTTGATCCTTTGATAAAAATAGTGTCGCAAAAACTAATTTCGAGTGGTTTTACGGATTTGATACTTGGGGCTCCGCTTCCAAGGCTTAAAAATTTTATATTTTCACCATAAACAATATAATCATTCGTTTTAACGAAGGCTCTGACAAAATACGAAACACCTTTTTTCAATGTTGTCTGTACAGCTTTATAAAACGTTTTGGATTGAATGTTGTCTGAATAAACTATCCTGTCGCTGTTTGTGATCGTAGGGTTCTCATTTTCGCTCCAGACAAATCCGTAATTAATGACTTCAAAATTACCCCGAAATATAATCTCTGCATTGAATTTTACTCCTTCAGAAGTTATTTCGGTAACAGCAAGTGTTTTTAATCTTGGATAATTTCTACTGGTAATTTCATCTCTTTCACACTTAACCAGAAAAGCAACTAAAAATATCAATATAATATGTTTTAATACTGATTTCATTTTTTGAATAGAATAAGATTGAAGGAAATACGGTTATAATTTGCAGAAAAACCTTCCGTTTTGTTAAATTTCGACATTTGAAAATAGCGGATGGAAATACTTCCTTTGAATTTTCTATACGATTTAAGAATTCCGATACCTCCCCAGTATCCAATCTGATTGTCGTTAACCTCAAAAGCAGGCCTTTCAGCAGCGGTATTAACAACATTGCCGGTAACATACTCACTTAAAAGTCTTGTGTCGGATTTTAGATGATATTCATAATTGATTCCACCTTGCAAATACCAGCCATATTTTTTTTCAGGGAAGGAATATTTCAATGAAAGCGGAACTGATAATGTACTTAAATCGATATAGGTATCGTGATATTCGGGTGTAACGTCACCGAATTCGACCATTGATGAGTAAGCAGATTTAATGAAATATATCTCACCCTGGAACGCAACTCTTTCAGTAATTCGTGGCGAAGAAATGGCAATCAGGAGTCCTATTGATGGATCGACTGAACGATAAGAAGCGTCTATATACGAATATGTCTGTGATTCATTGTCTATAAGTATTTCAGATTTTGTTACTCCTAATGAAGCTCCCACCTCGAACCTTGTCCAGGGTTTATTTGCCTTATATTCTGTAAATGCTTTGCCACTGCATTTATTGTATGCAACCAACAATTGGGTTAAACTCTTTTCATCTAAATTAATTCTGGAAATGAGATTGTTTACATTATCCAGACAGTCACTAATAAGATAAGTTAGAATGCCTCTCCATCTATTATTTTTCTTTGTTCCAATTTTTCCATCAATCTCTACATGCTCAGTAATTAATTCCAGGTCATAAAGTGCAGTATCCTTTTTGATGAGGAACTTGTCTTTTGATTTATAAAGATTTATTCGACCTGTTACAAGAGCCTCCACAAAAGAATTTTGGGTTATTTGAGAAGTAAAAAATTTATCATTGACATATCCAAATCCTAAGATTTGGGTCGGATAATACTCTGCCTCACCTTGTTCGCTTTTAAAAATGCAGGATTTATAATTCTTTGAATTTGAACGGTAATCTAGCTGGCCATTAATTGTATCATGTTCAAGTGTAATAATAAATCCATTTCTAAAGTCTTTCTGCCCAAATGAATAACCAATCATTATGAGGAGAGTTATTAGAGTTAATTCAATTTTTTTGTTCATAGAATCATTTATCTAACTATAAGTGCTTGTACTGTAGTAGTTTTATGGGCGATCAGCAGTCGAATCGCTACATAGTTTGAGCGGACTAAAAACTTTGGTATTCACCACATCGACTGCCATTACTTTTACAAAATACCAGGTAAAGTTTTTCATCAGTTCCCTTTTAATGTCATGTTTTTAGCATCAATAAATAATACACCTTTTTCTCTTGTTGCAACAGCTATTTTTAAACAATCTTCCTCATTGGGTTTAAATAATACCTTATTTATAGGTGATTTAACATTGGCATTGTACTTCCCAAATGAAGTAATAATTACTGCATTGCCATTAAAATCACCATAAGTGTAACTTTTGTTTTTTTGATTGAGACTAATACTTAACAACCAATTATAGCCATATCTCGATTTATTAATTAATTTAATATCGTTTATATCTGAGATATTCCATCTTATTATTTTTGAATCGTCGCCACACGATATTAGCTTAGTACCATCATTGCTAAAAGTTAAGCTTCTCACCCAACTTGTATGCTCCTGCAATTTTGTTAATAATTTTCCGGTTTCGACTTCAAAAATATTTATGGATTTGTCTGAATTTGATGTTGCAACTATTTTACCATTAGGCGAGAATGAGACACACGTAGTAATACCATTGTTATTAATCTCGCGAATAAGTTTATCGTTTTTTATATCATAGATACATATCTTATTCATACCTCCAGATACAAAGAATCTATTGTCCGGCGAAATTTTAATAGAGGTAACAATGCTCCCTTGAAAAGTTAGTGTTTTTAATTTCACCTGATTTATAAAATCCCAAATGACAATAGAGCTGTCTTTACCTCCACTTATAAGTAACAAACTGTCTTGAGAAATGTCGATTGTTTGAATCTGACTTGTATGTCCGTTTTGGAATTTCGCGATTAACTCCTGAGTATTTGTTTTAAAAACCTTAATTACATTGTTATCGGTGACACCAATTATCTCTCCGTATTTTGAAAAACAAATATCTAAGATATCATCACTTTCTGTCGCATAAACAGAATAATCTTTAGCCTTTTGTGAGTATCCAAAGCAGCTTAAGAATAATGAAATCAGCAACAATAATATTATCTTATTCATATTGGCTTTTATATTGGAATTTTTTGTCTTTCAATAGTTTCACAATAATCCCTGCATTAAACTGAGAAACAGAGAAATTGTTATCATTATATAATGAGGATTTAATACGATTATATTCCAAAGAATACGATATAAACATTCCTATTGATTGAGAAAACGCATATTCTATACCTGTACTTCCGTTTAATCCAAAATAAAAATCATCACTTGCTGTTGGGCTTATAATATCAATACCTGATTTCTGTACCAGAAATAATTCACTGGTTGAAGAAAATGAAGAAATACCAATCAATGGGGCAATTTCAGCATAAAACCTGAAATGACTATTTAATTTATACTTTGATAATTTATTATGAAATTGAATGGGTATGGCCAGTGTCTTCATTTCTGCTTTAGAATCTGAATAGAAATTATCATTCCCATAGTTCCAGTCTGAAGCCTCATTTCTTGATACTTTTATTCCATAACTCAGATGTGGAGATTTGTTAAACAAAAATTTCATGCTTAAACCCTTGATATTATCCAGATTATTATAAAACGAAGGGAATATAAAGTTACCGTTATACACTTGTCCTTTCCCATGAAATATGCCAGTATTATAACTTGCATATACATTAATCTTATTATCTATCAATTGAGCTTTGGATATATGAATGCGGCATAAAAAGCAAACAATAGTAATTAAAAGAAATATTCTATTTTTCATAAGACCACATTTTAAAATATTTATCATCCATATAGTCGTGAACAACTAATACAAAAAGCTTATTACCTGATACAAACGAGTGTGGAAAATACAATTCTTCACTACTATTTAAACCGGCCATTGTTTCCCATATATCAAATGTGGCATTGTATTCATAAAGATTCTTTTTATAAAAGCAATATCCATAGCTTGGAGTGTTTGACACCTGAATATCGAAAAGATTTTCATTTTTAAAAGGTAGAGATTCTTTTTGTATCCACTTGTCGGTTTCGGGAAGGTAACACCACAGGTCATTAAATTTTGGATACGGCCATTGATTTGGCAGAAGGTTAAAACCGCCTCCTACATATCCGACACCATCAATACTGAAAGCAAATGCGTATTCCCTGTATTGTCCGGGGAATGACGATACTTGTGTCCATGTGTTCGTTGAAATATTATACTTCCAAAAATCATTGAGGTATTCACTATATGAAATTGCTCCCAGACCAACATATATATTGTCACCGATTAAAAAGCTGGATGAATAATACCTTATTTCGTCTTCCTTTAGTCCCGACAGTTTTGATAAAGATTTTGTTTGGGGATCAAACAGGTAAATAGCGTTGCGTGAAAACAGATATGCCTTTCCATTATATACAACAGAGGATGTAGCATAAGAAAGTATTAAATTCGTTAACTCGTATTTAAAGACGTTTAATTTAGGATCATAACTATATAATGTGCTTCCATCTTCAAATGCAAGATAAGTAATTCCATCAATTGTAAAACTTGTTTCAACGAAATCGTTAAAACCCCAGTCCAGATTATCATTGTATACCAGCGACCAACTTCCTGAATCAACTTGTGCTGGTAGACTTGTGAAACTAACTTCCCTTCCATAGGATGTTGTAAGTTCAGTTTGAACGTAGGCACGCACATAATAGGTTTTCCCGGGCAGTAATTTTTTATTGGTTTTTAGAGAGTATATATCAGCAAGTTCATTATTTGTAAGCTTAATTCCATAGTTGTCATTTGGATGCATTCCCCATATAAAACCAGATTCTAAGATGGGATAATTTCCGTTATTTGAAATTCGTGCAGAGAACACAGCACTTGTATCTGTTATATCTGTTATATCACCCGTATAAACTAAAGGATATTCATAATCCTGTTGTTTTTTACAAGAGATAAAGATTAATAGAAATATTAATCCGTGTAAAAAAGATTTACTTCTCATATTCTCATTTATGCAATCGTTTTTTTGATTTTGACTAACGATCATTTGAAAGTTTGGGCATAATAGTCAAGAAAGGAGTCGAGACAGTGCACCGCACAGACTCCGCAATGCAATTTGCAATTTATTGTAGCGCTTTTTTTATTCATTAATCACTGATTCTCTGTTTAAATCTGAATAAGGATAATATCCTTTTTCCTTAAGTTTCGCAACCAATTTCCCAGTCCCATTTTTCATTGCATATTCCATCTCGTTACGATGAACTTCCATTACTAATAGAAGTCCATGTTTGTTATCTCCAATTTTAAATTCCTTGCCATCTGGTTTATATTCATCGAAAATCAAACATAGATTAGGTTCTCCTTCCTTTTGTGGCAATTCACAAGTTTCTAATGGCTCAAGTTTCGCATGGAACGAATAAAATCCAATACTTGTCAAAATTCCACAAATGTGTCTCTCAATAAGGTTGAATGGAATAGTCTTAACTGTATCCTGTATATAATCAAGTTTTGTGAATGCTACTAATTCATATGTTCCAAATCTATTAGGTATCGGGCCTGTACCATCAGGCTTAAGTAATTCCATTGTTGCAAATCCAGTCCCTTTAATACCATTTTGAAAATAATACATATCAACTGCTCCGCCAATTTCAAATGGAATTATTGAGTGTCCAACTAAATTATGTGACTTTCCTAGGACATATTCTAATCCAGCCATTTTTAATTCATAATCTTTATCATACTCTTCCTGAGCAAATTCTTTTTTTGCTTCCTTTTTACCAAATAGTTTCTTAAAGATGCTCATATTATCTTGGCCTTTTTGGTTCGAACAACTAATCGTTGTTGATATGATTAATAACAATGTCCATTTGTATATCATTGCTGTCTTTTTAAAATGATCTACAACGTCATCCGTCTAAAAACCGATTTTTGGAGTAGTAAAATCGAGCTTATACATCGGTTTGGGTCAAAGTATTTATAACAGGTGTTTCTTATCGGCATTTTTGATTGTTTAGTTTACAAGGCTTAAAATTAGCTTTAAAAGAATGATTTTGGAAAAAAAACATAAAAATACTCACCATGTATTTACTGGCAAAACATAGATTTCAGCAGCGACTGAGTGAATCATACAATAATAATTTCAGCCTGAATATCAATCCTGACTTTGTGTTTGCGGAAGAATGCTAAATTAAATTCGTTGTCAACTTCTTGAAAATATCGATGTTGCTTGTTACATGCGAAAGCTTTTTTATGTCTAAACGCATTGATGTCATGGTTTTCTTTAAACAGATTAATTGTCGATTCCAGCTGTTCAACAGCTTCGGAAATCCAGTTTTTTGCTACGTCTTTTAATTCGATAAAGTATAGATGGTCAGGTGATGTAAGTAATCCGTCACATCTTCCTCTTCCTTCTAATTCATAGCTTTTTATCAAACAATTGTCTATCGGTGTAAATACCAGTTCCGTGTTTTTATCATTTTTAACAGTCGCGATCCATTTGCTTACATTATCAACTGTACTATAGGCTTTTTGTCCATTTTGGTCGTCACATAAACCAAATACAGAGTCGGTTCTTACTGGTTCTTTGCAAGTGTTTACTAAAAAATCCACTTTCATAATTCTTCTTCAATTTCTAAAAGTGAATCGAAAAGCTCATTGCCTCTACGAATCGACTGATTTAGGTAGTTTTTATCGGAAGGAATACCCTCGGTATTACCTAGTTGGGAAATAGTTCCATTTGACTCGTCCAGCTGATAAATAGCAACATTATTGGTGGAAACCATTGATTTGGCTGGAATAACCATATTTATACGGTCAAGCAGTTCTTTTGAGTTTTTCTTCTTTATTATTTCAGAATGCAAATGCGAACTATGAATAGCTAAACTTAAATAGTTAATCAAATAAGGGCTATGGGTTGTCATTATCAGCTTGTTCCCTTCATTCATGTTGTTGAATTCCAAAAGGCTATTCAGTATTTGTTGTTGAGAAGTTGGAAACAAATTTTGCTCTGGTTCTTCAACAATGTTAATGAAACATTTGTTAAAATATTTGGCTTTAATTTCTTCTATTTTTTTACTCTTATCTTGGTCATTTAGTTTTCCATCACTTGTAATATTTAATATCTCATTTGCAAATCTTATCGATTGATCAACAGTCAAAGTTCTTTTCGGATCTTCTAAGTTTTCATAGATTGACTTTGAAATATATTTTGCCACAAGATAAAGGGGAACAAAAGATTGTAAGCCGCTTGAAGCATCAGTCAAATTAATCTGATAACTATTGCCTGCAATTAAAGAAATATCAGCATTATTGTCATACAAGTATTCGTATTCTCCGATTGGTAATTTGAGTTTTTCTCCGTTCAGTTCATTTTGGGCTTTTCTTAACCTTTCAGCAAAAGAAAAAAGGTTGCCAGGTAATCCTTTTACATTAAATGCATCACTTATTGTACTTAAAAAATTTCTTTCGGCGGGGATATAACAAATTTTGGGTACAATATATTCCTTAATTGATTCTACTTCAATTTTGGGTGGAACATTGCGGCGATCGCATAATATATAGTATTTTTCGCCAATATATTCCACATAAGTTTTATCTGAAAAATAGCTGTCAATTTTGTGATATTTAAAACAGTTTTTGAAGAAATTGAAGTTGAAACCTCCTTTTTCTATATCTCCTCTGTTTATAGATTTTTCAAGCCAGAAAAGTGTTGAAATGACTTTTGCAACCGTGCTTTTTCCACTTCCCTGGTTGCCAATAAAAACAGTCACTTTTTTTATGTCGATCCAACCATCGTTATCGAGCATTCCTTCTTTGATGGGTCCGAAATTTTTGATTCTTATTTTACTCATGCCAAAATTTCTTTGATTCAAATATACTAGTTTTTATCCCAATATTTGATTCTACCACATTAAAGCGAAAAAGCGGCTGAACACCGGAATCTATCCGATCTTCAGCCGCTTTTGCCTTACTGTAAACTGTGACTGGCTATTGTTCGCTTTTTGCCGCTGCTACATGAAATCCGTATTCTTCAATGGTTTTGGATATTTCGGCCAAATCGGTTTGGTTCGAATCAAAGCGCACAAAAGCGGTTGAATCTTCGTGGTTGGCGCTAATACTGTCGATACCGGCCAATTGGTTTACACCTTTGGCAATGGTGGCTTCGCAATCGTCGCAATGCATACCTTCAACCTTGAGTTTAGCTTCCACCATTACTGGTTTACCGTTGTATTTTCTCGGTTTATCTTTCAAATAGACAATAAATATTACAGCTGCTATAAACAATACAATTGGTAATTTATTCAAATGTTTCATGAACCCTACTGATAGTTAAATCATAAATTAACCGGTATTACCTGGACAGGTAATCAAAAAATGAGATTAAAATTACTAATGCAAATACAAATAAAACCAATCCACCCAGGAGCTTGTTGGTGTGCTTGCTCATGCTGAAATTCATAAACTTGAAAACTACAATGCCGCAAATGGCTACGGCTAAAACAAGCGATCCGATGACCGAGTAAATGCCAAGTTTTGCACTGGCCAAAGCTACTGCTGCAAGGGTTAATACAACGGTTATCAGTAATGTAAAGAGGTACGACTGGTATGTTGCTATCTTATTTTTTTCGTTTTCCATAGGGCTTTACTTTTAATGTATCAAATAAAATAATGGGAATATGATTACCCAGATAATGGTGATCAGGTGCCAGAATAAACCCATATTTTCGAGTAGAACAGGTTGTAAATTTTCAACCGGAGTTTTCTGTATTTTGCTGAGTAATCCAACCAGAAAATACAATCCAACCAGGATGTTTAAAGCATGAAGTCCGGTAGTTACGAAAAACAGGTTGTAGAACGAAGCCTCGCCGTTGCTCAGGTTCTTGGCTAAATACGATGAACCGGGCCATATACCGTTGTCGAATTTCATTCCCCATTCGAAATATTTATTGAAGAGAAAAATCACTGCCAGAGTAACTGAAACTTCGAGCAGAAAAACAGCCATTCCTTTTTGTTTTTTCTGAAGTGCTAAGCCGGCCATAGCAACACTCATGCTTACACACAACAAAATAATGGTATTTATCGTGCCAATGGCAGTGTACAATTCGTTACCAGCCATATCGAAAGCTACAGAATTCTTTAACCTGTATAGGGCATATATCATAAAAAGTACACCAAATACTAGTAATTCAGCAAAAATAAGCGTCCACATTTTTTGTTTCGATACTTCCAGATCGAGATGTGAATCGGGATAATTCGTGAAGTTTTTCATAAGTGCCTGTTATTTTTAGTCATCTTGATTTTTGGTCTCAGTCTAATTCCCTGGTTTTACATGTTTGATGTTTAAGAAACCCCAAACTTTATCTAATGTTTAATAAACCCTGTATTTTTTCACAACAAACCTTGGTTTAGGATCTTGGGTCTTGAATCGTAGAGTTTTGAATCGTAGGATTTGCAATTTGTTTCAGTTTCCGGCTTTATTTGCAGCAACTACCTTTCTCAACCATTTCTTTGGGAGCCAGTTTTTCTGAGGTAGGACTTATGTATGGAATACCAAGCGACATACCTCTCAGAATAAACAGCACGCCCAGGAAAAACACAAAATAGGGAACCACGCGTTGCATTCGGGCCCGTATATGTTGTCCAATAGCATCGCTGGCCAGAGTTGCCAAAAGCAGCAACGGAGTAGTCCCGATACCAAAAAGCATCATAAACAAAGTTCCATTAACAACCGATCCTGTATTGATAGCACCTGCAATGGCTATATAAACCAGTCCGCAAGGCAAAAGACCATTGAATAATCCAATTAGCAGCAACGAACGATACGAACGGCTGGCGAAGAGCTTTTTCAGTCTGCCTATCAATCGGGCGGCCATTCCGGTAAGCAGGTTGCCAATTGTAATTTTCTCGCGGAAAACAACAGGAAAAAGTACACTCACAATCATGGCAATTCCCAAAATAATCGAAGTCCATTGTTGAAGTCCGGCAATATGAATTCCTTTGCCCAGCAACCCAAACAGTACACCCAGCATACCATAAGTAGCTACACGCCCTGAATTATACAGAACCGTGCCCACAATTTTGGTAAACACATTCTGATTTTTCAAGGGTAAGGCAACAACGATGGGGCCGCACATGCCAATACAATGCAGGCTCCCAACTAATCCGATGGTTAATGGTGTAATGAAATCCATAGTTCGTTTAATGTTTTAAGTTCAATTTTTCAGGGTTACTCGCCAATGACGATTCCTTGTTCCTGGTAATAGTTTGTTTTGCCCGATGTCCAATCAATTTTTACGGTGTATCGCCCATTTTTTAGGTTCTTTAAGCTGATTGCCTGACTGTATTTATTATCCAGCTTTAGCTTAATCACTTCATCTCTTTTGGCTTCAACCGGACTATAAAAATGTATTTCTCCTGAATAATCCTGAATAGCTGAAAGCTGTGGAAATGTGATTCTCAAGGAATCAGCTGTTTGTTCAAACTTAACTTTTTCGGTCAGATTATCGGTGTTTTTTACTTTATCTATGTGCTTTTGGTAATCAACCGATTTCTGGTAATAGTCGGTCTCAACAAGATCGTAATCCTGGTGCACAGCAATCGAAACCAGGATTATCATCCCACTTATCATTACAATGAGAGCAATTACAATTCCGGTTCCCCAATTGAATTTTATTTTCATATTTATAATTGTTACACGTTTTGTGTTGCTGGTAACGTGTTTTCTTCCCCTCGAAACACGCAGATCGCAACAATTTTCCTTAGTTCGGTCCAACAAACGTTGATGAAATTTTGTCAATCAGTTTATTCCCGTCAAAAATGCCAATTTCCAGGTGATTCGACGGTTTCACAGTTTCCTTTCTCAGTACGATCAACATATTTCGCTGAATAACTTCGCCTTTTTCAGCTTTGAGCGAATCGCCCATAATCATTATTTCCCCTTCAGGCGATAACAGTTTTACCGTTAGTTTAATCGGCGAACTGGTTTTATTCACCATTTCGAGATTATACAAATTACTGTAATGATCAGGCCCATATTCCTGAAACAAAGTACCCTGGGCCCGAATGATGGTTGTTTCAACACTTCCGCGGACAGTAACCAGGTAGCCAATAACAGCCAGAAGTACAAATAATACTGACGAATAAGCTATGGCCCGGGCATTGAAACGAATTTGATTGCCTTCTGAAATCGACTTTTCGGACGCAAAGCGAATCAATCCTTTGGGCCGGTTCATCATCATCATCACCTCGTTGCAGGCATCGATACAGGCAGTACAATTAATGCACTCCAATTGTGTTCCATTTCGAATATCAATTCCGGTTGGACAAACAGTTACGCATTTCCGGCAATTGATGCAATCGCCGTTTTTGCCGCCGGTTCCCCGGCCACGAGGTTCGCCACGTTTGTAATCGTACGTTACCTGAATGGTATTTACATCGAGCATTACACCTTGCAGCCTACCGTAAGGGCAAACTACCGTGCAAACCTGTTCACGGAACCAGGCAAATACAAAATAATGAGCTCCGGTAAATGCTAAAACTGTCAGTAAAACTCCAAAGTTTTGTGTTGGCCAACCGGTTATTAATTTCCCGATGTTTTGTGCGCCAACAATGTAAATTACAAAAGTGAGTATGGTTGCCAGCGAGATAATCAGGAAGATGCCATGTTTCAGAGTTCGTTTGCCAAATTTGACAGCATTCATTTTCATTTCTTTCAGTTTTCGCTGTTGTTCCGGGTTACCGTCAATAAGGTATTCGATGGGGCGGTACAGAAATTCCATGAAAACAGTCTGCGGACAAATCCATCCGCAAAAAATCCTGCCATAAATAACAGTAAAAAGAACGATGAAAACTACCAGTGCAATAATCGATAATACCAGTAAATGAAAGTCTTGCGGATAAAATGTGCCACCAAACAATACAAATTTCCGGTCGGCAAAATTCAGGAAAATGAGTGGTTCTCCATTTAGTTTAATGTATGGTGCAATAAAGAAAAAAGCAAGCAATGCCCAGGCAAGTATTCTGCGTATGTTAAACAATTTTCCTTTGGGCATTTTGGGGTAAAGCCATACTCGCTTGCCATCTTTCCCAAAGGTTGTCGGGCGGTCGCGAAATGTTGTTTCCTGATAATTTCCAGGACTTGCCATACTTTTAATTTTTAGGCATTTTAATTCCTTGCGGAGCTTTTGGATTAGGAGGATTGGTTCCCTGTAAACTTAAAATGTAAGCTATCACCTGATCTATTTGCTTGTTACTAAGCTGACTTTTGTACGAAAGCATACCTTTATCAATTACACCATCGGTAATCACTTTCTTTAAATCTTCAGGTTTATTCCCATGAATCCAGTACTCATCGGTAAAGTTTGGGCCAACTAATCCTTCTCCAAATTTACCGTGGCATACATAGCATATTTTGTCGAAAGTAACTTTTCCTGCTGCGAGTATTTGCTCCTGGGTCATTGGTTTGGCTGCCTCCTTGCTGGCTTCTTCTTTTTCTGCTTTTGCAGTTTTTGCCCTTGCAATTGCCATTTCCTTGTTGTATTCTTTTCGCTGGACGATGGTTTCATCTTTGAATACAGTAAGGCGTATAAGGTATGTAGCTGCAATAATAATAGTCACATAAAAAAGATATTTCAACCAGGGTGGCATTGGATTGTCAAGTTCTTTAATACCATCGAATTCATGCCCGCCATAATATTTAATTTGGGTGGTATCATCAATTTCCTGACGCATTTTGTTGGGTTCTTTCAATTCGTTACTATCGTTGGTTAGCATATTGGTATATGTTGAATGTTTTGAATTTTAGTGGACTGATAAGTCATTTGTTAAATTGTGCGTTCCGTTATTTCCTTGCCTGTCTCTGGCATTGTGTCTTCGAATGGTAGATTGCTTAGCTCGTCGACTTCTTCTTTTTTCATTCTCCAGGCATTGATTGACACCAAAATGAAGAAAGTGAAGAAAATGAAGAAGCCAACAATTGCGTAAACTTCTACATTGAGAATGCTGTTGAGTGTTTCTTTAAACATGGCTTATTTTTTTGCAGGTTTATTCGAAATGTCTACACCTAACCGTTGAATGTAAGCAATCAATGCAATAATTTCGCGGTTGCTGTCGGTTTCAATTCCGTTGGCTTTCAAATCCTTGGCTATGCTATCGGCCTGAGCTTTCAGGTCTTTAATTGCTTTTTGTTCATAATTGTCGGGATAGGGTACACCCAATATTTTCATCACATGAATTTTGGCTGGGGTTGACTCAATATCAATTTCCTTTTTAGCCAGCCAAGGATATTTAGGCATAATAGAAGCTTCGTTAAGCTTTTGTGGATTTATAAAGTGATTGTAATGCCATGAATTTGGTTTATAAATTTTGCCGGTTTTTACACCTTCGCGGGCTAAGTCAGGCCCTGTGCGTTTCGAACCAAACTGGAATGGGTGATCGTAAACCGATTCGCCTGCCTTGGAATATTCGCCGTAACGTTCGGTTTCGGAACGGAATGGCCTTACCATTTGCGAGTGACAGTTGTAGCAGCCTTCCTTCACATAAATGTCGCGTCCCTGCAATTCAAGCGGTGTATATGGTTTTACGCTGGTTATGGTCGGAATATTCGATTTGATAAGGTAAGTCGGAATGACTTCAACAATACCGCCTATTAAAATAGCAATGGTTGCAAAAATCAGGAACCGGATTGGTTTTCGTTCCAAAAATCCATGCCACGATTCTGATGAGGTTTTAACAACTGGTTCAGGGTGCAATTCAGGGGCTTGGGCTTCTTCGTCGGCAACAAAACTACCTGCCTGAATGGTTTTAACAAGATTGAATACCAGGATAAGGAACCCTATTACGTACAATGCTCCGCCAAATGCACGAATGGCATACATCGGGATCAACTGCGCCACGGTTTCGAGGAAATTTGGGTATTTCAGGAAGCCATCAGGAGTAAATTGTTTCCACATCAAAGCTTGGGTAATTCCACCTATATACAGTGGTACTACATAAAAAACAATGGCAAGGGTAGCAATCCAGAAGTGAATGTTGGCCAGTTTGGTCGAATAAAGTTTGGTGTTGTATAAGCGCGGTACAAGCCAGTAAAGCATACCGAATGTTAGCATCCCATTCCAGCCCAGGGCACCAATATGAACGTGTCCAATGGTCCAGTCGGTGAAATGGCTAATGGCATTTACAGTTTTGAACGAGAGCATTGGCCCTTCGAAGGTTGACATACCGTAAGCTGTAATCCCAACAACAAACATTTTCAGGACTGGGTCGCGGCGAACTTTATCCCAGGCTCCGCGAAGGGTGAGCAAACCGTTGAACATACCTCCCCAGCTTGGAGCAATCAACATTACCGAGAATGTTGTTCCAAGGGCCTGGAGCCAATCGGGCAGCGAGCTATAAAGCAAGTGGTGCGGACCAGCCCATATATATAAGAAAATAAGCGACCAGAAGTGAACTATGGAAAGTTTATATGAATATATCGGTCGGCCTGAAGCTTTTGGTACAAAATAATACATTAACCCGAGATAAGGAGTGGTTAGGAAAAATGCCACGGCATTATGGCCATACCACCATTGTACAAGGGCATCCTGAACGCCGGCATAAAGCGTATAACTTTTCAGGAAACTTACAGGAACTGCCAGTGAGTTGAAAATATGCAGAACAGCAACAGTTACCCATGTTGCAATGAAAAACCAGATAGCTACATAAATATGACTTGTTCGCCGCTGCAAAATAGTACCAAACATGTTGATACCAAAAATAATCCAAACAACAGCAATAGCAATGTCGATAGGCCATTCGAGTTCAGCATATTCTTTACCAGTGGTGAATCCCGAAAGTAAAGTAATGGCGCCAACTATAATTATTAATTGCCAACCCCAAAAATGTATTTTACTGAGGGCCTGGCTGTAGATGCGGGTTTTCAGCAGTCGTTGCAACGAATAATAAACCGCAGTGAATATGGCATTTCCAACAAAGGCAAAAATTACCGCATTGGTATGTACCGGGCGGGTTCGTCCAAAAGTGGTAAATTCGATCCCGAAACTCATCGACGGAATGAAAATTTGCAGGGCGACCAATAATCCTGCAAGCAACCCCACAACTCCCCAAACGATTGTCGCTATTGCAAAGTTCCGGGCGATGCGGTTGTCGTACAAAAACTTCTGTAATTCCATAGGATAGTATTTAGTTTTTAATAAATTTCCAAATCTAGGTTCGAGATAAAAAAAAGTTAATTGTTGAATTGCTTAATTGTTAGTTTTAGCCATTTGACAATTTAACCATTCAACCATTTAACCATTAATCTTTCATCTCTACTCTTTCAAATCATTCCATTTTTGATTGAGCACCGTGATTTTCTCCATTCTCCGTTTCACAATCTTCGCTTTCCTTTTTTTGTTCCTTATCTTCAGTAACCTGGTCATTGCTTTCTTTTGCAGGCGGATCATCAAATAAAATGCGCACCGATGGAGTATAAGTATCTTCGTATTGCCCATTTTTAACCGACCATATAAAAGCGACTAAAAAACCACCTGCCATTACAATGGCAACAAAAACCAGGATAAATACAACTGACATGCTCTTTTGTTTAAAAATCTTCGTTTAATTTGAAAAATATCAAAACGTTTTGCTTTTCGTCTTCGTTTCAGGATTATTCTTTCCCGATAACTATAATTTCAAAAACTTTGCTCTTAAACTTACTGAAAAACTGGCAAATACAACTACCGAGACCGAACTCGCCGGCATTAATATAGCCGCCACAATCGGACTTAGGTTTCCCTGCACAGCAAACGATAGCCCAATCAGGTTGTACAAAAATGAAATGCCAAATCCGGCATAAACAATTTTCATGCTTTGGCGGGTAAAATCAATGTATTTGTTCAGGTTTGCAAAGCGTTTCGAGTCGAGAATAGCATCGCAGGCCGGCGAAAAGTTGAAAACATTGTCGGCAATTACAATCCCTACATTGCTTTCGTTTAAAGCGCCTGCATCATTAAGTCCATCGCCAATCATCAATACGTTTTTTCCCTGTTTCTGAAGGTTCCGGACATACTCAAGTTTATCGGTTGGCGATTGGTTAAAGTGCAGGCTTCTGCTGTTTCCGAAGTAACTGATCAAATTCGGTTTTTCAGCTTCATTGTCGCCTGTTAAAAGGTGTAGTTCATAGTTTTTCTCCAGTTTTCCGATCAATTCTTTCAACCCTCTGCGATATTCGTTCTCAAATTGAAAATAGCCTGCAACCGAATCGTTTATAAAAACCCAGACTTCGGTTTTCATATTTTCTTCATCGGTTTTTGAGCCGGTAACAAAGTATTTCGAACCAAGGTTTATTCGTATATCGTTTATTTTTCCTGAAAGCCCCATTGATGGTATTTCCTGAAAATCGGTTACATCCAATAGCTGATCTCCTTCAATTGAGTTGCAGAGTGTTTTACTTAACGGATGTGAAGAATGGAAAGCCAATGATTTAATCATCAGTTTTTGTTTGGGCGACAAATCGTTACCCATAAATTGAACTTCCGATTGCCTGGCATTGGTAATTGTTCCTGTTTTATCAAATACAACCGTATTAACCCGTTGCAGATGCTCAATTACTGCGGTATTTTTCAGATAAAAACCTCTTCGTCCGAATTGACGCATGGTACTTCCAAATGTAAATGGTACAGTTAATGCCAATGCGCAGGGGCAGGCAATAATTAAAACCGAAGTAAATGCAAAAACAGCGATATCGGGTTTATTGAAGTACCAGAAACCTCCGGCGCATAAAGCAATTAACACAACGGCTATTGTAAAATACTGACTAACACGGTTTATAATAGTATTCAATTTGTTGTTTGCAGCAAACGGGTTTTCGGTTTGGTTCCACAATTGGGTAAGGTAGCTTTGCTCAACTTCTTTTTCTATGGTCAGTTCAATAGCGTTTCCAATCTGGCGTCCTCCGGCAAATACAAAATCGCCTGCTTTTTTAGCAACAGGCATCGATTCGCCGGTTACAAAACTGTAATCGATATTGGCTGTTTCGCTTAACAAAACTGAGTCTGCCGGAATAATTTCCTGGTTACGGACTAAAATATGGTCTTCCGGCCTCAAATCTTCGAGAGCAATAGTTTTTGTTCCTTCCCCGGTAATTTTAGTTACGGCCAGTGGAAAATAGGTTTTGTAATCTCTCTCGAACGAAAGCGCCTGGTAGGTTTTGCCCTGGTACCAACGCCCTATAAGCATAAAAAAAACAAGACCGGTAAGCGAGTCGATATAACCAATGCCGCGGCCCGAAAGGATTTCAATTAAACTTTGAGTAAATAAGGTGATTAATCCCAGGGCTATCGGCAAATCAATACTGATCATTTTTTTCTTCAGGCTTTTCCAGGCCGTCAGGAAATAATCGTTAGCCGAAAACAGAAGCACCGGAATGGCCAGTGCAACACTTAACCAGCCAAACAAACGTTTCATATCGGCATCTAAAAACTGGTGCCCGGGCAAATATTGCGGGAAATGGTAAATCATGGCATTCATAAAGCTGAATGCTGCAATACCAATTTTGATGAACAACCGCTTTTCTGCTTTATCTCCGGTAGGTTTTTCAATGCTATGCTGGTTTATTTCTGGAATATAATGTATGCTTACCAGTAATTCAACCAGTTGGCGAAGCGAAATTTCGGTTTCATTAAAGGTAATGTTGATCTCTTTCTTTGGAAAATTTACAAACGATTGGATAATACCCGAATGTAACTGGTGGAGGTTTTCGAGTAACCAAATACACGATGCACAATGAATGGTTGGAATAAAAAAGCTGACCTTCGAAATTCCGCCTTCCGAAAAGGTGAGTATTTGCGATTTGAATTTATCAAGATCAAGAAAAGCATACGTTTCGCTGGCTGGTTGTTTTTCGTCCTCGATACGAATGCCAGGCATTTGCTCTATTTGGTAATATTGTTTAAGCTTATTGGTATTAAGTATTTGGTAAACAGTAAAACAGCCTGAACAACAGAAAGGTTTTCCATCGAATATTACAGGAATCTTACCACAAGAATTTCCACAATGAATACATTTCAAATCTTCGCTCATGAGTCCAGGGCTGGCAGTTGAATATGTATATTTAAAGGATTAAAACCGGGTTTTGTTCACCAATTGCTGAAAAATTATGAATAATCTGGGCGTATGATGGCGGATTGTGCAAAGCCTGATTATGGTTTCCTTATTATGATTTTCTATTTTCAATTAATCTCTATATTTGTGCTTTAAAGGTTCATTTATATTCTTTTTCTTTCGTTTGAAACGCCAATAATTAAGAATAACTAAAAATCAATCATTAAGTACATAGTCAAAATCTCTGCAAAATAGACTGGGTTGTAGTTCAATCTCGCCAAAGGCGAGACTGGGCGTTGTAGTCCGCTCAGAGTCCTATTTATATAGCCAGCTTTTGGTTTCTTTTTCCAATAATTATTTAATATTTTCTCAAATTCTTGAAATAAAATTTATATTACAAAGCAAAAACTATTTTATAACCAAGCATTTTGATTTTCAGATATGTTTAATAATAATGCTGATTTATAAATATCTTCAGCAATATATTGACCCTTATATTCAACTAATCTTTCATACTCTTCAAATAGTTCAGTCATCAAAGCATTAAATCGATAGAACCTAGTACAACAACCACATTCTTTTATTTGCTCAGTATCAATGTAGTGGATTAATTTTACAACGTTGTCCCATTTTGAAGGGACATTGCCTTCTGATGATAGATCAAAAATAGATCCTAAACAATATTGATCTCGATTCTTTACATATTCATCTTGATTTCTTGTATCAAAGTAAAGATAATCGCAAGGATAAAGTTGGCCATTCGGATCAATTGTCAAAAAAAAGAATGGTGCAAAACACCGGAAATTTTTCTTAGCATAAAAACCTTTAGTTGGGAATCCATTCTGTATATCATCTGGAGTAAGATCCTCGAAAAGCATCTTTGTAAACTCGTTTAAATTAGAGTTGCCATTTTGAATTGAAAGAATCTTCGTTTTGATCAATTCTAATTGGTCCATTGTTGGTGAAACATTAGGAATACCATGAACAATTTTAAAAAGAGTCATGTCTATGCCTGTGTTTTCTGCAAAATTCATAAAATTATGGATACTGCTAATATTATCCTTGTGAAGTATGCAGTTTGCACCAATTAGTGGAAATTTTTTTTGGCCCCTTGCCTCTAAAACTCGACTAATGTTTGAAGACACTCTTTTAAAACCATCTTCAATATACCGTGTTTTTTTATATGTATAATCATCATGTCCATCTAAAGAAAATCGTATCCATTGAAGTGTTGAACAAGCAATCTCTAAAGATTCATTTGAAATATGTAATCCATTTGTTATTAATCCTAACCTTAGGCCAAGAGTGTCACCTCGTGTGAGAACTCTATTTATACCAGGAAAGATGAAAGGCTCGCCACCTCCAATAGTTACAGTGTCGACACCTAAAGAAGCAATTTTATCAATTATTTTTTCAGAAGTTTCAATCAAAGGATCTATTATATTTTTCCACGTCCATCTTTTACAGTAATTACATTCTCCATTGCAGTTATCAGTCACTTCAAAATGCGCAGAGACAGGTTGATATGAACTTAGTGGTAGATCATTAATAAGATGATTAAATATTGGTAGCGATTTTTCAGCAATTATTCTTAACCAAGGTCCACGTAACAAATCATGATTATTCCATTTTGACAGAATGTTTAAAATTCTGGTTTGCTCATCAGTTTGCTTATTTACACTGAATTGGGGTAAGGGTAATTTTATATTGGCTGGTTTCCTTTCTTTTACAATATCATATTTATTAGAGGGATTGCCATCATCAAAAATTAAAAGACGATCCCTTTTTAATAGCAACTCATACATCTTCTCTAAAGATTTTACGAAACTACCTTTTCCTTCTTCAATTTCTATATATTCGATATAGGGACGTTCTTCCTTCTCAAGACCCATTCCTGCTTCTTCATAGCAAATACGTTTATTTTGAGAGTTTGTGTATGCAACGAAACTATGGGGAAGATAAAAAGGCAAACCATAAACTTCAAGCCTACCAGTATAGTTTTTAACTGTTATCCGCCTAAGGTTTCCCATACTAATACCTACGTCATTAAAAGCCCATTCAATTTTTGATGGAGTTTCTATAGATTTTCTATTCTTTTCATTTAATAAAGCTATTTTAACAATGCAGTTTTTCTGATTTATTAAATTCTCAATTTTTTGCCAACAAGTTGTCCAGTCTATAAGACTACGCCCAAGTATAATGAGTACTGATTCATTTTTTATGTTATTAATTACATTATAAATCGCATCAATGCGATCACCCGGAGTACGATTTGCAGCTCCTCTAAGAACCCCTGGTATGTTTACTAAATGTTTAAATGACTCTTTAATTGAACCTAGATTCTTAATCGCTCTCCTAATTGTATTGCAACTGGGAGCTAGTGCTGCAACTAAATTGTCCGTTCGGGTATGGTCATAAGTTGTTATTGCCAATCCTAATAAATCAGATGGTATGTGAAAATTCAATGTGTTATTGGGTCTTATTATGAATGTACGTAATTTACCAAGTTTACCAATATAAAGACCTGATTCAAAGAGAACATTGTCTCGAACAGTCAGCTTTTCATCCTCTCTAATCTTTATAAAGTCATCTGCTGCAAATACAAATACACCAAAATCACAAGAATCAAGATTTTCAATTAGACTCTCTAGAAAAAATTTTGAAATATTAAAAACCCCCTGATCCCATACAGTGGTGTCTGCGTCATTAGCCAGATTATCTTGAATTGCGCGTGCAATTTCGATGCTTTCACTTGATGACCCAATGAATACTTTTGGTTTTATTTTTCCCATTTTAATGCAATTTTTCCCAAATTTAGGTAAAGAGAATGTCTGAAAAATATTTAAAAAATTTGTTTATAAAATTCTAAAATTAACCTGTACTAAGTTAATGTCCAGCGTATTGTAATTATTTTAGAGTTTGAAATAGCTTTCCAACGATGTTGATAATTCTCGTCCCATACTAAATAATCACCTTCGTTGTTCAATTCATAACGTCTTTCATAACTTGAATTCCTTAACTCTATTAAAAAAGACCCATTTAATAGTATCGCCATTGTTTTGGATTTTGTTGAAGATTTCCAATCACAACATTCCCCAATTTTATGAATACCCCATTTGGTTTCTATTACTTTGTCATTACAAATTGATTCAGGATTAATAAATTCACCACAAAACCACCCTCTCTTCCTCTCTCCATCTATTACAGTATTTCCAAGATAACAGTGAATATTGTCCATTATTAGATATTATTGTTTTAATAATTATGTTATTAATAAATTATTTCTTGTTTTTGTTGAAATATGATTCACTTTATAAATGAATTGGGTTAAATTTATAACCAAATAGTCACTTACAAGCTGTCGTTGCAGATTTTTCGAAGAGCATCGGTCCCGAGAAGCGGGATGACAGTCAAGAAAGGAGCAGAAGACAACGCACAGCGTGAACCCCGCAATGAAATTTGCAAAATATTGAACTAAATCTCTACAAGATATGTCTTCGCTTTGGCTTTTGTGTCTTCCTTTTTTGATATCTAAATTTCAAAATTTCCATTTTATATTTTCAACTAATCTCAATACTTGTGCTTTAAAGGTTCATTTATATTCTTTTTTCTTTTGCTTAAAACGCCAATCAAATTAGCAATAACTCAAAACGCAATCATTAAATACATAGCCAAAATTTTTGCAAAATAGGCTGGGTTGTAGTTCAATCTCGCCAAAGGCGAGACTGGGCACTGCTCGCTACTCATATTATTTTAGTGGGCGTTTATTCTAATATCCTATGATTTCATTAAGTTTCTCATCTGCATTAGTCCTTACTCTAAAATCAACCCTACGCGATTGAATTTCGTTCTCAACTCCCTTTTCAATTATAAGTTTACTGGATGAGAAGCCAGCAGCCAAAATAACATTCTGACACCAATATCGAAGAGAATCATTGTTTGTACTTTCGATGCAGTACTTTAAAACGGATTGTGTTCTTAATTGAGATAAATTCATATTATAAAAAAAGGCATCCAATTGTGATACTTCTTTACTCCATTCAGACGAAGTATGTCCTTCAATCCTAATCTCTGAAATACTGCTTTTAAATTCTTTTAATATATGCAAATATCGAGGAAAAAAATCACTTAATATTTCTTTAAAATGAGGAGTTAGGTTCGAACCTCCTTTTGAAAATAAAACAGATGGCTCTTTAAATCGAACTATTAACATTACCGAATCTATATCAGCATTCCATTTATTTAAATCATTTTTGAATTCAGCTAGTAAACTATTATAAATCATTTCTTTGTTTTTTGCCCAATCTTCAGCAGTTCCTTTCATTCTATCTCTTTCCTGTGACGCAGATATCATATATGAGATTGCAATAAACATAAATATTATCATCAATCCAGACATCAGATCAGTTGCTGAAGTCCAATGACTTTCTGTTTTTTCATTTATAATTATGTTTTTTTTCATTGCTTAATACAATTTTTTTTGTCCAAAACTTGTATTTTTTGCAAATAGTTTATATAATTCATCTAGGTACTTCATTTGCTCTGCTTTATCTTGTTGCATTTTTTTCTTGTATTCTTCGTTTTCTTTATAATTCTCACCATATTTCGTCTTCATTTCATTATCATATTGATAATCATTCGAAAATCTCATTTCGTTTGTTAATTCCCAAATAGAGCTATTAAGGTCAGAGAGATTTTTCTCTAATTCTGGAGACATCAGGACAAAATTGTCATGATTAATCGAACTTTCATATGGATCTTCTTGAGTTATACTGATAATAACTGAATGAGATATTTTAAGTCCAATAGAAGAAACTAAACCTGCAATACTTGTTGAAAAAGCAACCTTCATACCTTCTAATAATAAAGGAACACTTTGATTTAAGTTATGTACATCAAAATTATATAAACCAATAAAAATGCCAGCAAAAGTTCCCAAAATACCTAAAGAGGTCATCTGTCCAGGAATAGAGCTTGCAAAGCTTGCAAATTTCTCATTCTTCTTTATCAATTGTTTTAATCCAAGTATGAATAAAACGCCAATAAATATTATTACTATCATAGATATAATCCTTGCTTTATTGGAACCTGGCATTTCGGCTGATTTATAAAATAGAAGAGTTATGTCTATTGCTAATACTATTGCTGCCGTCGGAATTAATCCAAACAATTTTTTTTTCTTAGATGGTTCTTCTTTATTCATATTAATTTTATTATTGTTATTAAAATATTTTTTGTCATTTTTATAGCCATGGTGAGCTTCAAATTTAAATGCCACTTACAGGAGTCTGTGCAAAAACTATTTTTAACTCCCTGACAGTTTATTATTTCCATTTTTCATTTATACCTATACAAATACCTCTTTAGTTTTTGCACAGTTTGACAGTCACTTGTATATGGTCGGACGGAATTTCGATGAGAAATCCTATCAGGTTCGCACGAAAGTGGGCGAGTGGCCTGACTTGCCATTTTGCTGTTATGCATAGTACTTTAATTTGTCAGATTTTCCCAGTCATTAAAAACCATTTTCCATATCTGTCGATTCTTTTCTATTTGCGGTTTAGTTTTATTTGGCCTATTCTTTATAGCATAGCTAATAAACAGTATTAAGAATCCCAAAGTCAATAGACTCCACAGAATATTTGATGATTTTAAATGATTAATAGAGAATATTGCCAAAATCAAGAAAACTAATATTGTAACAATAATATGTAG
Source organism: uncultured Prolixibacteraceae bacterium (assembly GCA_937915865.1). Classification (GTDB taxonomy): domain Bacteria; phylum Bacteroidota; class Bacteroidia; order Bacteroidales; family Prolixibacteraceae; genus Aquipluma. The sequence goes on along the minus strand of CALGIG010000026.1, from coordinate 2,942 downwards.
GTAAAATATAGTTGGATAGTACCCTAAATTATCATAAATAGCTTCATTTTCGATTTGTATCTGATTAACTGATTTATGATTTAATTTTAACCATTTACGATAATTTCGGAGAGAAGTCTCCCAACCATACCAGTTACTCTTATCGGTCTCAAGAACCAACTGAATGTATGCAATTATCCTTGCCATACTACTCATACGATTAACAGTGAACCACAAGTTAAAAGAAAGTAAACCTATAATTATCGAAGGGAAATAAATAGCATACTGCTTGTCGACAAATTGAATAAATGCAATGCTAGCTGTAATAATTAAAATTGGTCTTTCAAAAACATATTGTTTGCCCTGAAGCAATTCACTTCGTAAAGTTTCATATTCTTTTTCTACACTATATCTTGGTACATTCATAATTAAATGATTAAGGTTGTCTATCTCATTTGTATTGCACAACTAATAACCAAGGCATCTTTATAGTACTTTTAAAAGATAAAGCATAAGCAAAGCAAATTCCCACTTTCGCCTATTATCCTCCCCACAAAATTCTCTGATTGTTTGCTTAAATCCCTGCCTCCCAAACTTATAAAAAAAAGTTAAATAAACCATAACGAGATTATTATTTATTTTGGGTATAAATAATTGATCCGGCGAGGAATACCTGCCGGATCAATTGTGTTGGGTTTACACCTGGTGTAACAAACTATTTTTCGGGTGACGTGCTTTCCGGGTTTGGGTTTTCGTCGTCCTTGTTGTAGCGGGTGCCGTAAGGAACAATTTTGCGCGTACTGAGGTAGGTTTTGTAAAAATCCAGGTCGCTGTTCTTGTACTGTACCATCAGCTTATCGGTTTGCTCTCTGGTAATTTTCATCGCCGAGCCGAGTAATTCCTTTATCTTTTCGTTACTCCGCTTTCGTGTTGTAGCGTTTGTCCGCATTTCGGCCAGCGAATTTTTGTAATTCAAAATTGCATTCGAAAGCGAGTTACGGCCAGGATCGGAAATACCATAGTTAACCAAAAGCATTGACTTTTCGGTTAATATGGCAAGAATAGCGCTTGCTACCGATACCAATGCGGCATCGCGCATGGTTTGAAGCCGCGATAACGGGTAGCCAATGTGTTCTTTCAAAGTTTCGTCGCCCGTTTGCGCTGCATAAGCGCTTAAGGTCGATATCATTTCGAACAATACTGCAATGAGGCTTTTTTTGTCACTTTTCTTTTTAATTGCCATGCCGGTTTTGTTCTTACTAAGGGTTTCGTCGAGGTGCTCAATCTCGCTCATCAGTGTTTTAGTTTGTTGAATGGCCTCAGCCAATGGCGTGTTTTGTTGCCAGAGAGTTTGCTTCTGTTCAAAGAAATTCATCAATGCCGAAAGCATAATCAGCGTGTTCATTTTTTTCTTTTCCATGGGGCTTCAAAATTAAATGATTAATAAATTGTTTTTATTTAACACAGGCCTGACTGGAAACAAGAGTATGGAAAGGACTTCATGATTCAATCAGGCAAATGGTTTGTTTTAACTTTCTTTCTTTTTGTTTTTGCTAAATACCTTTTGTTTTCTGTTTAACTCGTTTCGCCGAAAAATTAAGTAATATGAACAATTTATTGTCGTATTTTATAATGTACTCACTCCAACGTCCGCCATGCAAATACGCGGGATGAGTCAAGATAAAAACACAAGCTTAAATACGACATTATTTCCTTCTTATTACTTATTTCCATCTGTTTCAAAATTTTCGTCTTCTGTTGTTTGTTAACCTCACATTGCCGGCGTCTGAATTGATATTGCTGCAATCTGAATTCATTCTGTTAATAAATTAATTCATTTTATTATATATTAAATTCACTTTATTCGTGATTAAACGCTTATTGGTAATGTCTAAATTCATTCTCACTGTATCTAAATTCATTCTCACTGTATCTATATTTATTTTAATAGGTTCTGAATGAAAGCTCTATTTGACTGAAGCCTTGCTGTTGAACCCTTGAAAATATTTGTTTGGGTCTTACCCTGCATTGGCGGTTTCTTCAACCGTTATCAAATTGGTTTTACCGCCAATGTTTATTAAATATCGGTCTTTATCCCTTGTTTCAAAGGGCTTAACGTCATCCATACCGTTGATATATTTCTTTTAAGGGAAGGTAAATTAACTTTGAGCTATCCTAATATTACAATTGAGAGTGCCTTCAAGCTAATTTACCGCCTTGTTGTTGTCCATTAATCTTATATTTACCGGTATCGTTTAACCTAACAATCTTTTTATCACTCCTCGAAATAACCAATTGGTTGTATAATTTACGAAATTATGTGCATCTGAAAAAATATTATCAATAAAAAACAGTACAAAAAACTGAAAAGGAATGAATTTTGCATGAAATGCCCATTTCAGGGGGTTGAACCCACTGTTTTTTTACATGAACGGAAAAAACGGACTCTGAAAATAAGCCCAAAATAGCTTTCAGCCTTTGGCGCTTTTCTGAACTCTGCAAATATTAGCGTCTCTGTTACTTAAGTAACCGGAACAATTTATTGTCGTATTTTTTGTACTCATCCCGACGTCCGCAAGGCGGCCGTTTCCCCCTCTCTACTCTGGTAGAGAGGGGATAGCATCGCAGATGCGCTGGGGTGAGTCCGAATAAAACACGAACAGAAATAGGACATTATTTCTTTCGCATTACTTAATTCGTGAGAATGAAATATTCAGCTCCAGCCGGAGTTTATTGTGGTATTTTTTGTACTCACCCCGACGTCCGCAAGGCGGCCGTTTCCCCCTCTCTACTCTGGTAGAGAGGGGGTAGCATCGCAGATGCGCGGGGGTGAGTCCGTATAAAACACGAATAGAAATACGACATTATCTCTTTCGCATTACTTAATTCGTGAGAATGAAATATTCAACTCCAGCCGGAGTTTATTGTGGTATTTTTTGTACTCACCCCGACGTCCGCAAGGC
>CALGIG010000025.1 GCA_937915865.1 uncultured Prolixibacteraceae bacterium | reverse complement strand
CCGCGACCCTCGGCGTGACAGGCCGATATTCTAACCGACTGAACTACCGCACCAATTTCGTATTGTAAACTTTATTTGCGGTGCGGACGGGACTCGAACCCGCGACCCTCGGCGTGACAGGCCGATATTCTAACCGACTGAACTACCGCACCAAATAAGATTTTAAATCAAAATTTACAATACTTTTAGTAGAACATACCTCATGAAATCCGTTTCTCAAAAGGCTTTGCAAATATAGCCTTTCTTTCTTTTCATACAATAGGGCATTTAATTTTTTTTCAATCGATCTAACTAACTTTGTTAAATAGAGTCAACTATCTAATTATCAGAAATATTTACACTTCTCCCTTAACTATTATAATATTGTCCCGATTAAGTTTTTTTTCGCCATTCCATCTGTATGCTAATAACTTACCCGACCTGGATATCCCAGAATCGACGCAACAGATATTACTACTCAAAATACAAGGATGATCAATCAGACTATAGTGACCAAAAATAATTATTGGGCTATTTTCAGAATAAGGACTTCGAAAAGCCACTAATTCTTTTGGAATAGTATATGCTGGTAACTCAAACCGGCTTTCCATCGAAATATCTTTGAAAGTTTTACCTTCAGGATTTTCCCACCATTTCATCCTAAAAGAACGATGTGGCTGCTTGTTATTATCAAAAATCAATAAATCGCGCGGAAGCTGAAAATCTATTCCTTTTACGGTTTCCCAGAACCCCCTGGCAAAAGGAGTTTCGCCAACTGCAACCTCACGCAAAATAGTTTTACTAATCTTCGGCCCGGTTAAAGTTTCCTGAATTAGCTTAATATTTAAGTCATCCCAACAAGCATGGACAACCCTTAAATCGCCAAAATCGAGAAAAAGTGGTAATGTACGAAACCATTTCAAATGGCTTTTCAAATCGGCCTTATTGTTCGTAAATTCAGATAAGGTCTGATTGATTTGTAACTGATATTTTTGGATACGTTTTTTAAGATACTTACCATCAGCATCTTTCAGATGATATAATATGGCATATAATTCGTGATTTCCCAAAATAGCATAAGCCGTACCTGCTTCAACCATTTTTCTAACAATTAATATCGTTTCCCTGATTTTGGGTCCACGATTAATCAAGTCGCCAACAAACACAGCCTTCCTCTCTGGATGGGAAAAGATTCCATTATTTAAAGAATACCCCATTTTCAGAAGTAATTTCTTTAAGTGATCAGCATAGCCGTGAACATCTCCAATAATGTCGTACATAAAAAAATTGCCCGAACGGTTAGTTCAGGCAATTTAACTATTTTTTAAATACTATTGTTTCTCTAAACAATAATGACATTCATTTTTCTACCAAAAATACATATAGAATAAAGCACAAGCCAAAATTACACCAAACGAAGCAATTATGTCCCACTTGTTCCAGCTCTTCCTTATAAGTGTTTTGTAGTCGTCGGTAAAAGTAATAGCCTCAATCTGTTGAGCAGTAGGCTTTGTAGTGAAAAACGACACCACAACCATTAATAATATAATAAAGACAAGTAACCAAACTTCGAAGATAAGCCAGTTAGTATGCCAAAACCATTTGGTTGATTCCCAATACCAACCAGACATGATATTTTTTCCTGTATTTGTAAAAATATTGGTTAGCAAACGTACCATACCTATACAGAAGCCCACTATCATACCTGTTTCACCAGCTTTAGGGGTTATTCTCTTGGAGAATATACCAAGTACAAATACGGCCACCATTGCAGGAGCAAGAAGCGATTGGATTCCCTGCAAATAGTCGTAAAGGCTACCAAGACTCTGCATGATAGGTATCCAAATAATACCAAGTACCACTACAACAATGGTTGCAATACGTCCAACTAAAACGTATTTGGCTTCGCTTTTACCTTTGAACATTGGCTTATAAAAATCTTCGGTAAACAGAGTAGCACATGAATTAAAGAACGCAGCCAAAGAAGCAACGAGTGCAGAAATAAAACCAATTGTTACAATACCTTTTACACCGGCAGGTAATACAAATTTAACCATTGAACCAAAAGCAGTATCAGGATTTTCTAATGTGAATCCACTGTCGGGTCGTGCTGCTAAGGCAGCGGCTATCATACCAGGTATCAGGAACATAAATACCGGCAATAATTTGAAATAACCGGCAGCAATGGTACCTCTGCGGGCACGTTTCATCACGGCGTCGTTAGGCTCGCCTTTTTGTTGACCAAGGACACGTTGAACAATGTGCTGATCGGTAGCCCAATACCACATACCAATGATTGAGGCCCCAAGAAATACCCAAAAACCAGGATAATCGTCATACAGTGGGTCGCCTGTTTCAAAGTGAAACATGTGATTTGTTCCATAAGCAACCCCGTCAGCTCCTTTCCCCAGTGTTCTTGAAAAATCAATCATTGCAGTCCAACCGTCAGCAATACTGCCTCCGCCAAGCGCAGATAATCCTAAAAATAGCACCAGGAACGAACCTATAATAAGGATAGGTGTTTGAATGGCAGACAGAGTCATAACCCCTTTCATTCCGCCAAAAACAGTAAAAATCCCGGTTAAAACAATCAAACCAATCGCACCGTACCAAAAAGGCAGACCCAAAAGGCTCTCCATAAAGATACCTCCGGTAAACGCTGTTACACTTACTTTTGTCAGCACATAGGCAACTAGCGTAATGATAGACAGCCATGAACCAGTACGAGGAGTGTAGCGATTTTTCAGGAAGTCGGGCATTGTAATAATTTTCCCCAACTTAGTATTCATAAGTTGGTAAAACGGTACAAAGAGCCAACCTAAAATAAGGATCATCCAACCTTGCATTTCCCAGTGTGCCATACCAACTCCAGCCTTTGCGCCGGTACCAGCGAGACCCACAAGGTGCTCAGAACCAATATTTGCAGCAAAAATAGCAGCACCAATGATGTACCATGGTTCTCCTTTACCGAACAGATAGTCTTCGCTGTCGGCGCCCTGCTGCAAGCGTTTGTGTTTCTGTATCGAGCGGTAAACAGCCCAGCCAACCAGTAGTATACCTACCACTATAATTAACCAGTCAAGCCAAATAAACTCATGCGAATTCCAATTCATAAGTTGTGTATTAGATTATTAATTTGAGTATTAGTTGTATATTTCAAAACTTAACTATACGATCAATTCCGATTTCTTCAATATTGCTTTTGGCTTTGTAATAAAAAGCGCCTTTTCTCGATTCAGAAGGATCTTTTTCACTTAGTTTTTCAAGAACTCCAAGCGATAAAATCTTTTTTCGAAAATTACCAGGATCAAATTCCCGTTGAAAAATTGCTTCATATAATTTCCTCAATTGAATCAAAGTAAATTTCTCAGGTAAAAGTTCAAAACCGACAAGACTGTATACAGCTTTTTGCTGAAGCTTGGCAAGAGCTTTTTCGAACATGGCCTGATGGTCAAAAATTAACTGTGGTAATTTTCTGATAGGAACCCAGTAGGCTCCGTTTTCTTTTACTTTTTCTTCATCGTGCAAATCAATTCTGATTAAAGCATAATAAGCCAAACTAATAACCCTTGCTTCCGGGTCTCTGTTAGGTACAGAAAATGCTTCAACCTGCTCCAAAAAAATTTGTTCCAATCCAGTTGTTTGTTTTAAAATTCTGGCGGCCGCTTCATCACCCGATTCTTCTTGCTGAATAAAACCACCTAACAACGACCATTTTCCTTTCGATGGTTCAAAGCCACGCGGATAAAGCAAAAGCTTAAGCTCATCATTTTGATAACCAAGAATAACACAATCAATTGATACGTAGTGTTGAGGATGAATTTTATACAGTTCCATTTTTAATCAATAGTATTGACGAATGTATAAAAGTATTTTTTACTTTTATTATTTAAGGCACACAAAAAGCTATTTTCTGCTGGAAAACATTTTTTTTAGCTTTGATACTTATCCCAGAAACAAAAAAAGGGAAAACCACGAATGGCCTTCCCTTTTTCAATATTTTATAATATTTCTTACTATTCTACTGAAATGTCGGTATTCACATTTTTACTACCAACTAATGCATAGAATAACAAATAAACTAAACCAGCAAAAATAACCCAGTAGCTTGGCATGTAACCAGCAATGTCGGCAACCCATCCTTGTAATGCAGGAAGAATACCTCCGCCACATACCAATACCATGAAAATACCGGAAGCAGCTGCCAGGTATTTACCTAAACCTTCAACAGCAAGATTAAAGATACCACCCCACATAATAGAAGTACATAAACCAACCAATACAAGGAAAGCAGCATTAATAGGCACATTCAAAAGCCCAAAAGAAGTAACACCATCGATGCTCTTCAATACTGGTAAAGAAACTTCTGTACTACTTGGAGAAACAATAGCCAGAAGAACTAAGATAGCACCAACAGCCGAAGTTACTGTAAGCATAATTTTACTTGATACTTTTCCACCGATAGAAGCTCCGACCAAACGGCCAATAAGCATCAGAAACCAATAAGTACCAGCAACAAAACCAGCAGTTGTTGTATTTAAAGGATTAGGAAGTTTTGGGTCAACAAGGAAATAGTTTAAAACACCCGGAGTTCCAACTTCAACACCTACATAAACAAAAATACCAATTGCCCCCAATATAAAGTGGCGGAATTTTAATGCTCCTGAAATAAGGTTTCCTAACGGTTCTGATGCTTGTTGAGCATGAGGTTCAGGTATATTGACAAAATATAAAACGACAAATACGATTGCGAACACAGCCATTGCCGCATACATGAACGGGAAAATATTGGTAATTTGCGCTTTAGCTGCATCGCCAATCAAAATACCAACGATCATAGGAGTAGCTGTAGCCATTACTGAGTTGAAAGAACCACCAACCTGAATCAGCTGATTGCCAGTATTTCCACCACCACCAAGAGTGTTCAACATAGGGTTAACAACTGTATTCAACAAACACATTGAAAATCCAGCAACAAATGCACCACCGAGGTAAACTGCAAAAGCTGAATCCTGACCTGAATAACCTGAAAGATATTGAATACCTACTCCAACAAAGCCAACGGCAATAGCAATTAAGGCCGTTTTCTTGTAGCCTATTCTTTGGAGCAATATACCGCTTGGAATACCCATAACAGCATAAGCAATAAAGTTTGCGGCATTACCAAGTAATCCTTCAAAGCTGGAAACTCCAAATTGACTTTTCAGTACAATACCCATTGGAGCTGCAAGGTTTGTTACAAACGAAATCATACCAAACAACATGATCATCATGATGATTGGCACTGTGTAATTTTTGTTTTGACTCATAATTCGAGGTAATTTGATTGTTAATTGATGAAGTTAAAGTTTGTGTTCAAATATTTAGATTTAGTGCCCGAATTTGCAAAAAATAACTCATTATTTGTGCAAACCGGTAAAAAAAGCACTAAAAATAAAATGATGACCAGAAGCCAATCTTCAAAGGAAAGAAAGCAACCAGTCATCACTAATTTTATATTTGATTATAAATCAAGTTTTATTGAACCTTTGGCACGAATGAACAGTTTATGACATGATCCCTGTCCATAAACATGTTCCAGGGTGCTTACATATTTATCAAGTAAATCCTGTGGAACAAAAGCCTGAATGGTTCCGCCAAATCCACCGCCATGAACACGCCATGCACCTTTACCCTTCAAAATCATTTCGCTCAGTGCCAAGGCAAGGGAAACAACTTGTTCGTCTTTATGAACTACATCGAAAATATTCTGATTATACATATATGAGCTATATCCCGACTCAACAACCAGCTCCAGGAATGTCTGAAAGTCGTTGTTTTCCAAGGCAGCCACCTGATCTACAACACGTTGGTTATCGCCCTGAAAATGGTAAGCACGAAGCAAAGCTCGGTCGCCGGTTTTCTTACGTATTTCCGGCATTTTTTCAACGATCTGTTCCAAAGTCACCTGACGCAAAACTTTGGCGCCCAATTCGGCAGCAACAGCTTTCATTTCAGTTGGCAAAGAAGCATATTCAGCCTGAGAAGCTGCATCGTCATGTCCACCACCAACATCGGTAATTACCAAAGCGAAACCAGTTTTTACAAAGTCGAAATCAACTTCTTTTACAATTGGGTTCGATGGGTCTTCGAAATCGATTGTGATTAAACCACCAACAGAACAAGCTGTCTGATCCATTAAGCCGCAAGGTTTCCCAAAGAAATTATTTTCTGACCATTGTCCAATAATGGCATTTTCAACAGCACTCATTTTGCCATCATTGAACAGGTGATTGATAATAGCGCCAATCAGCACTTCGAACGAAGCTGATGAACTTAAGCCCGAACCTTTTGGTACCCGACCTTCGATGCAAGCATCGAAACCACCAATCACATAACCTTTTTCGCTCATACGAGCGCAAATGCCTTTTACCAACGACGAAGATGTATAGAATTGAGCAGGATCAATGTCGAGCGAACCCAGATCAACCTGGAATTCAGGATAACCAACTGATTTTATGCGAATAATATTGGAGCCATTGGCTGCTGCAACTGCAATATTATCGAGGTTTACAGCGCCTGCCAATACGCGACCGTAGTTGTGGTCGGTGTGGTTACCACCAATTTCAGTACGTCCAGGCGAACTGAACAACGCTACATCATCTGTTTTGTAAACCGTCTGAAATTCGTTCATCAAAGTGGCATAACGTTCGGCTTGTTCTTTTAAAACAACTTCGTTTACACCATATAATTCTTTAAACAAAGGGTTATTCCCATTTGCAATTTTTTCGATCAAAGCATTAATCTTTGCCATAAGTTATTGATTTATTATTTGTTATTTATTATTGGATATTGGTTATTTACCTTCTCAATTTTCTAATTGTTATACCATTCCGTCCGAAGATAGTTCATCTCCCTTTTCAACATTATCGCACAGACGGGTCGCATTTTGTTCTTCAATTCCCCGAACTTTGTTCGTCTCTCACTACATTCAGGGCTACAATATTGCCGCTCTTACAGAGCTTAAAAACAGTTCCTTGCGACCGGCCATTTTTTATTCCTTGTTTCTTATTCGATATTACTTTTCAACTTATAATGTACTTCCGAAAGTTCCCTTAAGCGCTGGGCAGCCTGTTCTGCAGTAATATCGCGTTGCGGAGTTGCCAGCATTTCATAGCCCACCATAAATTTCTTTACCGATGCCGAGCGTAAAAGCGGCGGATAAAAGTGCATGTGCAAATGCCATTCAGGATAATCTTTTCCATCAGTTGGAGCCTGGTGCAAACCTGCCGAATAGGCAAACGACACTTCAAACAAGTTATCGTATCTTACGGTAAGCTGCTTATAAATATCTGCCAATGCTGTTTTTTCGTCGTCAGTTAGCTTAAGTATATTTTGTACTGGACGACGGCTGATTATCATTGTTTCGAAAGGCCAAACTGCCCAATATGGAACCAAGGCCACAAAATGTTCGTTTTCAACAAGTAATCGTTCTTTCTTTTCCAATTCAGCTTTCAGATAATCGCCTAAAAGCGTTCTTCCATGTTTCCCGTAGTATTCTTTTTGCGTTTCCGACTCTTTAGCCGGTTCGGTTGGAACAGATGAAGACGACCATATCTGTCCGTGAGGATGTGGGTTAGAACAGCCCATAATCGATCCTTTATTTTCAAATATCTGAACATAGTTGATCATCGGATTATGACCCAATTCTTCAAACTGCTCACACCAAACATCTACAACTTTGCGAATATCTGTAACTTCCATTTCAGGAATGGTCAAACTATGATCTTCGCTAAAACAAATCACTTTACAAATGCCACTTTCGCTTTTAGCCTGAAAAAGACTTCCCTCATCAACAATTCCTTCAGGAGTATCGGTTAGCAAAGCGCTGAAATCGTTGGTAAAAACATACGTTCCTTTGTATTGCGGATTAAACTTTCCCCCTGCCCTTTCGTTTCCTGCACATAAATAACAGGAAGGATCGTATTTAGGCCTTTCGTCTGATGCAGCTTTTTCAACTTGACCTTGCCACGGCCTTTTAGCACGGTGTGGCGAAACTAAAATCCAATCGCCGGTAAGTGGGTTCAAACGTCGGTGTGGGTGATCTTCAATATTAAACTTACTCATTTTATTTAGTTTTTCTGATTGTCAAATTGTTCTGAGCTACGAGTTCAGAGTTACTGGTTATAAACAGTGACCCGAAACAGTTCACGCTGCGAATGAGAACTAAATACTTTAGCAGCCGACCTAAAAAATTAGTACCCCAATCAACTGGTGGGTACTGGTGGGTAAAAATAGATCATTTAGCAGTTTATAAAACATTCGGAATTTGTGTTTAGAAACATATCAGAGAGAATTTCTTCGTATTAATGCCGAGTTATTCCTTATACTTTCACTACTTCTTTCCTGAATCATCCGGGCCAAGGTTTGCCCCATCAATTGAAAATCAGTTGAAATAGTGGTAATTCCTCCTGCTACAACTTCTTTAAGCATTGTATCGTTAAACGATACAATACCAAAATCCTCGCCAAGCTTAAGATTTTTCTCTGAAGCCATCTTCACCAATTTTACCAGGTTGCGATCAGAAGGAACAAAGTAAGCCTCTCCGCTTTTTATCGTTTTGTTTTCTATATTTCTTATAATATCAAATTGAAAATTCTTCTCCTTACAATACTTTTGAAAACCTAACATTCTGCCTTCCGGTTCTTTTCCTCCTGGAAAAATCATGATCAACTTGTTGTATTTTTTCAATAAATCGGTCCCATCATTTAGGGCTTCGTATACATCTCGTTCAAAATCCTGGTATACAACCGGATATTCAACCAAATCATCTTTTTTCCGGTCTAAAATATATACTTTGTCTTTAGGTAATTTGCCAACAATATTTATAGTATCGTCGAAGGTAGCCGGCATAATTATATACGAAGTATATTTCCCTATACTTTCAGTGATAAGGTTTTTAAATACCCTATAATTAAAATGATGAAAATAAATATCGACATTCGATTTGTTATCCAGGCTGTTCAGAAAAGAAGTATACAGATCTTCTTTAAAAGCATTCAACTCGTCGAAAAGAACAAATATTTTCTGATCAACGTTAATTTCGGTACTATTGATATAATAGCCTTTCCCAGGGATAGAATTAATTATCCCTTTGGCTTTAAGCTCATTAAAAGCAACCATTACCGTATCGCGTGACAACTCGAACTCAGAACAAATTTCATTCAACGAAGGAATTTTATCTCCAAGCTTTAATTCTCCTAAAGAAATAGAAGTATAAATTGAATTTATTATTTGCCGGTATTTAGGAATTCCAAGCGAATCATCGATCTGAATATTTTTCACAAGCCTGGTATGTTAAGGTTTTATGCAACCAAAAATAAAAATAAATCTCGATAAAGTACGACCAGTACCTACCAGTATGAGCTAAAAAATTAAATTTGTATGCCGGTTGAAAACAGTTTTCGGTCACAGTTGAAAGTTTTCAACCCAAAACCCGGAGCTTGCATCTCAAAACAATTAAAAAACTAAAAATATCTAAACATGAGAATTACAAAAACCAAATTCGGACAATTAAATGATGGACAGCAGGTTGACCTGTTCACTCTCTCAAATGATAACCAGGTAACTGTTAAAATAACTAACTACGGTGGTATTATAACTTTGGTTGAAACACCTGACAAGAATGGTAAATTAACCAACGTAGTATGTGGGTTCGATAAACTTGAAACTTATTTGAACGAGCAATATCTGGGAAGTTATCCATATTTCGGATGTATTTGCGGACGGGCTTGCAATCGCATTGGCGAAGGTAAATTTGACCTCGAAGGTAAAAACTATTCATTGGCTGTAAACAATAGGCCCAACCACCTGCACGGAGGATTGATTGGATATGACCGTCGTTTATTTTCAGCTGAAATCATTGAATCTGCAGACAAAATAGGCGTTAAGCTTAGCTATTTAAGCCCCGACATGGAAGAAGGTTATCCGGGAAATCTGCAAATAACCTGCACTTATACTTTAAATAACAACAATGAACTTTCGCTCGAATATGGGGCCGAAACCGACCAAACAACAATTGTTAACCTAACCAACCATACTTATTTCAATTTTACAGGAGGAAAAGATCAAATTCTTGATCATGAACTTCAGTTGACAGCCAAAACATTCACTGAATCGGTTGACATGATTCCAACCGGTAAAATTGTGCCGGTTGAGCATACCCCATTCAATTTTCTGAATAGAAAGAAGTTGGGTAAAGACATCGAAAGCCTTGAAAATGGTTACGACCTGAATTTTGTACTCGACAACTCTGAAGGTGAACTAATTTATGCAGGAACCCTGAGCGAAGCTACAACTGGGCGTTCGGTTGAAGTTTATACCACACAACCCGGAATTCAGCTTTACACAGGTTATTGGATACCTGATTTAATGATCGGAGGTAAACGCCAATTCGGAAGTTATTCGGGTGTTGCCCTTGAAACACAGCATTACCCCGATTCGGTAAATAAACCCGATTTTCCTTCGGTTATACTTAAACCGGGAGACAAATTCCACGAAAAAACGATTTATAAATTCGGTACAATTTAGAGGAAAGGGCTTCGGCCCTTTTTCTTTTGGTACCAGCCAAAACAAAAATTTGTACATTTGAGTTTTATAGGAATAATTCTTAAACGATAACTTAATGAAGACTATTATCGAACTTTTTGAGGCAAGTGTAAAAAAATTTCCAAATAATAACTATTTGTGGGAAAAGCATAATGGGAAATATGAGGGGACAACTTTCAGTCAAACCCGTGAACTGGTGTTAAAATTTGGAGCAGGATTGGTTTCACTTGGATTACAAAGAGGCGATCGTGTTGGACTTATCTCTGAAGGCAGAAATGCCTGGATTATTTCTGAATTAGGTATTTTATATGCCGGAGGTATTAATGTTCCGTTATCGGTAAAGCTCGAATCGGGCAACGATCTGAAATTCAGGTTATCACATTCGGGAAGCAAAATGGTGATCGTATCCCGAGGACAGGCATCGAAGATTGAAGAAATTACCAACCAGCTACCTGAACTTGAAAAAGTTATTTACCTGGATGGAAAAGAAAATCCGGGAGCCAAAGACATTAGCTACGAGCAGGTTCTGGCTTTGGGTGACGAATACCTGAAAGAAAAAGCAGAAAAATTCGAGGCTTTATACAAATCTGTTTTGCCTGATGATGTTGCAAATATCTCATACACGTCGGGCACCACGGCCGATCCTAAAGGGATTATGCTTACCCAACTGAATTACGCTGCAAATGTGGCTCAGTCTGCCACAGTTCTTCATATTGGCGAAGACTGGAAAACGCTGGCATTTCTTCCGTGGGACCACTCGTTTGCTCACACAGCCTGCCTGTACTGCTTTATGTATTACGGAGCTGGTGTAGCGTCGCTCGAAATTGGCAAAACTCCGATGGAAACACTGAAAAACATTCCGAAGAATATCAAGGAAATTCAGCCCAGTATTTTAATGAGTGTTCCGGCTGTAGCCAAAAACTTCAGGAAAGGCATTGAATCGAACATCAGGACCAAAGGGCCAATTGCTGAAAAAATGTTTAATCATGCGCTAAAAATTGCCTATAAATACAACGGCAACGGCTGGGACCGGGGCAAAGGGTTGACCTTTTTATACAAGCCATTGCTTGCTTTTTACGACAAGATACTGTTCTCGAAAATTCGTGAAGGTTTTGGCGGAAAACTTGAGCTGTTTATTGGTGGTGGGGCATTGCTAGATACCGAACTCCAACGTTTTTTCTTTGCCATTGGTATGCCCATGTGCCAGGGATATGGTTTATCTGAGGCCGCGCCGGTTATTTCATCAAATGTGCTAAACGCTGTTAAATTTGGTTCATCCGGACGACTGGTAAAGTACCTCGATCTTAAAATTTGTGACGCCGATGGCAACGAACTGCCGCTTGGCGAAAAAGGCGAGATTGTTGTGAAAGGCGACAACGTAATGAAAGGCTACTGGAATAACCCCAAAGCCACAGCCGAAACTGTAAAAAACGGTTGGTTATACACCGGCGATATGGGCTTTATGGATAAAGATGGGTTTCTTCATGTGCTTGGCCGGTTCAAAAGCTTACTGATTGGAAGCGATGGCGAAAAATATAGTCCTGAAGGAATTGAGGAATCAATTGTTGATCAGTCTGTTTTTTTCGACCAATGTATGCTTTACAATAACCAAAATGCCTATACCTCAGGAATGATAGTGCCGAATATTGCTACATTGAACCGTGAGGTTGAAAAACGAGGTTTAAAAGCAGGTACTGATGAAGCGCTGATTGAATGTCTTAAAATTATTCAGGAAGAAGTGGATGCCTACAAAACAGGTGGAAAATTTGCCGAATCGTTTCCCGAACGATGGTTACCGGCAACAATTGCTGTTTTGCCCGAAGCATTTACCGAACAAAACCATTTATTAAATTCGACCATGAAAATGGTAAGAGGAAAAATAACCGAATACTTCACGAAAGAACTTGAATTTCTCTATACTCCTGAAGCAAAAAATATTGTAAATCAGAAAAATATAGAGGCAATCAAAAAATGGCAAAATAAATAATCAGTTTGACTTAAATACCAAAAATACATTACGATGAAACAAATAATGATCATTATCCTTTTGTTCACGACTTTGTGTTTAGATACTTTCGCTCAAAAAATAAGCGGATTGGGAGGAGAATTTTCGCTATTCAGTATTAGACCAAATTACAGAGACTGGGTATCGAAAAAAACTGGTTTTGAGTTATTTGGAGGCATAGCTGCTGAATTTGAGGATTTAAAACCAAACGATTTTGAAGCCGGGTTTAAATTTTTACATGCGCTGGTTTACAAAAGGACTGATCGAACGTACATTGGAATCATTGGAAAATACAAATGGTTGAACTTAACCCAACCTGATTCAAGAGCCAGCCTTCCTATTCCTGGATTTTTTGTTGGAAAGGAATGGTATAGCAAACGAGTTCATCGTAAAGGCATTGCAGTAGAATTAGGTTACCAGGTTGCATCTAAAGTTTATTCAGTTCCGATAAATTACGATGCTACAGGTAAAAAAACATTTACGGAATTTCCTTTAATTCTAAATGTAAGATATACATTTTACACCAAGAGATGAAGATAAAACTACGTTTGACGGCTCAATGGCCTAAGCCCCTAGCGCTTCATTCAGCTTTAGGCAACGAAAAGGATATTCATATTAATTAAAGTTCGTTGTATTTATCTACTTGCTTTTAATATCCTTTCCAAGTGTATTATCCAATAACATAAGTTGTTGTGCGGCCAGCTTCGCTACCAAATGAGCCCCTTCTTTACAAAGGTGGGTATCATCTTTCCTGCCTTCCGGAAATTTTTCAGTTGGTGAAGTCCATAAATAAATCTGTTTCGATTGTTCTTCGCCAAATGCAGTGACAGCACCTGCCGTAAGCAATTGTAAATCAATCAGCGGTACTTTCATCTCGGTTGCAACTATTCTTGTGACCACTGTATAATTACCATGTGTATCGGTCAGCATTCCGTTTTCAAATTTCCGGCGAACTATTGAAGTGAATAAAATTGGAGTTGCTCCTTTCACCCGTGTTTCATTAACAAATCGCTCCAGATTTTTGCGGTAAGAAGTAAAAGGTTCGGTGTACCTGGTCGAATCTTGTTTTTTTTCGTCGTTGTGGCCAAATTGAATAAACACATAATCACCAGCCTTTAACGAATCGAGAACTGATTTCCAGCGACCTTCGGTAATGAAGCTTTTCGAACTTCGTCCGTTCATTGCCCTGTTTTTTATTTCAATACCCGAACTGACAAAATTCTGAAATACCTGGCACCAGCCCGTTTCAGGGGCCACTTCAGCCTTTTTATTGGCCATTGTCGAATCGCCGATTGTAAATACGGTTATCCGGCCATTGTTCGACTGGGCGTTCACATTTTCATTCGTCGTCGACACAAACAATCCTAGAAACAGCAACATGCTCAAAATCATTCGTTTCATTTCAGGCAAAATTTACAGGTTACCGATTTTTACAACACCTTTCGGAACTTCAGCACCGATAATAACTTGTTTATCAGCATTTGTAATTCCAGTGTTTTCAAGTACACAACGGCCCATCGACGAGCCTGCAACTTTTATCATTGGATCAATACCCGCAGTAGTTTTCAATCCGTCAATTGTTATATCCAAACTGTTTTTCAGATCGATTACCGGAGCTTTCTTTGTCAGGAGTGTTATATTTTTAATCTTCACATTTTTTGCATTGCAGCAAGTCATTCCGTAATCGGCTTCTATTGTAATGTTCTCCAATTCAACATTTTCGAGGTTCATTTCAGGGAGACCCTGTAACTGAATGCCCAACATAGCTCTGTTGCAATTTACATTTTTTATAAATATGTTTTTAAACTGTGGGGTTTCTTCGCTTACAGGTAAAAGCTTTGGAGTTTGTCCACTATCCCCGGCTTCCAAATCTTCCGACGCCGAACGACCGCTGTAGAAAAGGTTGAACGATATGGCCTGGGTCGGAATATTAATCATTTCAATATTCGAAATATAAATATTCTCAACAACGCCACCTCTGCCGCGATTACTTTTAAAACGAAGACCAACATCAGTTCCAATAAACGTACAATTCGAAACATGAAGGTTTTTGACGCCGCTCGACATTTCGCTACCTACAGTTACACCACCATGTCCATGAAACACAATACAATTCTTAATTATAAGGTTTTCATTAGGTTTCTTACGATCTCGTCCATCTTTATCTTTACCCGATTTAATGCAAATACCGTCGTCGCCAACATCAAAAGTGCAATCGTGAATTACGCTGTTCTTGCACGATTCAATATCAATTCCATCGCCATTTTGTGAGTACCACGGATTGCGGATGGTCATATATCTGAAAGTAAAATCGTCACACATCAGCGGATGAATACACCATGCCGGCGAATTTTGGAACGTTGGTCCATCGAAAAGCACTTTTTTGCACGAAATAAGGCTGACCATTACAGGGCGAAGAAAATCACGAATTTTTTCGAATTCAGCTTTTGTTTTCATAAATCTGGGAACATTCATTTCCGCCTGTTTCTCGCCATCTCTGAATTGTTCCGATGGATACCAGGTTTTCCCGTTTTCGCTGACAATACCTCCCGATGCCACCAGGTTTCTCCACTGTCCTTCTGTTAATTTTTCTTTTTTAACTGCCCGCCAAACATCGCCTGCCCCATCGAAAACTCCGTGACCGGTTATCGCGATATTTTCCAGATTCCGCCCATTGATTGGCGACATGCAACGAAACGTATTATACCCCTCGAAATTGGTTTCAACCAAAGGGTACAGGTTTTTGTTTTTACTGAAAATAATCAGAGCTCCTGTTTCGGAATAAAGCTCAATATTGCTTTTTAAGGTAATCGGGCCAGTGAGCCATGTTCCGCGAGGAATTACAACGCGGCCTCCTCCTTTTTTCGATACAGCATCAATTGCATCTGCAAAAGCTCTGGTGCAAAGCTCCTGTCCACCGCTTTTTGCGCCAAAATCAGTAATTAATACAGAATTTTTAGGTATAACCGGCTCCTTAACTTTAGGCATCTGAAATTCAATGTCTTTGTATAAATCGGAATACTTATCCGCTTGCGAAAAAGCATAAACCGAAATTAAAACTACTGATAACAGTGAGATAGTTGATTTTAAGACGTTCATATTTTTTGTTTTATATTGTTGCGGATTACAAGTTGCGAGATACGGGTTGCTAGTTATTCTCCGTAACTCGTACCCCGCAACTCGCAACAAATTTTACTGAACACTGAATTTTTTCACCCATTCGCCCAGAATCTTTTCAGGAGTATATTCCAATGCTTCCTGATCAGATAACTGGTGCGACCATCCTACCCTCTTTTCAACCGACGATCCAGGTCCCGTATTTTTATATTCGGCAAACCACGAATTCTTTTCCGCATCAGGCTTGTCCCAGTTGTGCCAACCTTCGGGCTTAATCATTTTGCCCAAATCGCAGCGCAAAAATGCTGATTTTCCAAATGGCCTCCACGGACGCCCAAGATAAAAAGAAGCTTCAGGCGCATCACCGGTAATTTTGCAATCGAGAAACACCAGACCATATTTGGTTTCTTCGTTAGTTGATGGCGCCGTAACAAAACCAAGATCTTTGCAAACTATTGTACAACGATCGAATACAGCTGTTGACCATCCAAAAATAAAATCCACAGTTCCTTCGATGCTGCAATTTTTATAATACTGCCTGCTTTTCTCGCCATGCGGGTACAAGGTATCCTGAAATCCGAGAAAACGGCAGTTGATAAATGCCACCATATCGCCATCAACGCGCACTGCTACAGCCTGTCCAACCGGACCCGAAGAGTTTTCGAAAGTGATATTCTCGGCCCTGAACCCATCGCCAAAAACAAAGAGCGACGTTGAACCTGTTGTTCCAATCTCTTCGCCAAAACGGTTTTTCTTCGAAGCAAAATCGTCGTAAGTCAAAATGGTTTTGTCTCGGTCTTCGCCAACAAAAGTGACATTGGTTTTGCTGGTTGCAAGTATTAGTTTTTCCTTATACGTACCATTTTTGATAAATATTTTGGTCTCATTCTTCCTGAAATCAGGAACAGCATTAATCGCTTCCTGAACGGTTCGGAAGTCGCCGGTGCCATCGACAGAAACGATGAAATGGTAGTCGGAAGCAAAAGCAGAATTCGCAATGACCAGTAAAAACACCATACAACAGATCTGCTTAAAATATTTCAATTTCATTTTACACATCCTTTTTTATAAACGTTTAATCCATTCTGTCCGAAACAAGAAAAACTCATTATTCAACATTTTTGCACGGACGGTCTTTTTTCTTTCATTCGCCCCCGGGGTTAAAACCCCGGGCTATTCACATTAAACCCTTTCAGGGTAAAGAAAACATAGCCGTTTCGATAAGTTTTGCAGTTGGCGTCACTCTTCTCCCCCTCCTTCGGAGGGGTCAGGGGAGGCTCACCCTGAACCAGTCAATATCGGCCGAGCCTGCATCGTTTATGATACCCTCACGAATGGCATAGAAACCAACTTTAGCACCAATCCATTTTCCTTCACGGGCTTTAAATACATTACCCAGATTGGTAAAGGAACTTCCATCCAAACTATAGCCGAACTGACATTCGGCACCTTTCTTCACGACAACATTAAAATATACCATATTAGAATTGAGCTCAGGACCCGAAACAAGTTCTTCGATAGTCCCTTTATCCGCATTTTTACAAGTTGCTGTGTACAGTTTAAGTCTTCCATCTTCCCGCTTTAGTGTTAATCTCCCATAGTCTAAACCCATCACAATCAATCCTACTTCTTCCTTATCAAAACGTGCGTCGAAAGTCAATTTGGTTGTCGCAGTAAATTCCGCTGCGGGAAATTTCTGCAAAAGTATATTCGATACATCCCAGAGATTTTTGGCATCAGCCGGACGGGGAATACAATTCAGCCTGAAAAAGCCAAGTCCACCAGAAGGAAATCCCCAGGTGGTTTGATAATTAGCGTACCACTGCCATTGCAAGCCCAACTCGTTTCCGTTAAATTCATCACTTTCTGGAGGAGTCATTTTCGGGTAACTTTTGCCCACATTTGGCTTTTTGTAGGTTCGAACAGGTTCGCCACAACCATTGCCATCGGCGTCCACACCAATCACAGGCCAGTCGTTTACCCATTTCATCGGGTTAAGGTGCAATACCCGTCCGTAAGCACCCAAATCCTGAAAATTCAGGAACCAGTGCTCACCCGTTTTTGTATCAATCCACGCTCCCTGATGCGGCCCGTTTATATCGGTTTTGCCTTGTGCCATCACTATTTTATCTTGGTACGGACCAAAAATATTTTTCGAACGCATAACCATCTGCCAGCCTGTTGGAACACCACCAGCCGGTGCAAAAACGTAATACCAACCATTACGCTTGTAAATTTTTGGGCCTTCAATGGTCGGATGATTTTTATGTCCGTCAATCAGCATCACACTGTTGCCAACCAGTTTTGTACCGTCCGGCTCCATCCTGTTCAGCAGAATAACACTTTTTACTCCTGCACGGCTTCCGGCCAAAGCATAAACCAAATAAGCTTTCCCGTCCTCGTCCCAAAACGGAGAAGGATCGATCAACCCTTTTCCGGGCTGCACCAATAACGGTTCCGACCATGGACCTTTCGGGTTGCTTGCTTTTATCATGTAAATTCCGAAGTCAGGATCGGGATAATAAATGTAAAATTCGTTGTTGTGAAACCTGATACAGGGCGCCCAAACGCCACCACCATGCTGCACTTTATCAAACACGTCGAATGGCGGTTGTTTGTCTAAAGCATACGCAATTAACTCCCAGTTTACCAAATCTTTGGAATGCAGAATAGGCAATCCGGGCATGCAATTGAACGACGATGCTGTGAGATAATAGTCGTCACCAACACGAATGGCATCGGGATCGGAATAATCGGCATACAAAACCGGATTGGTGTATGTTCCGTCGCCATTGTCAGAAACCCACGATTTTGAAAGTGAATTGGTTGTTTGCGCAGTTCCTTTCAATGTAAAAACCGTTACGGCAACCAAACAAAGTGAATAAAATCGGTTCATATTTCTATTTTTTGAACCACAACAGGCCCATAGAACACATAGTTTTGATTTTCTATGTGACCTATGTATCTATGTGGTTATTATTACAATTCATACCATTTCTTTCCCACGGAAATTTCCCAGGAATATGGAGCAAACATCTTTTCTTTAGTATAATTAGCGGCCTCTTTTTTTGTTAGTTCGTGCGACCATATTACCCTTTTTGAGCGGTCAGCCCCGGCACCAGTATTTCCGTATTCCTGAAAAGTAACCGTTTTTTCATTCTCCGGATTTGACCAATTGTCCCAGCCCTGAGGAACAATAAACGAACCCATTTCACAATTCATAAAAGCGATTTTGGCATATCCGCGCCACGGGCGGCCCAGGTAAACTTTATTAATTCCTTCGGCTGCAGTTATTTTGCAATCCTTGAAAACATAGCCATAAGCTTTGCCCTGTGCAGTGCTGGCCGCAGTCAAAAACGAATTGGCTTTAGCATGAATAGTACATTTTTCGAACAAAGCTGTTGCCTCGCCAAAAATAAAGTCGGTGGTCCCTTCGATGTAGCAATTGTAAAAATACTGGCGGCCAATTCTTCCGGCGGCATAAACAGTGTCCTGATTTCCCAGGAACCGGCAATTGACAAACATACAATGATCGCCCTCGACATACAAAGCCAACGCCTGACCAACCGGTCCGGCAGTGTTTTCAACCGTTATGTTTTCCATTCTGAAATCGCCCGCTTCAACTTTCAGCGTATAGGTATAAAAAGTGCTGTTTCTTCCGCGATTGATCTTGTTAAAATAATCGTCCCAGCTAATGACGGTTTTATCCACACTTTCCCCAATAATTGTCAAAAAAGTATTGCCTTCGAGTATGGCAACTTTTTCGTGATAAACCCCAATCTTAACATGAATGGTAAATGGCTTATCTGGGAAAATGCGGCAGGCATCAACTGCTTCCTGAATGGTTTTGTAATCGCCCGAACCATCCTGAGCAACCACCAAATCGTATTTTTCGGCGGAAACAGCCAATAACGGAAGAAATAAGAAGCTCATTTTTAAACACAAATACAGGAAGACACTAAATTTTGAATGTTGAATAAACGATGTTTTATTCGGCTTTAGGTGTTTCATTTTTCAATTTTTAAAACATTGTCTTTTGGCGCCCATTTCGCTTGCCACAACGGATATTTTTTTAAAACTTCCTGAGGCGCGTAAGTGTACCATCCATAGCCGGCACGTCGTTCGTGACTGACTTCGGCCAACGAATACAAAAATTTACTATTCCGGTCGCAAAACAACGGGCGCTCGGTTTTTAACTCGTAATAACGGGTCCAGATGGATGGCGCAGAAGCGTCGGTAACAACTACCCGATCTGTGGAATATGTCCGCCATTGCGACTTTTCGGTCGGCGCTTCAATAGTTTCAACCCTCGTATTTCTGATTACTGACTCCTGAAACCATTTTACTGCTGACTGAATAGCCTGGATTATTTTAGCATTGGGATGATCAATACTCATCAGGAATAAAACAATTCCGGCGCTTTCGTCATTGCAAATACTTGGTGGTTCGAAAGCCCTGGCCCAGGCCGGCTGCAGGGTTACTTCATCGTGCTGCTGGCACCAAACGGTCAATTTCCCCTGATCAATAATCTGCATTTTCAGAATACAGTCCAGGCCTTTTTGATAGGCCTCACTTATTCGCTTATGCATTTGGCGGTCGACAAAAGCAAAGTCGGGCTTTCTGTCAACAATTTCACGAAGTAAATTCATGACACCCATGTAAGCTCCGTCGTTAAAAGTTATGTGACGACTGTAATTGCCTTCTTCCAGCGGATAATACTGTGGCCAGCCGCCATTCTTAAACTGCGCTGCCAGAACAAATTCAAGACCTTTTAAGCAAGCCTCGCGGTATTTTTCGACATGAGTTTGGGCATAAACTTCAGCAAGGTAATCGATGTGCGTATAGGTTGTCGAATTGTCGAACGTGGTGTGCGTCTGCGCCTTGGTCTGAATTAAACTGTCGACCTGTTCAGGTAAAAGGATGGCCTGCATATCGTAGTTCTTAGGCCAGCCACCGTTATTTCGCTGGTAAAGCAAAATATTGTCAGCAATCTTCATGATTTCGGCTTCGGTATATCGCGGTTGATTTTTCTTCGGATTGATAATATTCCCGGCATCACGAATGCCATACCAATGGCGCATACTATCACCAAAAGGCTCCATGCTTATGGGCGTTGTTTGGCCGCCGGTGTTGGTTCGAGCATGTAAATTGCCTGACGCAATCAGCAGAAGAACCAGCAACAACTTAATATTTAATAAATTTCTCATCATTCAATTAATTAGTCAGCAAAAGTTACTCTTCCTTTTCCGGCCTTTTTGGCAAGCCTTTCATGTAGCGAAAAAACCAGCAAAAAACAAAAAAAGACGATCAATATTCCAGTTCAAATAATTAAAGGAGTATCATTTTCATTTCCATTTAAATGCAAAATACGAACAAGGCTTATCCGTGGCATCTCTCAGTCCATGAGGTAAGCCGGAATTCACAAAATAAAAATCGCCCGGTCCGGCTGAATAGTTTTTGCCATCAATGGTTATCTCGGTTTCTCCCGAAATCACCAGAATAATTTCGGTTTCGCCATGTGCATGGGGATCGTGACTCGGTCCTTTCCTGTTCAGTTGTGTCACGTGCATTTCCAAACGTTCGCACATGGTAGTTGCCCGGTCGAAATATGCCCGGCCACCGCCTTTTTCCGTTGGTTTAAACACCAATGAATCGGCGTTCAGCATCATTGAACCACCGGCAGCAATACCACGTTCAGGATTTGCAGGCTTTGTGGATTTGTACTGCATGGCGTAATAGGTAAGCGGTCCGTCGCCAATATTTTCAAACGATTGCATTTCTCCCGGCATAATCAACACAACACTTCCCGCTCCAAGAACTTTGGTTTTGCCGTTCACTGTGGCTTTCATGGTGCCTTCTTTCACAATAACCAGCTCTTCCCTTTCCTTGTTGGCATGGGTCGGACTTGGTTTTGCTCTTTTGTATTGGGTTGTTGCATGAATTCGAAAAAAATCAAGAGAGGGAGCAGTTCCTTCGAGAAAGACGCCGGATTCCCTGTCACCGTTCACTTTTACCGGGCGGTCGGTCCAGCGATAAACACCGGGTCGTACAGCCGATAACTGAGCTAAACTAACCAACGCCAATACACTTAAAATGGAACCAAGTATTATTTTCATAAGCGGTTTATAATTAAAATTTGTGATACTGAAAGTTATCAAATTTCGCCTTTCCCTGACCAAAAGCAAAGAGACCTGCTCGTAAACTCATAAATCCACCAAAAATATTGTGGTTAAATTCGGTTGCGTCGATACTTCGCTCTGTTCTGTTCCAGTTTTTTCCACCGACACTATAGTAAAAACTGATTTCATTTCCGTTGTTTATTATTCTCAGAGAACGATTGTTTCCCAATTCATTCTTTATCATGATTTTAGCGTTTTGCTGATTGAAACCGCAGATTGCCTTCAGCCCGAAAAATCAATTGTCCGTCTTTCAATTCAAACCGCTTTTTGCCTGTATCATTGAATGGGTTATCAATTCCTTGGAATAATTCCAGATTGAGGCCGAATTAAGATCAACTAACTGGAATTCAGAAAACTGTTTTATTTCCAAAATTTTACAGTTAATATCTAATCTCAATTTGTAAGGAGTGATTTTGGGCAAAAGCCGGCAGAAAAACCACAATAAACCCCAAGGGAAGAATTGAAAATTTCAAACATAAGTAAAATTTATTTTTTAATATCACATAAAATCCGCAATTGCAATCATCCTCCAGCATCCAAAGATTTTCTACCATGGCTCGTTTCATCTGTTACAATTAAGTTGTTTGTTTATTTTGAGACTTTGAAAAATCGATAAAGAATACAAATAAAATGGTGCCTGACAGAACAAAGGACATTTCAACAATAGTCCAGGATATACCCTGGCGTTTAGTTTTTCTTTCTTCATAAGTGATGAGTTAGTCGTATGGTAAAATTACAGCAAGCCTCTCAAGCCCGTCTATTCTGGTATATCAGGAAAGGAGGATAGAAGTATCAAATGCGGGTAAAAAATCCCAAAAAGCGGGATAATAAAAGAAGACTGGAATATCACAAAGATTTCTAACAACTACTGATCAGTAACTTAAAAAAATCTGAAGCAATGGCCTTCCAACATCTTATAGATCATGAAAAGCAAAAATTCAAATTAATAGGAAAAAGGGTGCAAGGAATTATTTCCCTGCACCCTGAAAATTATACACTCAAACAAAATTTTACACCAAATAAATCCTTCATTAATAACCATCGTTCTGCCAGAAACCAGTTCCTGCTGTTGTACTTTTATTGGTAACAGCATCAAGCTGCGCTTGCGGGATTGGACGTAAGTAATGAATATCCTTAACGTTTGCTGCTCCTTGAGCATTGTAAGCTTTTACACGAGCAACAAGGGTTTTGGTACGCTTAAGGTCGAACCAACGTTGTTGTTCACCGCAAAGTTCAATAGCGCGTTCATCCAAAATTGTGTTAATATCTACGGTTCCCGAAATAGAATTATCTTTCCCCGAGATCGCTCTTTTTGCACGAAGTGCGTTAATTGTAGCAAGCGAAGAAGTTTGATCACCAGTTCCCAGCTCAGCTTCGGCTTTAATCAGATACATTTCAGCCAAACGTAGAACCATCGCGTCACGACCAGAAATATCATTGGTAGGATACTTGGAGTCGTAAACGTTATCGAGGAATTTCTTGATTCCCGGGAATGAACACCATCCACCAATTTTATATGAGTTGTAGCGAGCGTCGCTGTACACATCTGATTTTGCTTTGGCAGCTTCAGTAGGTTTAGCTACAGACGGATCTGAGGAAGTATAAACAGGAATATCTCCATTGGTTAAGAACTGAATGCGGTAACGTCCCTTTGCCCATGCCTGTTTTGCTTTACCTGCAGCCGAGTTACCGTCGAGCGGACAATAATAAATTGCAGTGTCTTTTATGCTTGGATAATTTTTCGAACTACCTTCCAATCCAGGAGCAATGGTATATGCTTCCAAAATTGTAGCATCAGTACGCTGATCAGTAGCACGATTTTTATCAAGTAATTTCCAAAGGTAAACTGAAGGCAAATAACGTGTAAATCCACGTCCGTAAGGAGAATAATAAGGAGCAACATATACTTTTGCACTAGTTTTAATATTTGTCACGTATGAAGTTGATTCGCCTAAAACGCGAACAAATGTTTCTTTACCATCACCACCCAAATCACTGGCACCATTATTCCACATACCAACAAACATCAGCAACATTGCGCTTCCGCCACGAGAGTAACCAGTTCTGGTAATCAGACCGTTGTACGATAAAGCGGTACCACTGGCATTGGTCCGGTAACGATATGGAATACAGTTAACATTCGTTGTTAAGTCAGGCGAATAACTCACTCCCCAAATTGATTCTTTGTTTGTTGCAACGCTTTCATTATTCATCGACCAAGTATCGGCGTAATTACTGTAGAATGAAGCTATTCCGCTATTAATAACGGCTTCTGATTCAGTTTTTGCAAGAGCATAAAGGTCTTTCCCGTTATAGTCTGTGTTCGTTGTAATACTGTTTTTTCCCAACCATGAAGCGGCATACAACAATGTACGAGCTTTCAATGCACGTGCAGCCCAGTAACTTGCACGACCATCACCTTTGGTCATGTAATTGGCCGCCTGAAATGCTGCGATCGATTTGTCCAAATCAGAAAGGATGTTGCTGTAAACAACTTCTTCAGGAACCCGCTGAGCATCAGTCACAACAGAGGTTGGTGGTTCTGAGTTGTATGGTATTGGTCCCCATATATTTACCATGTGCAAGTAATAGAAAGCTCTCAGAAAATAGGCTTCTGCCATATACTGGTTGCGAGTTGTCTCGTTTATTACCTTGTTTTCAGGAACGTATTTTAAAGCGGTATTACAAGCATCAACAGCGCAATAAAACAATTCCCAGTACTGATCCAAACAGGCGTTATCTGCAGTATTGTCGTCAAGACTAATTGCCGTTAAGTTGTAAGAATTCAAAGACTTCTGTTTGTTGTCGTATCCGTAATAGAATAAATCAGTACCCATTTCTGACAGGCCTAATCCTGCTTCTTTGCCATACCAGCCTCTTGCAAAACTGTAACAAGAACCTATCAAGCCCTGTACTCCGGTTGCAGTTGAATATGTCAAATCGGCAGTTGCGCCTACCTTGTTTTCCTCGTCCAGAAAATCGGAACAGGACGGCATACCCAGCGAAAGCGCTGCGGCAGCTAGTAACATATATAATTTCTTTTTCATTGTAATTTCGTATTATTAATTAAAATTCAACATTTACACCAACAACCAACTGTTTCGACAATGGGAACGAGATAGCTCCACCACGTTCCGGGTCATAGTTGTCGATTTTACTGAATGTGAAATAGTTCTTCATCGATCCGTAAACTCTCACGTTACTAAGACCAGCTTTCTTAATTGTACTCTTTGGTAGTGTGTATCCTAGTGTAATGTCTTTAATTTTCAGGTAATCAGCCTTTTCATACAATAAAGCAGAACCATAGCTTCCGAAAGTTGTACTTGCAGCACCCGGGCTTGGGAATTTGGCTGCAATATTTTTTGGTGTCCAATAATCGAGATCACCCCAGTTTGCAGACTCGTAGTTCAACTGAGAGTTCATGTCGTAAGAAATATATCCGCCTAAACGGGCATAAATTAAAACCGATAAAGAGAAGTTTTTGTATGACATCGAATTGTTCATACCAAAAATATGTTTTGGCGAGCGGTTATAAACGATCTTGTCAGCATCGGTTAATTTACCATCATCGTCGCGGTCAACAATTTTGATCGTACCGGGAGCTCCATAGGCTGCAACATAGCCAATTGTTTCACCAGGATGGCGGGCTTCCCAATCAGCTTTGTAAGTTGCATATTCACCAACATTCCAGTTTCCGTTAGCTTCAAAATCATAATAGATTGAAACTGGCTTACCAACTATTTGTCCGGTGTTTCCGCTAATGTTTGTTGTTACGCCGTCAGATAATTTAGTGATCTCATCCTTGAAGGTCGTATATGTCCAGTTGATGTCCCAAGAGAAATCTTTCTTTTTCAGGACTAAGGTGTTCAACGAAACTTCAACTCCATGACCTTTTGTTTCGCCGATATTGGCCAAAACACTAGGATAAACAGAAGAAGCAGGTGCACTTTTGCGATAAAGCAGATCGGAAGTCTGACTGATAAAATAATCAACAGAACCTGAAATGCGGTTATCGAATACACCAAAATCTAAACCAATGTTATATGCAGCAGTTTTTTCCCAGGTTAAATCGCTGTTTCCCATCGAACTTGGAAGATTTCCGGCTAAATCTGAACCACCGATATAATAATAAACCGGAGTTGAACTTAACGTAGTTAATGTGCTATATGCGCTAACTGCAGCGTTACCAGAAATACCCCATGAGGTACGAAGTTTCATATTATTAAGCCAGCTATAACCTTTCAGGAAAGATTCTTCGCTAACTCGCCATGCTAAAGCTGCTGAAGGGAAATAACCCCATTGATGACCTTTTGCCAAAGTTGAAGAACCGTCGGCGCGAAGTGATGCAGTTAAAAGGTATTTCTCATTGTATTTATAATTAACACGTCCAAAGTACGACATCATCGTTGATTTCACATACTGGCTTGTGTTTTTGGGAGAAGGTATCTTGGATAAGTCATAGAACAAGCTGGTGTAATAGTGTTCGCGTCCACAATCGCCTGTTGTCAATGCTTCTTCGTAAACACTTTGTTTCATACTGTGGCCAAGCAATCCGGTTAAATCATGTTTTGAACCACCAAACGTTGTAGAGTAATTCAAAGTATTTTCCCAGGTCAGTCCTGTTTTATTTTCGTATTCAAGCGAGATATTGCTTGTTCCGGGAGACTGATAACGAGCAACACTCTGATAATCCTGGTATATACCGGTGCGAATGTTGTTGCGGTCAACTGCGAAAATTGACTTGGCGGTCATTCCCTTTATCGGGGTTATTTCCAAATAAGCATTTCCGAAGAAACGTGTTGACTCAGCATTATTTTTGTAAGCACCATCAATTTCGTCAAGCAACGGGTTACAGTGTGCAGCGTAGCGTGGGTTCGGATTTGGAATCAAAGTACCATCAGCGGTGTACGCATGGGTAATCGTGGTCATTTTCATTGCCTGACCAAATACGCTTGAATTCCGTTTGTCGTTGTCTTTATAAGTAAACAGCAAACTGGTTCCGGCCTTGAAAATGTTGCTGATTTTGTGATCAACATTGGCTTTTACATTATAGCGGTTCATTTTGTCGTCTTTCATCAAACCTTCTTCGAACATGGAGCCCAAAGACAGATTGAAGGTAGTTTTATCGGTACCACCAGAAACAGACAGTTCGTAGTTTTTCGTCACTCCATTCTGAAGAATAATATCTAACCAATCAGTGTACGATTTGTCGTTGTAAATTCCGATTTCAGTAAAATCTTCAAGTTTCTCGGTTAGCACCTGTTCCGGAGTAAGATTGCTTGTGCCCCAATTTCCCGAAGCTGCATCTGCCTGATAATTGGCTTTGTCAATCAGGCGCTGTACTTCCCTGTCACCATACATTACTTTCGGAACGTTAGTTGGTGAGTTAGAAGAATAGTAGGCGTTGAAATTAACTTTAGTTGTTCCTGATTTTCCACGTTTTGTTGTAATGATGATAACACCGTTTGCACCGCGTGTACCATAAATCGCTGTTGAAGAAGCGTCTTTTAAAACTTCCATCGATTCTATGTCTGACGGATTGATGTCGAGGGTTGAACCGTACTCGATTCCATCCACCAAAATAAGAGGGCTGTTTGAAGCAGAAATAGAACGATTACCACGGAGGTTAATGTTGATGCCTGCACCGGCTTGACCATTAGATTGCTGGATATCCAAACCTGGCACGCGGGCTTGCATTGCCTGCATAGCATTGCTTGAAGTTGCTTTCGAAATTTCGTCTGATTTTACTGAGGCAACCGATCCGGTTAAATCTCTTTTTTTAACGACACCATAACCCACTGCAACAACTTCTTCAATCTGAAGGTTACTGCTGGTAAGTTGTACATTAATAGTTTTCTCACCATTGATTTTAATTTCTTTGGTATCGAAACCAATAAACGAGAACTGAAGAATATCCTTCTGAACATCTTTGGGAACAATGGAATATTTACCATCAAAATCGGTAATCACTCCATTGGTAGTTCCTTTTACTACTACGTTTACGCCTGGCAGGGGTGAGTTGGTCTCATCTACCACTACACCGGTAACTTTTTGAGCAAACGATTGCGCACTCACAAAAATTACAAACAGTGCAAACAGGCAAACTTTACTTAGAAAACTTCGATTCATTTTCATCATAGATAATTGTTAAGTTTGATTTATTGCATTCCTTATCGTTTTTTATTGTATTCGAGTGCAGCCATAATAAACGGGCCTACACCCTTCGGATCATTTTCGCGTATCGGTTCTTTTATATAGTATTCGTAAGACCCATCGCGATAGGGCGTACCACCCAAACCAGCAACAGCACAACAATTAGTCAGGCTGATGGTCCCATCCTTATTGTCTTTTACCAGCTTGGCTATAAGTCCATTGTAACCTCTTTCGCCAACAATTTTATATTCTTTGTCAATGTAACCCAATCTCTCAGCTTTCAATAATGCATATACAAACATCGACGAGCCTGTGGCTTCAAGGTAGTTACCTTCCCTGCCTTCCTGATCCATAACCTGGTACCACAACCCGGTCTTTATATCCTGATGTTTCTTTATTCCTGCGCATACCTGTTTCAAAATGGATAGAATAACAACACGACCTGAATATTCTTTGGGTAAATAATCCAAAACATCTACCAAAGCCATCACATACCAGCCTTCGGCCCTGCTCCAAAAATTGGGTGAGCATCCACTGTTGGGGTCGGCCCACTTCTGAACTTTTCGCTCGTCCCATCCATGGTAATTTAACCCGGTAGATGGATTGTAGGTATGCTTGTGTACAAATACAAACTGGTTAACTACATCATCAAAAAGATTGGGCTCTTTGAAATAACTCGCATATTGTGCATAAAATGGCGCTCCCATATACAGCCCATCGAGCCACATCTGGTACGGATAGCGTTTCTTATGCCAGAATCCACCCTCCAAAGTTCGAGGTTGTGTCTTTAATTGTTCGCGTAATATTCTTGTTGCTTTTAAGTAGCGTTCGTCTTTGGTCTTTTCGTACAAGGCAAATAAAAATTTACCCGAATTAACTGCATCAATATTGTAGTCATTTAAATCGTACTGGTCGATATTGCCATCGGGGCTTATAAATTTATCGGCATACTTTTGGGCGTAATGCAGGTACTTTTCATTGCCGCTGGCTTGCCAAACCTGCATCATCGATTGGGCTACCAAACCCTGGGTATAATTCCACGTTGGGGCCGAATTAAAATCAACAGTCCAGGGTTCCGGAAATTGTTGTATTTCCGAATCGGCCATTTTACAGGCTACTTCTAATCCCGATTTTGTTATGAGTGAGTTTTGGGCATAAATCTGCTGAAAAGCCATAATAAGCCCTAAAGAAATAATCCACCTTTTTTTCATCCGTTATTATTAAGCTGTTAGTTAAAGTCCTTACACCTTCAGAAACTGGTAAAGAGTAAAAACAAAATGAAGGCCGACAGAACAAGGGCCATTACAACAATAGCCCAGGATATACCTTCACGTTTTACCTTTTCCTCTTCCATAAGTCTATATCTACATTGACAATAAAAGTACAGCAAAAGCCCAAAAGGAGACTATTATTACATATCAGGGAAGAGGTTCCTGCGTAACAGGAAGGGGAAATATTTCCCAAACAACAGGGATATTTTTCCCAACAAAAAGGAAACAGGAAAAGCTAATTAAATCAACAAGCTGTGAATAAGAAGATTAAAATAAAAATTTAATATACGACACTTTTAATTAAACTATTAACATTTTAAAATGCAGGTTATTCAAAGAGGTGGATTAAAATTCAACTAATCATTCACCGTGCTTATCAACATATTCACTAGCGCTCATTCCAAATTCTTGTCTGAAACATTTTCGAAAATGAGAAAGGTCGCGAAAACCCACGGCATAAGCAACTTCAGAAATATTCATTTTTCGTTGAACAAGTAATTGCGCTGCACGTTTAAGCCGAATACTACGAACAAATTCTTTAACAGTCATTTCGGTCAAAGCATTTAATTTACGGTATAATTGCATCCGGCTTACACCAATTTCTGAGGCAAAACGCTCAATATCCAGATCAGGATCGGCGATGTTGGCCTCAATTACGTCAATGGCTTTTTGCAGGAACCGTTCGTCGGGCGAACTTAAGATAACATTTCGTGGCTGTAAAAGTATTTCGCTGGTATATTTTTGTTTAAGCGATTGCCGTACCGAAAGTATATTTTCAATCTTAGTTTGAAGAATTACCAAATCAAAGGGTTTTGTAATATAATCGTCAGCGCCATAGCTAAGCCCTTCAATTTCATGTTCACGAGAACCGAGAGCTGTTAGCAACAAAACAGGAATATGAGATGTTCGTTCATCTTTGCGTAATTTTCTGCAAAATTCGTAACCATCCATATCTGGCATTAAAATATCGCTAACAATAATATCAGGAATTGTTTTCAGGGCTATATCCCAGCTTTCTACGCCATTTGCAGCTTCCAAAACCTGGTATGTTTCCTGAAAATGTGTTTTTATAAAATATCTGACATCAACATTATCATCAACCAGAAGCATAATCTTCCTTTCTCCGGAAATTAATTCATTGGACGAATCTTCTGACTTCAATCTTCCCGCAACTTCCTCTTTCTGGGAAACAGGCAAAACAGTTCCTTCTTGTTCCGGGGCAGAAACTTCTTCATAAGGCAATTGCACTGTAAATTTTGATCCCTTGCCTGGTTTACTCATAACAAATAACTTCCCATTATGAAGCTTTACAAGCTCTTTGGTTAATGCAAGCCCAATGCCCGTCCCGGTTTGGTTTTGGCTTTCTCCAATCTGGAAAAAACGAACAAAAATCTTTTCGAGATTCGACTCAGAAATACCAATCCCAGTATCTTTTACTGTTATCTCGATGAGTCGTTTTTCATCAGAATTGCCTACGAGGTCGTTCTCTGCCGAATCAAATACCAACGATAAGTTCACTGCAATTTTTCCACCCTTACCCGTAAACTTAAAGGCATTCGATAGCAGGTTGTTCATTATTTTACCAACCTTTTCCGAATCAAAATTCGTTATAATACGTTTTTTTAATGAGTTAAACCTCAATTCTATTTCCTTCTCTTCGGCAAGTTTTTCGAACGAACCAACAGTATCAGAGATAAATGTAACCAAATCTCCCTGTGTAAGGTTTAATTTTAGATTACCGGTCTCCATTTTACGGAAATCGAGTAACTGGTTGATTAATTGGAGTAATTGAAGTGCATTTCGATGCATTACATCAACATGACCTTTCATTTCTGATGATGGAATCATGTTGCTTTTCATTTTTTCGAGTGGCCCCAATATTAAAGTCAACGGCGTACGAATTTCATGTGAAATATTAGTGTAAAACTTAAGTTTCATCATATCAAGTTCGTGTAGTTTATTGGCTTTCAGTTTTTCGAGTACAAGATCATTTTTGAGCTTTTCTTTGTTAACTAGAAATGCTATAAACAAATAAATTACCCCAACCATTACAATAAACATCAAAAGCCTAAACCACCATGTTTTCCAGTAAGGTGGCAGTACAATAATTTTAAGCTCTGGTCCTGAATTGCTTTCTTGCCGGTCGATTGAAACAGTTTTAACCCTGAACGTATACTCGCCCGGATCGAGATTTGTATAATTTGCCGAATGATTAACCGAAGGTTCCGTCCAATCTTTATCAAATCCTTCAAGCAAATAAGAATACTGAACACTTTGGCTGTTGGCAAAATCGAACGAGGCAAAATCGAGAGTGATTGAATTCTGGTTGTACCTAAGCTTTATTTTCTCAGTTTCAGAAATGCCCCTGGTAAGTATATCACCTTTTTTATTACCTATTTTAACTGACTTATTGAATATTTTGAAATCTGTCAGGACAATTGGGGCCGAAAATTTTCCAGGCTTAATTTTTGCCGGGTCAAAAATATTGAAACCGGAAATACCTCCAAAAATCATTTCTCCATTTTCCATTTTGTAAGCAGCCCCATAGCAAAACTGATTGTTCTGAAAACCATTTTTAAGGGTAAAATTATGAAAACGCTCATTCTCCGGGTCGAATTTCGACAATCCGTTTGTAGTACTTATCCAAAGGAAATGATCATTGTCTTCGAGAATTGCTTGTGTCTGATTATTCGACAAACCATTTTTTTCAGAGTAGTATTTTACAATTCCTTTACCTTTTACATACTGGGCAATACCTTTATTGAGTGTAGCAAGCCAAAATCTCTTTTTTGAATCCTGAAGCATATAACGGGTCGATTCATTAACCCGAACAATACTTTGATCTTCAGGATTATAAATAACCAAGTGGTCAGAGCCAATCCACAAACAATGCTCATCATCCTCAACTAACCAGTTTACTTGTCCTTCACTCAAGTTGGTGAAATGTTTAAAACTATTACTTGCTGATTCAAATTTATCAACACAAGTGGAAGTTCCAACCCAAATATCGTTCCTGTGATCTTTGAGTAACGCCCAGACTTTATTATCGGATAAGCTTGCCGTATCGGCTGAGCTATGATAAAAATGCTTAAACGTATTTGTACTCAGGTTAAGGACATCCAATCCTCCCAGGAATGTTCCGATCCAAAGGTTATTTTTACCATCATAAAGAAAAGCTTTTATACAATTTCTGGATAAAGAATTGGCATTCCCCTTTTGAGGCATTAAATATCGAAACCGATTGGTTTTTCTATCCAAAATGTTTATTCCACCGCTCTCGGTACCTACCCAAATATCTCCTTTTGAATCAACCCAAAACACATACGATTCGCTACTGTTCAGATATCTGCTATCGCCAGGCATCGATTTATATCCATAAATGTTTTGCCTTTCTTCTACCAGGAAGTTTATTCCATTTCGGGTTCCAATCCAGACATCTCCTTTTAAATCGTGATATATACTTTGGATCGAATTATTAACCAAACTTTTGGGTTCGCGTTCATCGTGGTAATAAAAACCAGTAACTCCCCTGATTTTATCATAAGTATAGAGTCCTCCACGTGTACCTATCCAGTATTTACCATTTTTATCTTTTGCTATCGACCGTACAGTATTGCTCCTGTCATTATCTTCATCAAGCTTAATATGGTATGAACTGAAAGTTGTTGGATTTACCTTAAAAACACCATCAGCATAAGTGCCAACCCAAACCGTATCATCGTCATCAATCAAAATATCCCATATCTCTTCGTTTGACGAATAATTTAAATTCAAGACAATCTTTTGCACTGAATTACTTTTGTGGTCATAAACAAACAAACCATGATTAGTTCCTATCCATATTCGCCCAATTTTATCGGTCCTCAATATTCGGAAATAATCGACAAAACGATTTAAATTGGAAGGCTTTATTTCTGTTATTGATTTCTCATCTTTAATAAAATACAGGTGCTGCTCGGTTCCAATCCAAAGATTACCGAAATTATCTTCCAAAATGGAAGTAACAGAAGCATCTCTTAATGAAATATCCCTCCCTGAATAAAATAAATGGCTAAAATTTTCCTTTTCCCTATTAAATTTATTCAAACCACCATTTTCTGTTCCAAACCAAAGCTGTCCTTTTCTATCCTCATAAATTACCCTAACCAAATTACCTTTCAGGCTGGTAGTATCATCAGCATCGTTTTTAAAAGCTGTAAATTTATATCCATCAAAACGGCAAGCTCCCTGCGAGGTTCCAAACCACATCCAGCCACGCTTGTCCTGCAATATACTATGAATCTGATTATTTGAAAGGCCGTTTTCCTGCGAATAGAAGTCAAAACTAAGATTATTAACAGTTTTAATTCCTTCGGCTTGCAACGAGCTTGAGCCCAACAGCAAGCCAAGCAACAGGAACAACACCGATAATCCCTGTGTTAAAATCTTTTTTCCAATGCGATTCATCCTCCTCATACGGCCTATTTTCAGCAGGGAACTAAATTACGATCTTTTTGGAGAATTAATAAAAGGATTCGGATTTGATGAGAAATGACTGTAAGCATTTGACCAACTCACATAAACAACACGGGGTTGGCCTAATGCTTAAGTTTCATTTAGTTTGTGTGAATTACAAATTCAATGTTATATAAGTGGTGATTTGTATCGCCACCAGCAGCCACGAATATCCCGACTAGCAGGAGAGGTTCTTCAATTTGCGCCAGCGCCACATCGTATATTGTTTCTGTGATTTATTCCATACAGCTAACCTTTTACAATCTATTTTGGCGTATTCCATTTTCAATCTGACTCTGAGTAAGGTTAAGTACACGAAGTGCTAGCTCTGAATTTATATGAAGTTGAGATAGAAATGCAAGATCTCTACCCAATTTTGAATTGTTACGAGCGTCCTTCTCTTTTTTCTCTTTTATCTCTCCAATTTTATTAAGTGTTCTATCATTGAGAAATTTCATTGTTTCCTTCATAGAATCTTCACTTACAGCACCTAATTCACTTTCATTAATAGCAACACATACGATTTTCTCTTTTTCTTCTTCTGCTAAATTTTTATTATAAATATAATCTTCAGACTTGCCTTTTAAAGAAAATAATTTAATTATCTCATCAGGATTTAAAAGTAAATAACCTACTTTCCCCACTTTTTCTCCTTTAGAAAGGACTTTTGCCTCAATGATCATTAAAAAGCCCTCTGACTTCAATGAGTCAATAATTTTATCCAAGGATGATTTCCATTTCGCTACTGGTATCTCATGAAGAACATTACATAAAACAATTAAATCAAACGATTGAGGTTCTAAGTCTTCATACTCTTTAATAATATTTTGAACCCCAATATCTTTTAATTCTTTTTGCATCTCAACATCAGGTTCTAACGCATTATAATTAAAACGATCTTTCAGTTTATTATCCGATCTTAATTGTTTGAAAAGACGCCCTTTTCCTGCACCGAAATCAAGTAAATCAACTTTTTTAGTATTTGAAATAGAATTTAAAAAATATTTAAACGACTTAATTTGTGGATCCTTTGATCCCGACGTTTCAAGTGCTTCAGGATTTTTAAAACATTCTGTTACAAAATTAACAAATGACCATTCCGAGATTGAAATCAAAAAATCGGACAACTTATCAATATGTTCATCCAATCTAAATAATTCTATAATCGCTTGTTTTTGTTTAGAATATTGTTGTTTAATTATTCCACCTTGTTTCATAATAAATATTTCATCATAATTCAGATTTGATAAAATACTTATTGAATGAGTAGCAATCCATAGCTGTCCTTTATCTCCTATTATATTCCTAACACCTTCAATCAAATTGATCTCAGCTTCAGGATGTAAGTGTAACTCAGGTTCATCAATTTTTATAATACAATTCTTCAATTGTATTTTTTTATTTTGTGACTCTAAAAAGAACATAAATACATATGCAAAAAGAATCTTCTCCCCCTCAGAAAATTCATCATATTCAAATTTTCTTTTATCTATAGTCCAATAACCTTCATCATCATTTCCAATTCTTGTATCTGCTCTCCAGCTCAGCTCCTTTTTGAAGAATTTATTAAAGTATTCTCGAAATGTGTTAAATCGTATAAAAATTTCAGTTTTCTCAAAATCAATTTGATCTGCACCAAAAGGACGTCTTTCCCTATTTAACTTATTAACAAATTTTTTAAAATACGGCAGAGCTTCTTTATATATACATTCAAGCTCATCTGACTTTAACACTGAAGCTGCATTTTCAACTAAATCCTCAAAAGTATTACCTTGCAAATTTTTCTCTAAAGCTTTAACCTTATCTGGATCTATAGTCTTAAAGTATCTACTTGAATTAATAATATAATTACGTAAATCTTTGTACGCGATTCCTGTCTCTGCAAAAGAAAAATATCTATCCTTTAATTCTTCTAATTCTGCTCTTTTATCATGCAAAATCTTCTCTTCTACAATATTTTCCTTTTTCTCGATTTTACCGATTTCATTCTGTAATTCATTTTTTATATCTTTTAACCGTTGCTGTTCTTTGTCAAATCTAGAGGTCA
Organism: uncultured Prolixibacteraceae bacterium; assembly: GCA_937915865.1. Classification (GTDB taxonomy): domain Bacteria; phylum Bacteroidota; class Bacteroidia; order Bacteroidales; family Prolixibacteraceae; genus Aquipluma. The sequence continues at coordinate 34,166 of CALGIG010000025.1, read as the reverse complement.
AAAAAATCGATGGATCAATATTGTATTTTTTCAATAATTCATCTTTTTTCTTTTCAAAATCATCATATTCAGAGCAGATATCTTCAGACAAATGCAGTCTGTACTCATCGTTCTTTAGATTCTGCAATATAATTTCCTGAAAGTTACATTCTATAAATTTTAAAAATCTAGTTTTTCCAGAACCGTTACTACCAACTAAAGCAACAACATGGCCTAATCTATCAAGATCTATGGCTTTAAGCCCGATTTCAGAAGTTACTTTTTCTTCAAATGTAATATTGTTAATTTTCATCTATTCTTGAGTTCATTTAAAACGATAAACTAAATTTTATTTAGTTTAATAAATTTGGTTTAGAATAATTCTTAATGTTCCCAAAATCATTTATGACTTTATTGAATGCTAATTTTTCTTTGAGACTTTGGGTTTAATTTTTTGAGCTTTAAAAATAATACCTACTTGTTCTAGATCGATAATTGTATTATACTCAAATGAATTTGTATAACTCTCATTAATTTGATTAATCATATTATAATCTTCCAAATCATAATTTTCAGAAGTATATTTATCAAACAGCAATAAGGGATAATATAAATGAATATTTTCCACTGAGAATAAATTCTGTATGGTTGTTAATGTTTTAACGAAAAGATCAACATTCAATACATTTTTTAAATCAGGTTGAATTTTCTCAGCTCTGGCATAGGAGTAGAGCTTGAATATTTTTGAAAAAGTTGCCTTGTTTTTAATTAGCAAATCAAATAAATGGTCAGAAAAACTATAATTTAAATAACTCCAGAAATCAAATTTCTCTTCTTTAATCTCTATAAAAGAAGAAATTAAATTGGCAAAAACCTCTTTATCAAATCCAATTTTTGAAAAGGAAGAATTAACAAAATCTTTGGTTTCGATTTGATCTGATAATATCTTTAATGAAGAAGATAATTGATCACATACTTGTTCTTCTCTGCTTCTGTTTTTAGTTAAGAATTCATTGTGAAGAGATAATTGCCTTTCTAATTCGTTAGAATCTATTTTTAAATTTTTAATAAGGGAATCCTTTTCTTGATTTTCTTTTTCAAGCCCTTGGATTAAGAGTTCCTGATCAGCACATTTAGTTTTTAATTCTTCTATACGAGCACTATTTTCTTTGTTAATCTCCTCTAATTGTAATTTTTCTTTTCTTAATGTATTGATTGTTTCATTACACTCATGAATTGAATTTGCGTGAACGATCAATTTATTATTGAGATCAAGAATGTCATTATCCTTATTTAAAATGGTATTCTTTAATTTATCTATTTCAGAATTTTTTGACTGAAGTTTCTCTTTATCCTTTTGTTCAGATTCTTTAAACTTTCCAACTTCATTTTCTAATCGCGCAATTTCCTTCTCTTTTTCTAGCAAAAGAGCACCTAACAACGAGGCAATACCATTCCGTTGATGATATAAATTTTCAATTAATGTCAAACCATTCCTTAAAGAATCAAATATTTCCTGATTTGTATTTTCTTCTTTCTCCAAATCAAATTTTTCCTCTGGTTTCATAATCAATTATTTTCAGTATTAATCCAATGTGGCCACATCATTCCATAAAAAACCTCACCTATATTATTAAAGTTAAGATATTTATCTTCAAATCGATACAAATGCCCGTTAATCTCACATTCTAAATCCTGCTCTTCATAAAAACTTAGTTTAATATTGGCATTCTCAAATTGACCATTATTTTTAAGAACCCCAACAATACTAACATTTTCTCTTTTCAACTGGAAGTCTTCTAATGTATTGGAGGAGAAACTCTGAACTATTTCAATTTGTGGTGTTATACTTAAATTTATTTGTACTATATCTGATTCATAGTCCTTTAAATTGCTCTTTTCATTGATTCTTTTGAACTTTGTGCGAGGACTTAATAACTCCAAATATTCTTTATCATTAGAAAGTATATTTGTGTAAATTATCCCAAAAGAATAAAACAAATTTTTATTTTCAAGTTGAATAAAACTATTCGTATTACGAAATAAGTTAGCATAAAGCAATGCTCCTTTTGATACAACTGTTTTAGATTCAATTGATTCTTCGCGTCTATATCGTATTATATCATAATCATTCAGCGCCAATATTCTTCTTAGGTTCTGAAATAAAAGAGAGAATTGAGACGCTCTTCCGGTTAAAATAACCCGATCTGGCATTAAATTAAAGCCTAAAAATGCCTCTAAATCAGCGATAATTCCATTAGTGCAATCGTCAACATATTTCTTAACAAAATCATGGCTAAGAATATCGGCATTAGTGAAATTGAAAATGGTATCTTCAAGAGGAATATTAATTGTTTTATTGTTATGATCAGTTATATCTGCATCTTGTTTAAATTCCTTTATTCTTTCTTTGAGATAAAAAGATCTACCTCCAGAAAATTTAAGATAGTTTTCTTTCTTGTAGTCTGTATCACATAGAATTTTAGCAATAGTATAATCAAGGTAATCCCCTCCCATGTTATTCCCAATTCTTCCTAAAATTTTAATTGATCTTCGTGCAGTTTTGTCTATTGAAACTTGCGCATAAGAAATATCTAAGGTTCCAGCACCCATATCATAAACCAAGATATTTTTAGGTGAATTAAACTCTTCGGGATTAAATCGTTCTGAAGCAACATATTCAAGCAATGCTGCATCTGATTCTGAAATTGACTTAATTGTTATGTCACCTAAATAGTCAGCATATAAACTTTCAATAAACCTAATCTTATTTTTACTGAAGTTATTAGGATAAGTAAAAACTAAATTTTTAACATCTTCACCAATGTATTTTTTTATAAATTGAGAATAAACCTCTCTAATTACAACTATTGGATTCAACATCGAACTATTAACGACCGATTCTTTACCATCGCTTCCTTTAAAACTAAGTTTATTTTCAAATCGTTTATATATATTCCTGTGGCCAATAATACTTTTAATCGGAGGTGATACATTTTGAGGTGCTCCTGCAACCTCTCCTTCATAAGGCGAAAATCTATAGAAATTATCAACCATCTTTGGAGCATTATATCTTTCCGAATTTTTAAACATTACCCTTGATGAAATAAAGGGTGTTCCTCTTTCATATAAACGAATATCTTCACCTACACGACCTTCCTCCTCCAATAATTTTTTCTGAATTTTGTGCAAATCTAATACTTCATTTTCGCCATCTCTTGTAACAACAACTGCGGCCGTTCCGAAATCAACACAAGTCCAATTGGTACCTATTTCTTTTACAATAATGAAAGAGAACATCTTCTTGGGAAAATTCAAACTCTCACAAAGACTCTTAACCTCGTCTAAACTATCATTATCATAAAAACCAATTTTATCCTCATAATATGGAATTTGTATTCCAAAATTTATTCGTGAATTAATGTGTTTTCTTGCCTCGCTATAATTGAACCGAACTTCAAATTCAATGGATTCATCTAAACCATTAGAAATGATGTATATATCCTTTGAACTAGCAATAGAAAGCAAATTCGTCTGTGTTGTTATTAACTGTGGTTTTAAGAAGAATAATCTACCATCATCTTTTAACTTACATGTATTTCTAATTTTAATAGTTAGAATTTTACAGCTTTGAGCAAATTCATTTTCTAATGATTGAATTTCACCAATATTAATAGGGTCATTATTGCCAAATGCTTTTAATTCATTATTTGTCAATAAATTTAAAAAACGTACATTCATCCTTGTTGAATCGTTGTTTCGATAAATTGGAAAGTTAATTAATTCAAATTTCCTTAAAGTTTTTCTATTCAAATAATTTTGAATTTCCAATTTATAAACTTCACTTTCTGATGCAGGATTGCCAATTTTAGATGTATCAGCATATACTTTAAAATCAAAACTACTGTTTTGATGGTTAATTATAAACGATGAATTATTAGGCTCTAAGAAAAATAACCCACTCAACTTTTCTGGAAACTCAATTGAAGAAACTACGTCAGCAGTACTTTCTTTGGTTTCATATTGTAATGAAAGCGTTCCAATACAAACTTTTTCATTAGTAAAAATTATTCCATTTGATGATTGTTCGTTTAACTTTAAGGAAGGCTCTTTTAATTTGGGAAGATATGAAACGATATGATGTCGAAAAAATGCTTCCTTATTCACTCCATTATAAGATACCTTGATTTTGCCCTGCGGGACTATTTCTTGCTCTGGATTCTCAATTTTGGATAAATCAATGGCTATGTCATAGAAATAGGATACTTTATTATTCTCCTTAATAGGATCTTCAATTTTATGAATTGATAATAAATCGCTTAACTCTTCCAAAAGAACAATCTTGGAGTCAGGTTTTTTAATCGGTGCCAATCTCTCATAAGTTATTTTTGCCCGTGCAATAACTTCAGTCTTCTTTGAATGCTCAGTCTGCTCATGAATAGGATCAACTTCCATAAACAATAATTTGGCTTCTATTTTTTCTATTTTCACACTACCCCTGATTGGATATGCAGCTTCTTCTTTATCTGAATCTTTGTATGTAAAAAGATTAATTTGAAAACCAAATTCATCAAGATCATCATCTGTTAAATCTGTAATCGCATTCGGGTCGAACCAGATAGTAACTTTTGAGTCTTTAAACCATTTTTTAATCCTAAATTCTTTTTCTAATCCTAAATTATTCTTTGTTTGAAAACCGAATAAATTTCCAACACGTTCAAGTTTGTTTTTATTTCCGATCGATGGACTTATTTCGAGCTTTGTATATATGTTTCTGCCAAAACTTCTTTTTGGTAAATCAAACTCCTTAATTGCAATTAGCTTTCGAGATCCAATTGCTTCGTTAAAATTAACTGATATCATAAATAGTTTTTATATCGGTTCGTAATCTACAGGTTTTTGTCTTTTTGCGTCTTCAATTATTTCTTTGTCTAATTGCTCACGTTTATTCCGTATCTGTTCTTCCTCCAGTGTACTAATTTCCATTTGATTTACGATCTTTTGCTTTTGCAATAAAACACTCATCTCATTCTTTTGGTATTGTGCATCTTGACTCACCAATTTTCTACTTTCTTCCCTCGTAAAAATTATCCAATCGTAATTGCCTGCTTCAGATATAATTTTAACCAGTGTAGGTAGGATTTCTATAATGAAGAACAAAGATCGGATAAGCCACAAAAACAATAATTCATACTCAGAGCCTGGTTCAGTAACTGCTGTAGCTAATATTTTATAGTTATTTATAAATTGATTGCTGTTTTTATATTTTGCAATATGCACATTAACAAGAGAATCACGTGTAAATGCTAAACGATTCTTTTCTTTTTCATAAACCTCCTTTATGGAATCATTTTGTCTTATTGTTTCTTTCAATTCATTAATATCAGTATCATAAAAGGAAATGCCCTCTTTCGTATTGTTTATTTGCACATTTATGGTTCTATCGTGCTGGTTCTTTTCCTCATTAACAATTTCCTGATTCCTTTTTCTTTCTTCTTCTAATAAGCCTTTTTCACTCTCGGTTGTTGACTTATCATTAAGCTTTTTCTCTATCTCTGTAATTCGGGCTATTGCATTTTTATACCTCTCCGTTTCTGGGTTACCCAATTTAGAACTTAAATCAATTTTTGTACTAATCAATCCTTTTGTCTGATCTTTTGTATTTTGTAATCTTTCCTGATCTTTTCCAATAGAAGCAATTAAAACATTGATTTCAGCAATTCTATCATTAATTTTTCTTGTTTCCGGAACATTCAGTCGGTAAATTGAATCTGCTTTAATTAATTGTTCATCGGCCTTTATAGCAATATAGTCCTTGAACACAAAAAGCTCTAAAGGAATAGAAATCATAAAAGCAACTAAACCGGCAAGTATAACTCGAAAAAAAAATGGTCCCCATACTTTATGAAATTTTCCTTTTTCTGGATTCTTTTTCAATGTTATTACCAAGCTTCTATCAATCGTAAAAATTAATAAAGCCCACAATAACCCAAAAAAAAGAGACATCGGAAGATTTCCGGTTCCGTTTTCACCATGAATACTAAAATACCATGCAGCAGATGTTCCGGCAAAAAATGCAATAACAGATGTCATTAATATTGTAGCCCCAATTGCCGAGAATTTTTGATGATCTGTTTTACATTCCTCTGATTCCAGTATAGAAACTTCCGCTCCCGCAGCATTCCACAAAAAATGTTGAAACCAATTTCTAAAGCTTCTATTTCGTTTTTGATTTTCACACATATTGTTATTATTTAAAACAATCCATTATATTCATACACATTGTTCTTTTTATCACTTTCTTTCTCATAGCAATACACGCAATCCAGATTACACTGATAGGTAAGCATCAGCATGATGGTTTTGCGCTTGAACGTATGTTGGGATCGAACGTCCATACCTTTAGTTTTTTCAATTTTCTCATTAAAAAACCTCCGGAGCCTTTCAACCCCAGAGGTCTGTTGTTTTTAAATTGGTTTACCCGGCCACCATCGCGCTGATGGTGCTGCCCCAGGGGCCACGCTCACCGCGCGAGTTCACCCATCGTAACCAATAGTAAACCATTTTACCGGCATACTTACCTTCGAAATTCACCGTATAAGGCGAACTGGTGTCGGTAGCGACATAGCTTAGTTCGGAGGCATCAACAGGAGGAGCGCCATCAATTTTCATCCAGATTTCGCAACCGTGTACTCCGGCGGGTTTAGCCTTGCTGCGAGGGGTAGCTTCATCAGAATAATTAATGGTGTGCTGGCGAAGCACCGAAAAATCAACGGTTCCAATTGGAACTGTAGCCGGTACTTTAACCGAAGTCCGCGTACCCGATTTTACAGTCAGGCCCATGCGTTCACGATCAGAGTTCGACACTTTCGTGTTGTTGGCCAGCCATTGGGCAACGAAACTACGCAGGTCTTTTACATACGTTTCACGGGCTTCATTTTTAGCCTGTACATCAGAACTAGAGCGGCTTTGTTTGTTGCTTGCCTTGGCAAAAGCTTTTGTCCAAACAGTTTGTTTGTTTTTTAATGTAGCCAAGTCGTCGGGAGAGATACCCCAATCCAACTGGCCCGATTCTACAACCTCAACCAGATTTGCTTGCCACAAGTTAAATTCGGCATCGTTTTGTGGAATAAAGTCTGCCATAATCTTACAATTTGATAATTTAAAATCAAAAAAACGGTCGTAATGGGGTATAATACCCTTGAATGAGAAGATTTTAATTTGGGGAAGAAAAAATAACCTTCGCTACAGGAAAGTTTTATTCCGCTAACGGAATGAATTACTCCAAAGAATAAATGATTTATTCTCAGGCGGGGTGAAATATTTATTAGGAATAAATGATTTACATCGAACCAGAAACGATTTATCCCGAAGAAGGATAATTTTACTATCAGGCGAGAAACTTTTATTCTAAAGCGGAAAACATTCTTTATTGGGAATAAATACTCTATTCCGTTAAATGATCCAGAGAATAAACAATCTCGCTGATTAATTCGATATTGGTTGGCGTAATACAATGTTTAATCTTTAGTCTTTCCACTTAAATAAACATGCTTTTAACAATCCAATAATAATCTTCTACTCAATTCTTCCACACAGTGTCAAAAGTTATGTTGAAAACCCATTACACAATGTTATGAATAAAAGCACAAAAAACCAACTGTTAAATAAAATTTAATCTAAAAATATTCGAAAAGTCTAAAGACTAGAAAGATAGGTTTACAAACTTGATCAATAAACAAAACCTTTATATTTGCCCAAACATCTCCTTATCGAATGATTATCAGCACATAAAAGCCAGAAAATAAAATGACAATTACGCTTTTCCCCCTATTTTGTTCCCCTGAAAGTACCCAGGTTTAGTATATCGTAATTGCGTTCATAGCTAATCACAAACAAACTTTGGTTAACAAATCCTCCCATTTGCGAAACTTTGCCAAAGCTGAAATTCATCTGGGTTAACTCTTGCATATAATTTGGCAGGCAATCTCTGAAATCTTTTCCAAACTTTTGAAGAGCGCTTAAGAAATAATAGGCTACATCATACCCCTGAAAACTAAATTGAGTCGGTTCTGCTGAATAAATTTCGCGATACTGGCTAACCATACGTCGGACCAAAGGCCTGTTATAATCTACAAAATACGGAGAAAGGTAACGTAACCGTACGCGATGAAAATTATCGGGTTGAATACTTTTCAATTTGGTAAGCATTTGCGACCCCACTAAAATTATATTTGAAGTTTCTGATAAAGTATTGAGGTTTGTTATCGCCATGCTTACCTGGGCTTCATTATCTGTGGGTATAAAAAAGACATTCTCTGTTGTTTCAGATATAATAGAATTAATCTCGTTCAGCCCTCTTTGTTGCAGATTGTATTCATGAAATGAAACTTTTCTTCCTCCTGAAACTAATTTTTCCTTGCATAATTTAGCTAACTGTGCATCAGCCGAAGATGGGTTTCCTTCATATTCCAGCATCACATAATTTCTGTTCTCAAGTTCTTTTGCAACATACATAGCTGTTTGTTCAACCTGGTATTCGCGACTTGGACTTACTTTAAAATACCACGAATTCTTCAGTTCGATATTACCCGTCATTGCCAAAGGCGAAATCATTGGTATCCTGTTTTTTGCCGCAAACGACGCTACAGTTTCCTGCAATTCAGGATAAACAGGACCAACAATCAAATCCATTTCGCGCATTTCGTTAAGTTGCAGTATCTGATTAATCATTTTTTGATTGCTTACATCAAAAGCATAAACTTCGATGTTCATACCCATGCGTTGCAAACTATCAACAGCCAGCAATGCGCCTTCGTAAAACTCCAGAAAGCCCAACGCTTTCGGATCAATATTCACTCCTGCATAAACTACTGTTGTATCAGCCGGATTTATAACTACCTGCTTGGCAATACTTATTTTGCCCATCAACTGCTCCTTATTAACAGATATAGGATTGTCATTTCCTGCCAGATAAAAAGGCAATAAAAAGGCGGCTTTATATTTTTGTTTTGGATTAGTCTTCGCAAACGAACAATCGCCATTCTTATCACCCTGAACAATAGATTCGTTTAATTTATCGGGAACAACCTCATTGCTCTCCTTTTTCAATTCTGTTGTATTTTTTGGTTCCGGGATCAATAAAGTTTCACCTGCTTCGAGGCTCCTTGAAAAGAGCGACGGATTAGCTTTTTTAATATCCTCTACCTCAACGCCAAAACGTGTTGCCAGCGAAAACAGAGTTTCACCTTTTTCCACCTTGTATTTAGAATAATTTTTATCATCAGTCTGAACAACAGGTATTTCAGCAGTCGTCTCTTTTTTTGCAGGTATTTTCAATTTCATACCTGTTTTCAGTCCATTCTGGAGAGCAGGATTAAATTTCATCATTTCCTCGTGCGAAACGCCATACCGTTGTTCCAAACTGTACAAAGTTTCTCCTGAAACCACCGGATGAACCGAATATTCAGAATTATCGGGTTGTTGAGCATCTGTCTCAATCGATGTAATTTTTACCGGAATTTTAAGCACCTGACCTGCACTGATTCCTTTAGTAACTTCAGGATTATACCTGATCAGATCATTTACCTGAATGCCATATTGCCTGGCGATAGTAAAAATGGTTTGCCTGGTGGCTACTTTATGGTAGTAATATTCATCTTCTGTGGTTTGAACCGGTTGTACTTCTGGTTCTGCTTTTTTGGGTTCCTCAACAGTAGCTGGCCCGGCTGGAATTTTCACCGTTGTTCCGGCCTTTAGCACTGCTGGCAAACCTGGATTGGCTTTCAGCAAATCGGCCTGACTTACCTTGTATTTCTGACAAATATTGAATACCGATTCACCTTTCGAAGAGCTGTACAAAATGTATTTTACGCCCGATATTTCAACTTGCTTTTGTGAGAAGCACGGATTTGCAACTGCAAAGACAAACACGAACAACCAAATAGCAGAAAAAACTTTCATAGTTTTAATGTCTGAAACGAGCATCAAAAGTAAAATAAAAGCCAGTACTTCGCAAACCGGAAAAGACAAGCTCTGCCAATCATAGAGATTCATTTTTCTTAAGAGACTGTATCCTTATCCTTGCTGCCAACTTGCCCTTTATTAAAAGTAACCAGTGAAGAAGAGCTAGTTGAGTAAATGACTGTAGAAATATTACCGTCTAGTCACACAAAGCAGATCAGGGATTTCACGTAAGAAAGTGCCAATTTCAAAACAGCATCAATGCCTGACAAAGATCATTACAGGCAGGGAAAAGCATGGTTATCAAGATAAATATTGAATATTCAGCTTTCTATTGCAAATTCTTTTCTTTAAATCCATGACTTTCTTTTTGTAAAAACTGAAAAAAACACCTATTTTGCATTTATAAAAAAAGATTAATGGGTAATCAATTTTATTCTGAATTGGGGTATGATGAGTTTCTGATTAATAATTCAGAAATCAAATCGACATATCCTAATTTTATTGAAATTGAGCAACTTGGAGCAGATAAGGTTTACTTTTCGGGAAAGAACCCTACCGTTCTTTTTGTTGAAGTGAAATGTTTCGATACCGTATATTTAAAGAAAATTGCAGAAATTCAGCACAAAGCCTGGAATTACAGAAAAATACTACTGTTATTTGCCCTTTCTGACACTGAAATCAGAATCTATAATTGTCAGGAAAAGCCTGAATTTATTGGGAAAGAAGACGATCCAAACAATAAATTGTCAAATGCCCAGATTTTCAGTTACGACAGAACCTCAGATGAACAGGCTTTAAATATCCTTTCTGAAGTATTTTCTCGTATTGGCGTTGATTGTGGTTTACTTTGGAGTACCGATTATGAAGTTAAGAGTAGGGTAAATACTCAACGTAGGTTAGATAAATTTCTTGTCCAAAGCCTGAAAAGAACCGCCATTGAATTAAAAAGTGATATCCCTCAACAGGAAATCATTCATGCACTTTTAATGCGTTCGTTGTTTATCCTTTTTCTTGAAGATAAAGGTGCGGCAAAGGAAGCTGGTCTTTATAAAAAGATTCTACCGGGGGCTACCAGCTATTTTGAGATACTCGATGATAGAAACGCTACTTATCAGTTATTCAATGAAGTGCAAATACACTTCAACGGGAATGTATTTCCAATAATTGAAGAGGAAGTTGAACTTGTTAAGCAAGAACATTTAAGACTGATAAAAAAGTGCTTTACTGATGGTAATTTGTCCAATCAACCTAATCTTTTTGATGGATGGAGACTCTTCAATTTTAAAATTATTCAAATTGAATTGTTGAGTGAGATTTATGAAAACTTTTTGGGCGAATTGAAACACGAGAAAGGTCAGTTTTATACACCTTTTAGTTTGGTTGAACTGATGCTCAACGATAAACTACCAATCGACCAAACTGATTTCAAGACTAAAGTTCTGGATCCGGCATGTGGGTCGGGCATCTTCCTGGTAGAAAGCTATAAACGACTTGTTAAGCGGTGGAAGAAAGCAAACTACACTGATAAAATTAGTTTTGGTACGTTGACCGAATTATTGCTCTCAAACATTTATGGTATTGAGATAGACCCAACTGCAATTAAGGTTGCAGCTTTCAGCTTGTATTTAGCATTGGTTGACGAACTTGACCCCAAAACGCTTTGGATTGAGCCTAACTATCAGTTGCCTTATCTGATTTACGATCCCGAAGACCCAACTATCAAAACGCAAGGGAAAAACCTATGGCGCAGGGATACTATTGGCCAGGTAAATGCCGATGAATTTGTAAAAGTGGACTTGGTGGTCGGGAATCCGCCATTTGGAACAAAGAAAATACAAGATTCAATTAAGAACTATCTGGAGGAAAGAAAATATCCACAGCAGATGGTACTTGCTTTTATTGATAAAGCTGTGGCCTTTTCTCCCAAAGGGAAAATCGCATTGATTTTCAATACAAAAAGTCTTACCAATACGAATAAAAAATACAATCACTTTCGCAAATGGCTTTTTGCGAAGAACCATACAGAAAAGGTTTACAATTTATCCATTTTCAGAAGAGTAGAAAAAAAAATTGGAGAACAGTTATTTGACGGTGCTACAGTTCCAATTAGTATCGTTTATTTCCAAAAAGAAAAGCCATTGATAATTCCTGAGACTATAGAATATTGTGCGCCCAAAACCTACATTAGAAACAATCTTGTTGATGGAATTGTAATTGATAGTACGGATATAAAGTTACTACCTCGTAATGAGTGTCAAAAACCGGACACAAAAATCTGGAAAATTGCAATGTGGGGAGGTATGCAGGATTTTTTACTTCTAACTAGATTGAATAGTCGTTTCCCTAGCCTTAAAAGGTACTTTTCGACAGAAAAAAATATTTGGAATACCGGAACCGGTTATATTGCCGATTCTGATAAACTTGAAGTTATTCCTCCCCGAATCATTAGAACGCAAGAAATTACGCGTTACTATACCAAAGAATCAGCCTGTTACTTAAATGAAAGAGAATACAGAAAAATCACGAAAGATTTGTTTACTCCACCTTATGTCGTTGTAAAAGAAGGTCAACATGACAACGAGATTGCCGCATCATATATTGACTATTGTGCGAGTTCCTTAAAATCAACTTATCTGATCAACGGATTAGTAGCCAATGAAATAAAACAAACCTTGGTTTCATATATTAATTCGGTTTTTGCAACCTATTTTCTTTTCTTATCTTCCTCTTCTTGGGGAATTGAACGTGAACGGATACTTTTTGAAGAATTACTGGAATTACCGGCTATAATTAAGGACATTAATAATGAACACCTTCAAGGAATTGGAGATTGTTTTGAGCAACTAAAATCCGTATCGACAAATCAAGAAACTAAAATCATTGAAGAGAAGCTTAATGTCATTCTTTATCAAGTAATTGGATTAAAAGTAAAAGAGCAAGTCCTGATTGAAGATTGCCTAAAGTTTCAGCTTGATCTTTTTGATCATGGTCATAACTCCATTGCCTTACATCGCACTTTGCAACCCGAAAATTTGGCCTATGCCAATATGCTATGTACCGAATTAAACACTTTTCTCAATACCTCAAAAACAAGAGTAAGTGCCTGTATTTATGATGTTGGGCTGCGAGATCCGCTAAACATGGTTGTGCTGCATTTTGACAATCAGGAAAAACCGATAGAAGAAAAAAGTATAGATATCCTTCGGGAAGGTTTAAAGAATATTGATCGGTATATGCTCAAGAAGACATCCGATAGCATTTACGTTCAAAAACAGGTGAAATATTTTGATTACGAAAATGATAAGGTTTACCTGATTAAACCTAACCAAAAACGCTTTTGGACCCGGTCGCAAGCCATTGATGATGCCACATCATTAATAGCTGAAATCATCAGTATGGAGGAAGAATAGATGTCGGGCAAATTAAAATCTTCCATCATTCAGGATTTCGAAAGTTCTTTTGTCCAGAATTGTCTTATTCTATGGGGAGAGGCGTTTGCCTTCATTAAAGCAAATAAAACTGTAACAATTGACTGGGAAGAAGAAAATATTTCTGCACTCTTTTTTGATTACATTGATAAAAGCGAACACGCAATAAACTTACATATAAACATTTTCAGTGAGTACCGGTTATTGAATGATTCAATTTTGTCACAGGAACAATCAGCCAAATCCGCATCACGAATAGATTTTCGTTTTACTAAAGATTGGACAAATCAACTAAAGCGTATCGAATTCTTTATTGAAGCAAAAAACCTCATTGAGAATGATTGTTTTAAAGTGGAAAGAAAAACAAAGTTGTCATCCAATTATCTAATCAAGAGATATATAGAGACTGGAATTGATAATTTTACTAATGGGAAATATCCACAAAATGGGTGTATCGTTGGATATATACTCGAAGGAAAAACAGACGGTATAGTGTTTAAGATCAACTCGAATATAGAGCAACTAAATAGAAATTCTGAAAAGCTTTTTAGAAGTAAACTGCAAATACCGAATTTGCTACAGTCCTTTTATTCTGTACACAATTCGTATCAATTAAGTCATTATTTGTTAGAGTTTTAGTATTCTCAATTTTTACATTCAATGCTGATTTAAATTAACATCAGCGGTTGAAAAACAATTTAGCCAGTACTTCGCAAACCGGAAAGTATTGGCTAAATTGTAAGAATGTAAATTATTTCTACCTCCGCTCCTTCGGATAAGCCCAGCGACTGTAATCGTTGCGCATACTGCGGCTGGTGCTGATTTGTAATCAGCACCAGCCGCATCGAATAGTATAGCGCAAATCCGGAGGAGCTGGATAAATTAGGAAACAACATAAATGTGATGTGATGAGAATAGAAAAAATTATCAAAAATAAAAAGCAGTTCCTTGACTTATTGTTATTGGCTGACGAGCAGGAAAACATGATTGACAAGTACTTATCGAGAGGCGATTTGTTTGCTTTATTTGACGACGATTTGAAAAGCGTTTGCGTTGTAGTAAAGATAAATAGCGAAACTTGTGAATTAAAAAACATTGCGACTTACGAGAAATACCAAGGCAAAGGCTACGGTAGAATATTGATGAATTTCATTTCTGATTTCTATAAAAACAACTACAAATCAATGCTTGTCGGGACAGGTGAGACTCCGGCAATCTTATCGTTTTATGAACGTTGTGGATTTGAAAAATCACATCGGATAAAAAACTTTTTTACCGATAATTACGACCATCCTATGTTTGATGGTGACATACAACTTGTTGATATGATTTATCTTAAAAAGAATTTAAAGCCAGTGCCCAAATAATAACTATAAGCTAATCGCCCCCTCGTTCCTTGGGATATGGACAAAGATAGTAAACGCTGGTGACAAACTCCCGCTCTTTCGGATATGCCCAACGATTGCAGTTGCTGGTGACGAGTGTGTCCTGAAGTAACTAAACACACTTGCCATTAGCAGACTTGAACGCTCTATTTATAAATCTAACGGTGCTTAGTTAACAGTTAAAAATATTTCAATCTAAATTCCTGCGATATTTGATATAATTTTATCTAATTTAGTATATTCTTTTTGATTAAGTAATGAGAATGAAATAATGCTGCATTTAAACTTGCACTTTTATCTTGACTCACCTCTCGCATGGCGGACGTTGGGGTGAGTACATTTGAAAATACAATAATAAACTGTTCTTATTACTTAATAAAACCTAGATGATAAAAAGCTCTGTTTCCCGGGATATGTTAGCAGAAGCACAAATGATTTAACTATTAGCCCCATGTTGCTGCTATCGTTAAAACGAGAAGTAGAGCGGAGTAATGCGAGCATTATCAGAGGATTAAAAATAACAATACTTAAATGTTAATTATAAAAAGATGAAATGAGCATGATTTGCAGAACCACCAATCGAAATGATTATTTCCCAAATCATGCGAATTCCATGTGGCAATTAAAAAACAAAAAATAAACACATGAAAAATTTATTAAGCTATGGAATTATTGCTGCATTGTTTGCATTGACTTCTTGCAGCCCGAAGATTTCAACAAATTTATCAAAAAGTTATCCTGCGCTGGACTACAAGCAGGAGGTTGCCGTGATAGAACTCGATCAACCCGAGCCTGCTGGATCGGAAGTACTCGGACAAGTCAAGATTGGTGACACAGGATTTACAACCGATTGCAAGTATGAATCGGTGCTGGATAAAGCAAAGTTGGAAGCCCGTAAGGCTGGTGGCAACGCCATTAAAATTATTGAACATCAACAGCCGTCGGCTTTTGGTAGTTCCTGCCACCGGATTACTGCCAAAATATTGAAAGTTGACAATGTCGGCCAATTTTTGGTTAAGGAAGAAGAGCCCGTCATTCCTGGTGCCGATTATGCTGTTATCAATGTTTACCGTTACAGCGGCGTTGGGCCAATTATATCGTTCGATGTTCACTTGGGCGATTCGGTCATCTGCCGGGTGAAGAATAATTTCAAAACTTCAGTAAAAGTCAACAAAGACGGACTGAACACATTGTGGGCGAAAACCGAATCAAAATCGGAGGTTCCGGTTGATATTCAATTGGGGCATCAGTATTACCTGAGATGCAGTATCGTGATGGGTGCTTTTGTTGGGCGGCCAAAACTTGAACTGGTCGACTGGAAAACAGGAAAATCTGAATTTGAATCATTTAACGCGAAAAACCAATGAAGATAATTTTCACACTTCTGGTATTTGTAGTCTTGGTACAAACCGGATTCTCACAGGATCTGATCGTTACTACCTCCGGAGATTCAATCAATTGCAAAATAACCAAAGTAAAAGGTAACAACATCTATTTCACCTTCAGGCATAAAGATGAAATAAGGAACACCTTGCTGCCGTTGGATAAAGTTAATTATCATGCAGCAAATTTTTTTCAGAACAGCGAATTACCCAAGGATAAAATGCCCGGTTACAAGAACTACCAGCAATGGAAGTTTTCTGTCAATGGCGGTCTGGGATACGAAACGGCGCGTATTGGCGACAACATACCGTCGGATTTTAAAGATTACGCACGTCAACTTAAATCAGGTTATGTTTTTGGTGCGGGGGTAACCTGCTATTTTTCTGAGATGCTTGGCGTTGGGGCGAAATATGTCCATTTTGGTTCGTCAAACAGCTTGGATAACATTTACATTGAAAATGACCAGGGCGAACGGCAATATGGCCGGATGAGTGATAAAGTAGCCGTTAATTTTGTCGGACCAATGGTAACTACAAGATTCCTGAATGCCCGGAAAAGTAATGCTTTCACGCTGGGAATAGGTATGGGCTACCTGGGATATAAAGACAATTCAGTGGTTATAGACAGTTACAAGATTACCGGCGGTACTTTTGGGATGACTTACGACATCGGTTATGAGTTTAACCTTTCGAAAAATACCAATCTGGGTATCCAGCTTTCCTTGCTGGCAGGCAACCTGTTTAAATACAAAGTGGATGATGGCACAACTGTGCAAACCATCAAACTGGAAAAGGATGAATATCAAAGTTTGTCCCGGATTGATCTGACTATTGGATTGGTATTTGGAAAGTAACCATTGCCAGCGCAGCTTGTAGCCCGTGCCAAGCTTAACAAATGAACATTAAATAGAATAAAAGAAATAAACCCAAATTGAATATTTATGAAATTCAGTAATGTAAGATTATTGGTCAAAGACTACAAAACATGTTTTAAATTTTATACGGAACAATTGGGATTAGAACCTCTTTGGGGAGATGAAAATGGGGTTTATGCTGCATTTAAAGTGGCAGACGGGATTGAAGGATTAGCCATTTTTGTTTCTGATTATATGGCTTCATTTGTTGGAAATGATGAAAAAACACAACCAATTGGTTATAGGGAAAAATCGGTAGTTGTTTTTGAAGTAGAGAATGTTGATGATACCTATCATGCACTTTTAAAGAATGGCATTAACTTTATTAATGAACCAACGGATATGCCTGACTGGGGAATGAGAGTTGTTCACTTGCGTGACCCGGAAGAAAACCTAATTGAGTTTTTTACACCTTTGGCTGCACAGTAATATGAATTGGGACCCGTGGACAGGTTGTTATAAAATAAGCGAGGTTGCACGTACTGCTATTTTTATGATCCCCGTTGCCAGCGCGAGCTTGTAGCTCGTGCCAAGTACAAACTAAGTTTTACAATCAGAAAGCGGTAAATTTTAGCGGAGGACGTGGTGTTATTGATATTGATGTCCTTTGAAAAATGGAAAACCGAAGAAGGTAAGAAAACGCACGAGCTACAAGCTCGCGCAAGCGAAAGGGTCACCAGCAGAGTAGCTCCTTTTTTGCCACCAAGGCTCTAAAGCACAAAGTTTCACCAATTTGTTTTTCTATTACTTAAACAACATTGATTTGGATTTGGTGCTTATTATTCCCTGATTTTCAATTTTTTACCTTACAACCTCGAATTCGAAACCCGCCGCCAACGAAATGGTAAGTACCATTTGTTTATTGTATCGTCCGGTTTGGAAATAAGCTACTACTTTCAGGAAACAGTCGCCCGCTCGCTGGTAAATGTCACAAGCTCGCTGGATATTGTCACCGGCACATCGCGAGTTGTCACCCGCTCGCTGGATATTGCGACTGGCGCCAAGCAAACTACCACCGGAATAATGGATACTGGCACCGGCACCGGGGATATTGGCACCGGAATAGAAGAAGTAGTCACCGGCAAATGGGAAATTACCTGAGGAACAATAGAAACTTGTATATTCAGATAAAAGCCAGTACTTCGTAAACCGGAGTACTGGCTGAATTATAAAAATGTAGGTTTATCCAAAAACTATTTAAACGCTTTTTCGCCGAAATATTTCATAAACTGTGTGCGTTCCCAAGCCTGTGCCGACGAGGTTTTCTGGCTCAGTTTGCCTTTAAATTCGTCGATAGTCTTATAGCCTTTCTTATCCATCCAATCCGAGATTTCCCGGTTCATTTTAGTGATTACCGAAGCTCCCGACGGATAAATTACCGATGCAATTTGCACTGCTGAAGCGCCAGCCAGCAAGAATTTGATGGCAGTTTCAGAAGTATGAATACCCGAAGTTCCAGCCAAATCAACATCAACAATACCCGACAAAATTCCAGTCCATTTCAGCGGAAGCAGGTAATCGTGCGAGGTGCTTAACACATCGGCAACCACAACGCTTTCCGACTCAATATCGACATCAGGATTGTAAAAACGGTTAAAAACAACAATTCCAGCCACACCGGTTGCAGCAAGTTTCTGCACCATTCCGGCCAGGTTCGAAAAATAATGGCTGATTTTAACTGTAACCGGAATTTTCACTACATGAAGTACTTTCTGAATGGTTTCCAGATAAAAGTTTTCGCTCGAATCATTGCTTTTAGCCGGGTCAGATGGAGTTATAAACATGTTCAATTCCAAAGCGTCGGCACCAGCTTCTTCAATTTTGCGGGCAAACAAAGTCCATTCGCTCGAACTCACACAGTTGATGCTTGCTACAATTGGAACAGTTGTTTTCGCCTTTACCTCCGAAATTAGCTTTAAATATTTCCGAAGGGTATCTTCTTTGATCACATAATCAAAATAATCGAGGTATTCAGGATCAGAGTTTAAACCGCTGCGCATGGAAAGTTCTTCCTGTAGTTCGGCGAAAATTTCTTCTTCAAATATAGATTTTAACACCACAGCTCCTGCACCGGCTTCGGCCAGTTTTAAAACCTGCTCGGCATGACCAGTCATACTGCTGCTGCCTGCAATTATTGGGCTTTGTAAATCGAGTCCAAAAAACCGGGTTGATATATTTGCCATAATCTTTTAATTTACAATTTGGTAATTTACAATTGACGATTGAACCGTCCTAACAAAAATAGTAAATAGTAAATAAATTAATCTTCAATTTACTGATGTTTACTTTGTAAGTATTCGTGCATGTTTTCGGCGGCTTTACGGCCATCGCCCATTGCCAGAATTACCGTAGCGCCACCACGTACAATATCGCCACCGGCAAACAATTGCGGAATTGAACTTTGCATAGTTTCCTCACCTACCTCGATGGTTCCCCACTTGCTAACTTTTAAATCGCTTAATGCCGAAGGAATCAGCGGATTTGGAGAAACACCAACGGCAACAATCACCAAATCAACCGGAATATCGAAATCCGAACCTTCCAGAACAATCGGGCGGCGACGGCCTGAAGCATCGGGTTCGCCAAGTCCCATGCGCTGAACGCGCATCCGGTTCACTTTTCCTTTTTCGTCGGCAAAATATTCAATCGGGTTAGCCAGGTTGATAAATTCAATGCCTTCTTCTTCGGCGTGGTGAACTTCCTCAACACGGGCGGGCATTTCGGCACGCGAACGACGGTATATAATCATAGCACGCTCGGCGCCCAGGCGCTTGGCTGTACGGACTGAGTCCATAGCCGTGTTGCCACCACCAATTACGGCAACATTCTTTCCGCGGATAACGGGGGTATCAAATTCGTCGCTGGCTGCATTCATCAAATTTACACGGGTGAGGTATTCGTTCGACGACAAAATACCATTGTAGTTTTCGCCCGGAATGCCCATAAAGCGTGGAAGACCAGCGCCACTAGCTACAAAAAAAGCTTCGAAACCTTCAGCTTTCAGGTCATCAAAGCTTACTGTTTTTCCAACGATAAAGTTATTTACGAACTTTACACCCATCTTTTTAAGGTTATTCAGCTCAACGTCAACAATTTTGTTGGGCAAACGGAATTCAGGAATACCATATTTTAATACGCCGCCAATTTCATGCAGCGCTTCGAAAACAGTAACGTCGTAACCCAACTTAATCATGTCGCCTGCAAACGAAAGCGAAGCTGGACCCGAACCAATAGCGGCAATTTTGATACCGTTTGAAGGAGCAACCTCAGGGATAGACATGAAACCACTTTCGCGTTCGTAATCGGCAGCAAAACGTTCAAGGTACCCGATAGCAACCGGGTCTTTCTTCATTTTCTGGGTATAGAAACAAGTGGATTCGCACTGTTTTTCCTGCGGACAAACACGTCCGCAAACTGCCGGAAGCGCCGATGTTTCTTTCAGTGCTTTAGCTGCATCGAGGAATTGACCAGCTTCGATGTACTTAACAAACTTCGGAATGTTAATGCTAACCGGGCAACCTTCCATACAGGTTGGGTTCGGACAATCGAGACATCTTGCAGCCTCAGCCTGCGCCTGCTCAGCTGTTAATCCGAGGTTAACTTCCCGGTTCTGATATTTTATGCGCTCAAAAGGGTCCATCTCGTTCATGCGGACCCGCTCTTTGGCAGTGCGCTCTTTATTGGCAATTTTTTTTCTCAGTTCAACGCGCCATTCTTTTTCGCGTTCATTCTGAAGATATTCTTTGTTAGTCGACATTTCTTAATTTTTTGAGTTTTGGGTTACTGATACCTTTCCCAGGCTATTTTTTCTTCGGACGAGTAACCGCCCAAACGCATAATCAACTCATCGAAATCAATCTGGTGAGCATCAAATTCAGGCCCGTCAACACAAGTAAAATAAGTGTTCCCGCCAACGCTAACGCGACATGCACCGCACATACCGGTTCCGTCAACCATAATGGCATTTAAACTGGCTTGAGTCGGGATATTGTATTTCTTGGTTAACAGCGAGGTAAATTTCATCATCACAGCCGGGCCAATAGCAATACATTCGTTAATTGGTTCGCGCTGAATAACTGATTCTGCACCTACTGTAACAACACCTTTGGTTCCATACGATCCATCGTCGGTCATAATAATCACTTCGTCCGACCATTGGCGAACTTCGTCTTCCAGAATGATCAAATCTTTGTTACGGGCAGCAAGAACAGAAATAACACGGTTACCAGCTTTCTTGAAACCTTCAACAATTGGAAGCATTGGCGCAACCCCTACTCCGCCGCCACAGGCCAAAACAGTTCCAACATGGTGTATTTCCGTTGCTTTTCCAAGCGGGCCAACTAAATCGAGAATAGAATCGCCCACATTAAGTTCGAACAATTTGGCAGAGCTAACACCTACTTTCTGAACCACAAGAACAATAGTTCCTTTTACCGGATCAGCGCCCGCAATGGTCAACGGAATTCTCTCCCCCTTCTCATCAACTCGCAATATCACGAAATGACCAGGCTTACGCGAACGGGCAATCCGCGGAGCTTCAACAACAAATTTGGCTACTTTTTCAGAAAAAAGAACCTTCTCAACAATCTGGTTCATTGTATTAGTTTTTTTATTAGATTTCGGGAAATGATCGCCAAAATTAACATTGTGAAAAGAATGGCAATCGAAATGTTTTGCTTTTTTCGAAGGTTAAAACAATTTCACCGAAATATTAAATTAGCGTTAACCCAAAATTCTTTAAACCAAACAGATTGTTAAATCAATCCTTTAACATCTCAATCTTTTCACGCCATAAAATCAAAATGTCTTATCTTTAAACTTTTGTTTAAACGCAAACAGTCCTTTAAAAAAGTGACAGTGAAACTTTAGTAACCAATAAATTAGAAAAAATTGGCCGAAGAATTTATCATTGCATTAACTGAACATCGGGCTATCGGGAACATCTTTGTCCCGATGTTGATAGAGCCCGAACGCTCGTATTATACAGTAAAAAAGACTGTAAAGATGCGCGATTACAAAAGCGGCGAAGTACAATTAAATGCCGAAGAACTGGAATTGTTAAAGCTGATTGAAAACTATAGCGACGAAAACCTGGCAAAAAAGTTCTCGAAGAAAAAAGAGAAAGTCAATTTCTTCCAGGAAATGGACGAAGACATGTTTCAGGACCACGTAAGCCCCTACATCGATAAATACATGTACCGATGTGTTATGTTGCTGATGAAAAGTCAAACACGCCTATTCTACAAACAAGCGAAATATTCGAGCCTTTACGACGAGGATATTATTCACATCAACCCTACGTTTTCGAAGGCGATCTTCTATTTTAACCGCGACGAAAAAGGCACCAGGTATAACCTTCGGCTAACCCACGAAGGAAAAACTGTGGACATTCTGCATAAAACCATCCGTATGGTTTGCACTATGCCTTGTTGCTTTGTTTATCTGAACAAATTGTATATTTTCAACCGGCTTTCGGGCAAAAAACTTGTCCCTTTTCAAAATAAAACATTCATAGCCATACCTCGTCAGGCCGAAGAAAAGTATTTCCAGACGTTTGTCCTGAATATCATTAAAGAATCGGATGTAAGGGCTTTTGGGTTTGATATTATTGAGAGCGATCCGCCACGAAAAACTATTCTTTCGCTCGAACAGGATTTGTCGCTTCGCCCGGTTATCGTGGTCAAATTCAGGTACGACAACAATTTGTACCTAGCGGATTCACCATCGAATGTGTTTGTGAGCCTTAAAAAAAACGAGGACAATTACATCTTCCATAAATTTGTGCGCAACCGCGAGTGGGAAGACGAGCAAATCGCTTTCCTGAAAAAAAACGACTTAAAATACAGCAACGGCTACTGGAACCCGAAAGAAGGAAATGAGGCTGATTCGCTTTATAATCCGGTCATCTGGCTTTCGAAAAACCGTGAGCTGCTTGAATCGAACGGCTACATTATTCAGCAAAACAAGCTGAATAAACGCTATTTCACAGGTGCGCAGGTGCTCGACATCCAGGTTAAAAGCAACGAAGACTGGTTCGATATCCACGCCACCGTGAAGTTTGGCACATACCAGATTCCGTTCATCAGACTCCGGAAACACATATTAAATGGTATCCGCGAGTTTGAACTCCCTTCAGGAGAAATTGCGGTTTTACCCTTGGAATGGTTCTCTTCATACCGTGATATTTTTCCGTTTGCCAAAATTGAAGGCGATGTTTTCAAACTAAGGCGACATCATTTTCATTTGCTTAAGGAGCAGATAAAAGGCATCGACCGAAATCACTTCAAAAAACTGGAGCAACTTAATTCTGATTTAAGCGAAGCGGTTGATGTTCCGGACGGCTTAAACGCTGAACTTCGTAACTATCAGAAATCAGGGTATTCATGGATGTATCATTTATACGAAAGCCAATTGGGTGGTTGCCTTGCCGATGATATGGGTTTAGGCAAAACACTGCAAACCATTGCCCTTTTGCTTAAAATAAAGCGAGAAAAAACCGATTTATTTCAGCATATTCCAAAAAACAACCCGTTGCAATACTCGCTTTTCGACCAACCGGTGCCAACCATCAAAAACCAACCGGCTTCGCTCATTGTGCTGCCCACCTCGCTGGTACACAACTGGGAAAACGAGTTTACCAAATTTGCACCATCGCTCAAGATATATAAGCACATCGGTATTCTCCGTAATAAAACAAACAGCTTTGCCTCCATCGTCGATTACTACGATGTTATCCTGACAACTTATGGCACTTTGCGAAACGACGTTGAAATGCTTACCAACTACGAGTTTTTCTACCTGATTCTGGACGAAAGCCAGAATATCAAAAATTCGACATCAAAAACATACAAAAGTATTCTCGAAATTCACTCGAAGCACAAACTGGTGATTACCGGCACGCCCATCGAAAACTCGCTGTCCGATTTATGGTCGCAACTCAATTTTCTGAATAAAGGAATGCTTGGAAGCGAGCCTTATTTCAAGCGCGAGTTTATTACGCCAATCGAAAAGCACGCCGACGAACAGCAGCAACTGAAATTGCAGAAAATGATTCGCCCGTTTGTTTTGCGCCGGAAAAAGGAAGAAGTGGCGAGCGATCTGCCTGCCCTAACCGAGCAAGTGCGCTATTGCGAAATGACTGACGATCAGCGCGAAATTTACGACACCGAAAAATCAGCTATCAGAAATGCTATACTGAAAAACATCGAATCCAATGGTCTGAAGAAATCGGCATTGATTGTTTTACAAGGCTTAACCCGCCTTCGTCAACTAGCCAATCATCCATCGCTTGTAGCAAAAGACAAGCCAATGGATTCGGGCAAATTCGACGAAATATATCATTGTTTAAAAAACCTGGTGGCAGAGAACCACAAGGTGCTTATTTTCTCGTCGTTTGTCAAACACCTGGAATTGCTTCAGGCCAAAATTGAATCGAAAAACTGGAAATATTCCATGCTTACGGGAAAAACTACCGACAGACAGGAAGTGATCAGCCAATTTCAGAACGATCAGGATAATCATATTTTCCTGATTTCGCTTAAAGCCGGAGGCGTTGGTTTGAACCTGACTTCAGCCGACTACGTTTTTATTATCGATCCGTGGTGGAACCCTGCAGCCGAAAACCAGGCTATTAACCGCGCCCACAGAATTGGTCAGGATAAAAAAGTGTTTGTTTACCGTTTCATCACCGAAGGTTCGATCGAAGAAAAAATTCAGATTCTGAAATCGAAAAAATCGGCGTTGGCTGAAAAGTTTATCAGTACCAACAATCCACTCGACGTGGTGAACGAAGAAGAAATCATGAGTTTATTCAGCTAAACAAAAGCTTTCTGAATAACTTTTCGAATTACATTTGCAGCAAAAGCCCCATCCCCAATCCTTCCCCGAAAGAGAAGGGAGTTGTAAGGGTGAAATGCAAAAAAATGTTCTTAAAATATAAAAGTTATGAATTTGCACCACACCAAAGCCTCACCCCTGGGGGAGGTTTGAAGGGTGCCTGTTTTAACCTTTTCTCATTTTGTTATGAAACAACTGATTACACTTGTCTTTCTTTTTTTCCTGGTTTCAGGAATCCAGGCACAGAAAACACTTAGTTTAAGAGATGCAACGCTTGGAGCAACTTCGTATCTGAAGCCCAACTTACCTAACCAGCTTTTATGGCGCGACGCACAACATTATATGATTGTAAAAGATTCGGCGCTTTACCAGGTTGAATTGAAAAAAAGGACCGAAACGAAAGTAATATCAGTTTCAGAATTGAATAAATCGCTGAAAAATGCGGGGTTCAGGGCAATTAATTCGATTCCACGATTCTCGCCGATCGACCCATCGAAAATTTGGTTTCAGCTTCAAAATCAATTGGTCGAGTATAACCTGAATAACAAGCAAATTATTCAAACACTGAGCTATCCGCAGGAGGCCGCCAATAACGACTTCTGCGCAGCTAATACAACGTTGGCCTATACTCTGAAAAACAACCTCTATATTGTCGGAAATATTGGAAACAGGCAGGTTACAAACGACATAGAAGAGCATATCATTAATGGTGCTTCGGTTCACCGAAACGAATTTGGAATCAACAAAGGAACATTCTGGTCGCCCAAAGGAACCAAACTTGCGTTTTACCGAATGGACGAAACAATGGTTGG
Organism: uncultured Prolixibacteraceae bacterium; assembly: GCA_937915865.1. Taxonomy (GTDB): domain Bacteria; phylum Bacteroidota; class Bacteroidia; order Bacteroidales; family Prolixibacteraceae; genus Aquipluma. The sequence continues at coordinate 8,464 of CALGIG010000025.1, read as the reverse complement.
TAATTACCCTTTAGTTGATTACATGGCACGTGAAGCTGAACTGGTAAATATCAAATATCCTATGGCCGGGATGACTAGCCACCAAGTAAAACTGGGAGTATACGATTTGGCCGGTAAACAAACTGTTTTTATGCAAACCGGCGAACCACTCGATCATTACCTCACAAATATTGCCTGGAGTCCCGACGAAAATAGCATTTTTATTCAGGAGCTGAACCGTGAGCAAAACCACATGAAACTGAACCAGTACAATGCAAATACGGGCGAGTTCGTAAAAACTGTTTTTGAAGAAACCGATGAAAAGTATGTTGAACCATTAAATCCTATTGTTTTCTCGAAAATTGATCCCGATAAATTTTATTACCAAAGCCGGAAAGATGGCTGGAACCACGTGTATTTGTGTAGTGTTGCAACAGGAATTGTGTCGCAAATAACCAAAGGCGAATGGGAAGTGACCGAACTCGATGGATTCGACGCCAAAGAAGAAAACATGTTTTTCGAGGCCACCAAAGAAAGCCCTATTGAACGCCATTTTTACTGCATCAACATTCGTTCAGGAAAAATAGACAAACTAACCAACGAACCAGGGACACATGTACCACTAATTTCGCCTGATAACCTGAACTTTATCGACCGATGGACGAGCACCAATATTCCAGGGGAAATTGATCTTGTTTCAATAAAAGACAAACAAACCCGCATACTTTTCGAAGCCGAAAATACGCTGAAAGATTTCGATTTAGGTGAAAATACCATGTTCACTATTAAAGCTGCCGACGGGACAACCGATTTGTATTGCCGGATGATCAAGCCAAACAATTTTGACCCAACAAAAAAATACCCTGTAATTGTATATGTATATGGCGGTCCACACGAACAACTGATCAACAAAACATGGTTGAATGCAACTCGCTGGTGGCAATATTACATGGCTTCGAAAGGCTACATTGCATTCACTGTCGATAGTCGCGGCTCAGCCAACCGCGGAAAAGCGTTTGAAAATGTCATTCATCGTAACCTCGGTGTTGCTGAAACTGCCGATCAAATGGAAGGTATCGGGTACCTGAAATCATTACCTTACGTTGATGTAAACAGAATTGGAGTTCATGGCTGGAGCTATGGTGGATTTATGACATTAAACCTGAAATTAAAACACCCTGAAGTATTTAAAGTAGCTGTTGCCGGTGGACCAGTTGTTGACTGGAGCATGTACGAAGTAATGTATGGCGAACGCTATATGGACACGCCGCAGGAAAACCCGGAAGGTTACGAAAAAGCCAACATGTTGAATTATGTCGATAAACTTAATGGAAAGCTTCTAATCATACACGGAGTTCAGGATCAAACAGTGGTGATGCAACATAGCATTAAATTCATCAAAAAATGTATCGATTTAAATACACAAGTTGATTTCTTTGTTTATCCAACACATGAGCACAATGTACGTGGCGACGACAGGCTTCATTTAATGGAGAAAATAAGCGAATATTTCCTTGAAAATCTCTGATCAGGAATTACTGAAAATGAAGAGGTTCAGGGCCTCCAGGCTGAAAGGAATAAAATTTCGTTTTTGAAACGCCATTGATAATAAATCCATAATTAGAAACACTGCTTGGCAGATCGGGATAATAAGCAAACCGAAGCTGGATAGTTTTGAAAACCAGGTTTTCATTTCTTATCCGTAATCCCAAACCTATCCCGGCATAATATTTCTGTCTAAAAATCGATTCATTCGTCGGGCCAATCAATCCTAAATCAATAAATGAAAAAAGAGCTGACTGGAAATTTAATATTGATCTTTTTTGAAAAAAAACATTTTCAATATTTAAAGCCAGACGTTGCTTGCCCCTCCCTATCTGGCTACTGAAACCGCGAATACCATAATCGTTTCTTAATAGCAAATCTTCAACATCAAAACGGTTAATCCCCAAAGTATAATTTAGCTTTATAAATTGACGGGACTTAACACTCCAGATATTGAATAATCTCGAAATGAAGTCAATCTTAGCGTCGATAACACCTTGCTCCACATGATTACGATTAAAAAAACTGCCAATACCCAATGAACTGTAGAAATAAAAAGGTTTATCTCCAAACATATTTCCCGAAGACAAAAAAACATGTGAATACCAACGATTTCCAAATTCATTATTATCGTAACCTAGAGCAAGTTCACACAAATAACCTTTTGGAATATCCTCAGTGATCCCATAACTATAAATCAAATGGTCCTGAATATACGACCTGTGAGAGAAACTAATACTACCCATAAAAAGCGTACTGTTTGAAAAATATTGCTTTTCATTTAAATCAGGCAACGGTCGTTCAATAAAATGGGTATACCTTACACGACCAGCCAAAGTTGTCTGAAAACGATTATCTTGCTTATTTATACCTAATTCCAACCGATGTCCATACCAACTGTCTACCGAAAAAAAATTAAGTGGAGTTTTGCTTTCAACCCAATCCGTTGAACTTATTTTATTGAATCGGAAACTTCTGGAAACGGTTAATCCACCAGCATTAACAGATTGCGGACGAAGAAAATCACGCCCGATATTCAGCATAAAACCTTCCTTTAAATAAGTATTTGCGTAGCCGGCAGAAAAATTAATAAAATTACCACCAACATTGTTAATCGAATAATAGGTTTCAAAACCAATATGGGGAGTCATATCAGTATGAGCAACAACCGATGTACTAATTTCGTGACCAACACCTAAAATATTTTTATCGTAAATGCCAACTTCACCATGATTAACATTCCCCAATGATCCATCAACTCCAAACGAAAACACATCCTGTGTCAAAACCAAAACATCAACCAGGTTCTCATTTAAAGGTTGTGGAGTTATAATAATTCGCGCATCTTTTAAATAAGGTAAATTTCGTAACAGGTTTTCATTATCCATCAATAAATCCGGATCAATTTGCTGACCTTCTTTAATCCAGAGGTTTTTTTGGATAACATACAAGTTTGATTTTGAATGAAGCCTGTTAGCAATCTTTTCAACCCAAACAGTGGTATTTCTAAGAGTGTCATCAAAAGTTGGCCCAAAAACTTTCAGCGATTTTACAGATACAGAAGCGATTGTCTTTCCTCTAAATTTCGAAAAATAATCGCTGACCTGGGCATTTTTATTTTCTACTGTTTTCGTTTGACAAACCATTGAACCATAAAGCCACTTGGTAAATTTATGCTTTGAAGCTTTAATTGCCAAACTGTCATACAAATAAACATTAATTTTTTCAGAAGGTACTGTCTTTAAAGAATCATTTTTTATTCTATCATTACCCATTCCCATAGCAATGCAAGAAACGGCAAACAATAATATAAAAAGCATAATTCTCATCTGTTCCACCCCATTACCCGATTTAATTTCTGAAAATACAAGTACCAACCTACTACCTGACGAAAGTATACGAAAGTTCCCTGAATATTGGTTTTCAGGACAAAGTAACAACCGATAAAGCAAAACCAAAGAATTTACATGTTAAAAGAGGTTAATTTTTCACAATTACAACTACATCGCACATAATAAAAACTGGTAAAAATGAATTCCAGTCACTTCAATAATCAATTTTATTAAATTTGTTGCGAAATGCGTAATATAAAAGAAGTATATAAGAATAATGTTTACGGGGTAATGGGCACCCTGATTTTCCACATTTTAGTCATAACCGGATTTTGGATTTCAGAAATAAATTATAGTATTAAAGCAGAAAAAGAAGAAGAAGTCGTACTCGATTTGCTTACTCCTCCACCCATTGAAAAAGAAGAAACTAAAGAAATTACCAACCAGCAGCAACAATCTGCAAAAAATACTCAAACTTCGAGGCAAGACTTAAACATGGGAACAAATCATGGAGTAAATGATGCGTTAAAAAAGGATAAGTTTTTTGATGAAAGTTACAAACATGATATTGAAGATGCCGAAAAAATGGTAGATAAGGTCAATAAACAGCTTTCAAAAAAAATTCCGACAACAACACAATATGCCATGCCCGAAGTTTCTACCGAAGGTGTTGACCGCGATTCGATTAAAAATACAATCTACTCAGGCAAAAGTAATATACACTATTACCTTGAGAACCGCTTTCATGTAAGGTTACCAATTCCTGTTTTCCTGGCCAAAGGTGGAGGTATCATCACTGTCGATATTCAGGTTGACCGTAGTGGACATGTTACAAAAGCAGAAGTACGATCATCAGGAAACAATAGCGACTCAATGCTACCAGTTTATGCAACTCAGGCCGCTGAACGAACAGTTTTTAATGCCGATTTAAAAGCTCCTGCAATTCAAAAAGGAACAATAACGTATCGTTTTGTAGCACAGTGACTTTCGTTAAATGTAAATCTCACAATAAGTTTAACATCATTTAACAATTATTTTCATTTTTTTCCAAATTTGCAACTTACATTTGTAATACATTTTTTTTCATAAGTTTAGGTTTAGTTAGGTTAGTTAGTTTAAGAGAGGAAAGGTAGAACAGAGGTTCTACCTTTTATTTTTTACCTAAATTTGGCTGACGCCAAAAGTCAAGAGTTGCTTTGTTTCACTAAAAGTCCTTCTGGAAGCGTTCTCTGAACCTGCTTTATGGAGAAAAGTAAGTAATCGCGCAAGTTATATTTACTTTGCAGAAATTAAACAAAATTGGCTTTTGTATTAGATTATAAGGTTTTAACTAACACTAGTATAAAAACCTCAAACTTTTGCTTACCGTGGATGAAAGATGTATCGGGCAACCGTAGATCAAAAAATAAAATCAGCAAAAAACACTTGCATTTTCAACATTTTATAGTGATTTTTAAGCCCAAATGAATTTAACTATCCATCCCGTTTATAATTACCGCCCCGTTTTAATTTTAACAGTTTAATTATTTGTTATGGATGATTACTCAGGTATTGACTTATTAAACGGGATTAGGAGAAACGATACTATTGTTTTACAATACATATATAAGAATTTTTACTCCAACATAAATTTTTTCATCAAAAAGAACAGTGGAGATGATGATGATGCCAATGATATTTTTCAGGAAGCTATTATAATTATATATAGAAAACTCAAAGCAGACGAGCTGATTTTAGATTGTTCGTTTGAAACATATTTATATTCTGTATGCAGGTTTCTTTGGCTTAAACATCTTGACAAAAGAAAAATCGAAAAAGAAAATATTAAGGATAATCAGCAATATATTGAAGATATTTATGACGAAAGCCTGGAGAAAATAACAGATTTAAACGAACGCTATCGACTTTACCAAAAGCACTTCACAAACCTTGGAAAGGATTGTCAGAAAGTTTTGCAACTGTACTTTGATAAAGTTCCACTTAAAAATATAGCTCAAATAATGGGATTTAAGAGCGAAAAATATGCAAAAAAACGTAAGTTTAAATGCAAAGAATACCTAATCAAGAGCATTAAACAAGACTTGGAGTATGATAAGATTTTGAAAGGCGACGACAACTCATAAACGTCAAATTTAATTCACAATTTCCTTCGTCCAGTTTTTTTTCTCCTGAGATGATAATCTGCAAGCAACAGCAATAAAGTTACAAAAAGGAATATCACAAAGTACACGTCCTTGCTGGTATATAAAGCATCAGCATTTCCAATACTAACATAACCAAGCCAAAAATGTGGGTGCGCAGTTAATGGATCTGAATTTTTAAGATGATTTAGTTTTGCCATACGCAGAGCTTCATCTTTTCTTTTTCCTTTGGATAAAAAATGATAAAAATCGCTCATTATTTTTACTCCAGATTTATCTTCAACCTGCCATAAAGTCATTATTACTGAAGGACAACCAGCATATATAAAACCTCGTGCCATACTCATAATGCCCTCTCCACCCAAGAGTTTTCCTGAACCAGTTTCACATGCACTTAAAACAGCAAGCCTAGCATTTAATTTCATATTGTACACTTCATAAGCATTCAAACACCCATCGTCAACCGAGGTAATATCAGGTTTCGAAAATACGAGTTTTGAAAGCATTGGAACACTATCATTTATTATCGTGTGCATGGCTAAATGCAAAATATCGAAATTGCCGGCATTCTTTTTAAATAATGTTTCCTGAGCTTTTTTATCGACAAATGATACAGCCGATACATAACTTGAAATAGCTTTAATTTCATCTTTCGATCCCGGCAATGGGTTTAAATGATAGATCTTCCCTGTTTCAGCATCCTTTATTGGCTCTTGAAAATTATAATCAGGAGCGAATGCTATAAGTTTTTTACTCGCTCTTTTCTTTTGATTTGTATCATATAAGAGTGTTGCCGAATAGCCATAATTAATAGAATAATCTCGTATAAGATATTTTAAGTCTCTGAAATTCATTCGAGTAGTATCTGGCCTTTCAGAAATCAAAGCATCAAATGGAATATATGACAACTTATCATGAGGAATAATTATTAGCGATTTACCATCTAACTTACCAGCAACCGGTTTTATTAACTTTTCATACAAATAGTAAGCTGAAACTGAAAAATTTGAATAATCAGATTTTTTCGTGTCTAAATAATCAGAGCTAATCAAAAAATCGTGAAAAGACTGAATTCTATCTACAAATTCTTGATTAATTGATTCTTTAAATAAATCAATTGAATCTCTGGTTATTGCAAAAAGATACAATTCGCCTGTTGAGGAATCACGTTCAGGCGCTTTCATATAATACTCGACTAAAGCTTGCCGATTACTTAATTTTGATCTTAATTCATTCGCCTCAATTACTTTATTTTCATACTTTAATGAGAAATATTGTGGATAATCTTTCTCAAATGACTCAATCAATCTATTATATTCCTCATTGTACTTAAATATTCTGGAAGAATATAGATTTACTTTTTGTGTATCAGGTTTCTCCGAATGATTTTCTTCAAATAATTTAGATTTATAAGTATTGACATAATTTTTCAATGTAGTTTCTTTCATCAATAAAGAGTCAGGAATTCCACCAAATTCTTTTGCTTCAACATCTTTTATCGATGCTAATAAACTGGACGATTTACTTCGTTCTGAGAATTCAAACGCTTTAAATATATATTTCTGATCTTTTGTCAGCAAAAATAATTTATGCGCTACATTTATTGCTTCAAAAAAAGTAGATTGCTGATTTTGAGAAAGAAATAATCTACTTTCCTCACTTTCAAAACCAATTTGCAGACGATGAATTAAATCAACAACAACTGAAAACGAATTAAGGCTTGCATTGTAATATTTCTCGGCTCGGGGATTGTCAAATTCAGAGCGATATATTTCAGCAAGTTTTTCCAATGCAACCGCTTTTTTATTAATTACTTCAACTAGCTGTATCTCTGAAATAATATTCTCATTGAGTGAAGGATTAATTAATGGATTCATTTCCTGAAACGAATCAACTAAAGCGATTATTGATTTCTGATAATATTGTACAGCATTATTCAAACTTTCTTTTCTTTTATTTCGGAAATCGTCAATTTGTCCAGCTTCAGAATTTCTCATATAATAGTAATCACCAAAAATGGTTTGTACTTCTGAATACATTGTACTTTTTTTCCCATAAAAAGTTAAAACTAAATCTCTAGCTTTTTGTGAATATTTTAAAGCTACATCAAATTTCTTTTGAGATAAGAGTAATGAATTATATGCAAGATATTCAGATACCAATTCAACATTATTATCACCAAATAAATTAATCCAACCGTCAATAGCCTTTTTGTAATTTATCTCTGATAAATCAAATTGACCCACCTTTCTATAAACTTGAGCGATTAAATCATATAGTCGAGGACGTAACTCTGGGGTAGTAGTTTTAAGATTCTTATGCGAAAAATCAAGTGATTCTTTATACTTCCCGAGTTTAAATTGTGTCTCTGCAATGTTATATTTAGAATATTGATAATTTTTTGCATATTTAATGCTGTCCCTTTTTAGAATTCTAAATGCATTCTTTTGATATTCTAAAGCTTGTACATAATCTCCTTTTTCTTTATACGCAATTGCCAAATTTATATATATAGTACCTAAAACATAGTTATCTGGTGGGTTAGAAGAACAAAGATACTCAGCCTTTTTATAGGCGTCTAAAGCTTTATCTATGTTACCAAGATTCTTAAATGTAATACCAATATTTATCAATGGTGGAGCAAGACGAATGCTTGTACTTCCATACAGTTTTTCACGAACGATGTATAATTTTTTAAATTTGTTAAGGGCTAATTCAAAATCCCCCAAACGCCCTGCTGCAACACCCTCATTCTGTAACTTGACAGCCATTAAACTATCTTGACTTCTCATTGTTTGGTCATTTCCAAATCCAATAAACGAGCAGAATTCAAATAACAACAAGCAATATATTACACCTTTTAATCTCATCCTTGATTTTTTTACTCGATCAATCAAAAAAAGATTGCTTTAGAGGGTTACCTTTTTGTTTTTTCCGGAATAAACAGACGAACAAGAATAATTAAGG
>CALGIG010000024.1 GCA_937915865.1 uncultured Prolixibacteraceae bacterium | reverse complement strand
TTTGGACTTTTCTATTGTGACCTATGTGCCTAATGTGGTTTATTTTCTCATATTTGCATCTACCACAACGCTAAACAAGATAATTCTAATCAATCATGAAAAAATCACAAAGCTTGTTGATTTTGATTGCGTTATTTGTATGCTTACTTGTATCGTGTAATCAAAAATCAAACTCCGCCGGCGATCAGAAAATGAACGCCTTTATTGACGACCTAATGGGTAGGATGACCCTCGAAGAAAAACTGGGACAGCTTAATCTTCCAGCGTCTGGCGATATTGTTACCGGTGCCGCCGCCAACTCCAACATTGCCCAAAAAATTAAAGAAGGCAAGGTAGGAGGGTTGTTCAACATCAAATCAGCCGAAAAAATCCATGCTGTGCAACAAATTGCAGTGGAGCAAAGCCGTTTGAAAATCCCGCTTTTGTTCGGAATGGACGTGATTCATGGTTATCAAACCGTTTTCCCGATTCCGCTCGGAATGTCGTGCAGCTGGGATATGGCAGCGATTGAGAAAAGCGCCCGCATAGCCGCCCAGGAAGCCAGCGCCGATGGCATTTGCTGGACTTTTTCGCCTATGGTCGATATCTCGCGTGACCCGCGTTGGGGCCGTGTTTCCGAAGGTTCAGGCGAAGACCCATACCTCGGTTCGCAAATTGCCACGGCAATGGTTAAAGGTTATCAAGGCGACGACCTCAGTAAAAACAACACCATTCTTTCGTGTGTCAAGCATTTTGCACTATACGGCGCAATTGAGGCAGGACGCGAATACAACACCGTTGACATGAGCAAAATCAGAATGTACAACGAATATTTTCCACCATACAAAGCAGCTGTCGAGGCTGGAGCCGGAAGTGTCATGGCATCGTTCAATGAGGTTGACGGTATTCCGGCAACTGCCAACAAATGGCTTCTGAACGACTTGTTGAGGCAACAGTGGGGCTTTAATGGTTTATTGGTGACCGATTATACAGCGATGATGGAAATGGAAGAGCATGGTTTGGGTACACTGAAAGAAGTGTCGGCGCTGGCACTAAAAGCCGGAACCGATATGGATATGGTGTCCGCTGGTTTTCTGGGAACTTTGGAAGAATCGCTTAACGAGGGAAAAGTAAGCCAACAAGAAATAGATCAGGCTTGCCGTCGCATTCTGGAAGCCAAGTATAAACTTGGATTGTTTGAAGACCCATACCGTTATTGCGATGTTAACCGTGCAAAAAATGAACTATTCACTTCTGAAAATCGTCAGGTCTCCCGTGAAATAGCTACTCAAACTTTTGTATTGCTGAAAAACGACATGCAGATTCTCCCAATTCAGGATAAGAAAACAATCGCTTTGATTGGGCCGCTTGCCGATAATGCCGAAAATATGACAGGGACATGGAGTGTTGCAGCCGATTTTTCTAAGTCGGTATCATTACTTCAGGGGTTAAAAAATAATATGGGTGCCGGTGCAAACATTCTGTATGTCAAAGGTACCAATGTGGTAAGCGATCCTAGTTTAGATGCCCGTATCAGTATTTTTGGCAAACCAACCAAATGGGATAAACGTTCGCAAAAAGAAATGATTGCCGAAGCTGTTGCCACAGCCCGCAAAGCCGATGTGGTTATTGCTGCTGTTGGCGAGTCGGCCGAAATGAATGGCGAATGTGCCAGCCGGTCAGATATTTCGCTTCCTGAGAACCAGCGCGAATTGCTCGAAGCTTTGCTGTCGACCGGGAAGCCGGTTGTAATGGTTCTGTTTACCGGTCGTCCGCTTACTATCAGTTGGGAAAAGGCTCATATTCCTGCAATCCTTAACGTGTGGTTTGCAGGTACCGAAGCCGGGAATGCAATTGCTGACGTTTTATTGGGCAAGATCAACCCTTCCGGAAAACTAACTGCTACATTCCCTCAAAACGTGGGGCAGGTGCCTATTTATTACAACCACAAAAACACCGGGCGACCGCTTCCTGAAGGCAAATGGTTTTCCAAATTTCTTTCAAATTACCTTGACGTGTCGAACGAACCGCTTTACCCGTTTGGCTACGGCCTGAGCTATACCAAATTCGATTATAAAAACCTGAAATTGTCTTCAAACGAGTTGAATTCGACCAGTGAGATTAAAGTTTCGGTTGATGTTACAAACTCTGGGAATTACGATGGCGCCGAAGTGGTTCAATTATATATCCGCGATTTGGTAGGTAGTATAACCCGTCCGGTGAAAGAACTGAAGGGCTTTCAGAAAGTATTCCTGAAAAAAGGTGAAACCCGCACGGTTGAATTTATCTTGACCGAAAAAGACTTGCGTTTTTACAATAGCGACCTGAAATATGTGAGTGAACCCGGCGATTTCAAAGTATTTGTCGGAACCAACTCGGAAGATGTGTTGGAAGCTGGGTTTGCTTTGAAATAGAAAATTCAAACACAAAGTCACAAAGACGCCAAGAAAAATTTCTTCGTGACTTTGTGACCTTGTGTTTAAACAAAACTACTTGTCATGAAAAACCTGCTACTTCTCTTTTCCCTTTTTCTTTTTTCGGTTTCCTTTTCAGTAAAAGCACAGGAACCTGAAGATAGCATCATTGTTGTGAAAGGCCAGGTGAGCGATTATACAATCACCGTAAAAAAGATGAAATTCCGCACTGGCCAAGTGCTCGGACCGGATGGTAAACCGCTGGAAGGTGCAACAGTAATGTACCAGTACAGTCCGGCGCACGACAATACCGATGCCAACGGGATGTACCGCCTTGTCGATTATGGCGATACCATCATGGTAGTGTATTACCCCGGAATGGAAATGACTTCGGTAACCGTGAAACGGTCGGATAGTAAGGTTAATTTCAGATTGACACCTCAAAAAACAGCTTCAGTAAGAACCGAAAAAGCCAAAGCGACGGAATGGTTTGACCCGGGAAATGATCGCCCAACGACTTTTTGTAATCCGGTAAATATCAGCTATAACTTCGAGCCATACAATAACAATGTAAAACCAAACGGCTCGTTCCGCTCGTCGGCAGACCCGATGCTGGTGAACTACAAAGGCGAATATTTCCTGTTCTCGACCAACCAGGGAGGGTTTCATGTTTCGAAAGATTTGAGCCATTGGGATTTTGTATATGCCAGTTTTCAGCGCACTCCAACCGACGATGACCAGTGTGCCCCAGCAGCTTACGTTAGCGGCGACACGCTGTTTTACACCGGATCGACTTATCGCGGATTACCCGTTTGGTACAGCACCGACCCGAAAAGCGGTCGCTTCAAACGGAAAATAGAATCGGTTTCGCTGCCGTTTTGGGACCCGGCGTTTTTCCTCGACGACGATAAGCGGCTGTATATGTACTACGGATCGAGCAACGAATGGCCCCTGAAGGGCGTTGAGTTGAATCGCAGCAATTTTTACCCGAAAAGCAAGATTACCGATATCGCCATGCTGAAACCCGACATGCACGGCTGGGAACGTTTCGGTATGAATAACGACGACAGTACTACGCTGGCGCCTTTTACCGAAGGCAGTTTTGTTACCAAACACAATGGGAAATACTATTTTCAGTATGGCGCTCCCGGAACCGAATTTAAAGTGTATGCCAACGGCGTTTATATAGCCGATAACCCGCTTGGGCCGTTCACTTACCAGAAACACAACCCTATGTCGTACAAACCAGGCGGATTTGTGCAGGGGGCTGGTCATGGCGGAACGTTTCAGGATAACTATGGAAATTACTGGCATGTGGCTACCTGCATGTTGTCGCTCAAATACAAGTTCGAGCGGCGCATTGGCATTTATCCCGCCGGATTCGACGAGGATGGCACGATGTATGCTTCAACAGGTTACGGCGATTATCCTTGTCTGAACCCAACCAAAACAACCGACCATCGTAGCGGAACTTTCGCCGGATGGATGTTGTTATCGTTTCGGAAACCAGTTACGGTTTCCTCTACGGATGGCGATTTGGTGGCAAAAAATGCGTCTGACGAAAATATGCGCACCTATTGGGCCGCTAAAACCGGGAATCCTGGCGAATGGCTGCAGATGGATTTGGGCGGTGTTAAAGAAGTTCACGCTTTGCAAATTAACTATTACGAGCACAAAGCTTTTCAACACAACAAAGCCATGGATATTTACCACCAGTACCGTATATACCAATCGGTTGATAGCCACAACTGGACGCTGCTGGTTGACAAAAGCGATAATGACCGCGACGTTCCACACGACTATGTGGAGTTGAAAAAGCCCGTTAAAACCCGATTCCTGAAAATAGAGAATGTCCATACGCCAACCGGCTCGTTTGCCATCAGCGATTTTCGCGTATTCGGTTTAGCAGAGGGTGAAAAACCGGCACAAGTCAGCAATTTTAAAGTGAACCGTTCATTAGCCGATCCGCGCAATGCGATGATTAGCTGGAACCCTTCGAATGGCGCTTATGGATACAATATCTGGTATGGCGTATCGCCCGGAAAACTGTACAACTGCATCACGGTAAACGGCGAAGTCAGCTACAATTTTAGAGGAATGGATAACGGCACAACCTATTATTTTACTATTGAAGCTTTGGGTGAAACCGGGGTTTCGGTGAGAAAGAAAGAAACGGAGGTGAAGTAACTTTCTGGATATTTTTCTTTTGTGCCAACAGGTTCCTGACCCTTTTATTTTCCGATATTAATTTCAATCTTATTGTAACGGAAACAGTATTTCTGAGTCTTTATGAATGTAATGCAATATTCATGAGACCAAACCTCTTTCTTTTTGCAGGATTGTTTCTGGCTATTATTTCCCCTGTTTTTTCTCAACCTCAACCCAAAAAAGAATATTATGCAAGCGAGTGCTCGAAAAATGAATTTTCGATAGACGGAAAGCTCAACGAAACTGTATGGCAAAAAGTTATCTGGCAAGACGATTTTACGCAATACGAACCCTCCGAAGGGAAAAGGCCCTCTCAAATAACTGAGTTTGCCATAGTTTCCGACGAAAGCAACATTTATGTAGGTTTTAAATGTTGGGATTCCAGTCCCGATAGTATTGTGCAGCGATTAACCCGTCGCGATGAACAGGATGGTGATTTTGTTGCGGCTCAGTTTGATTCATACTACGACAACCGCACGGCTTTTTCGTTCATGGTCAATGTTGCCGGAATTAAATACGATTTCGTAATTAGCAATGATGGTGATGAAGATAATACCTGGGACCCGATTTGGCTGGATAAAACAAGCAAGGATGATAAAGGCTGGTATGCCGAACTATAACTGGAATAATGATGAACTCCAATATGTTACACAGGAGGACTATGCAAAAAAGACCGACTATGTTTTTGCCCGGATACATCAAAAAACTTTGAGCGCTTCGCTTCGGGTTAATTACATCATTACGCCAAACCTTAGCATTCAATATTGGGGGCAACCATTCATCGCAACTGGCAAATACACCGAATTTAAGCGGATAACAAACAGCCGTGCCGATAATTATACCGACAGGTTTGCCTTGCTATCGCCCGATGAATTATCGTATAACACATCCGATGAAGTTTATAGTGTGTCGGAAATTGGCGGAAAGGAGCTATACTCGTTCGACCAACCTGATTTCAATGTTAAGGAGTTTTTGTCGAACATGGTTGTTCGCTGGGAATATTTGCCCGGGTCTACTCTTTACCTGGTATGGTCGCAGCACCGCGATCAATCAGTCTCAAACGGCGACTTTAATTTCAGGAACGACCTTAAGACCCTTTTCGACGATAAACCATACAATATCTTCCTGGTAAAATTATCATTCAGGTTGGGCAGGTAACTCTTTTTTAATTGTTTAATATTACTGAAAAGTCCTTTTGCTGATGTAAGAGGATTTTTCTACTTTTAGCCAAAATTGTAAACAATCTATTAAACAAATAATTAAACCATGAACAATCCATTTGCTTTATCAAACAGTCAGTTGCTCGACATTGCAAACGACTTAAAATCAAAAATCGTAACAGGTCTTCAAGATGAAGGAACAGAAATTAAATGTTTGCCAACTTATATTCATCCTAAAAAAGATGGAATTAAAGGCGAAGCTACTGTTTTTGATTTAGGTGGAACCAATTTTAGGGCAGCCGTTGTTTCAGTAGGCGAAGAGACCAACATCGCAGGTTTGGTCGAAAAAAACATTACTGAAATGAAAACCGCTGGTTTTACTGAAGATGATCTTTATATTTCTCAGGCTCAGACTATTAATAAGTTGAGTCTTCCGCAGGATTCACCTATCGGATATTGTTTTTCTTATCCGGCCAAATCGCTGCTGAATGGTGATGCCGAACTGATTAAATGGACTAAAGGTGTAAATATTGCCGGAATGGAAGGCAATCCGGTTGGCGAACCTCTGGTTAAATTTCTGAACGAAAAAACAAATGTCAGTTTCAATAAAATTGCTGTTGTAAACGACACTATTACCAGCTTGTTTGCTGGTTTGATGAATCCCGGATTCGATGCCTATATTGGTTTAATTGTTGGTACTGGTACCAACATGGCTACCTTCTTCCCATCAGAGTACATTCCAAAAATTAAATCTCTGGAAGGCTGGAGCGGCGAAACCCCGGTTAATCTTGAATCTGGGAACTTTAATCCGCCTCATCTCACTGCATTCGATGCTGAAGTTGATGAAAACTCTGATAATAAGGGATACCAGATTTTTGAAAAAGCTATCTCTGGAATGTACCTTGGACGTATCTTCCGTTCTGTATTCCCGAATGACGGTCTGGATGTTAAGTTGGATGCTGCCGGACTGAGCAAGATGATGAACAATCCGGAAGAATATAAGCTTGACTATGTTGAAACAGCATTCCAGATTTACGAACGTTCGGCCAAGCTGGTTGCCGCTTCACTTGTTGGTTTAGTGCTTAACCTTAATTCGGCTTATCCATCGGTTAAAAAAGTACAGGTTTTAGCTGAAGGAAGTTTATTCTGGAGTAAAGTGAAAGTTCATGATATCAGTTATGTTGATATCGTAAATGCAACCATTAAAGAGTTGCTTGCTGAGCTGGCTATTGATGCTACAGTTGAAATTTCGCGCATTGAAAATGCTAATCTGATTGGCGCTGCTATGTCGGTGTTGTCGTAAAAGCTTTAGTTAAGGTAGCCATCTGATGCCTTCAAGCCATCTGATGGCTATATACATCAAAGATATTTTGCTGAGCGGGTGACCAGATGTCATCCGCTCAGTTTGTTTTCGAAAGTTCACCATTTAGTATTCCATCTCTTTCGACTTTCCTGTTTTTTCCCTGTCTCTGTTTTCAGTGTACAATTCAAATACATAAAACAACAACTCAACAATTTCAGGCAACGGTTCATTTGACCTTGCTTGGGGTGGTGCTGTTTTATGGTTTGCTTTGCTGAAAACAATTATTCAGAAAACAAAAAACAGAAAAGCCATGATTATTTTATTGATTTTGTTGTTACATCATTTAGGTGATGGACATGCTAATCGTACCGAAAAAACTGAAGGAACTGCATTGCCGGTTGAAACAACATTCGAAGTAAATTCAGATTCCGAAACAACGAGCGCTTTCGGGTACAAAAACTTTCCGTCTGAAACATCATCAGAATCAAGCTTGTGGGAACTCCGAAAACATAAGGATGATGTGTTTATTTACCAGCGTTGGATTGAGGCCGAACCTGGCCGCAAAGCCCGGGAACTATACGCCGAAGTCCGGGTGAAATCTACTCCTGAACAGCTTTCTCAAATTATTCGCAACGAAAAGTATGGCACCGAATGGCTTTCGATGGCCGACGAATACAAGGTTGTTAATGTTCGGTCGGATTGGGAGTGGTATGCTTATTCGCGTTTCAACTTCATGCCAGCTTTGCGCTTCGATTTGGTCACCCGGAATGAAATGTTGGTCAATCCATCTGAACATTCGGTGGTTATTGGCATTTCTGGGCAACCAGATTATTTGCCCGAAAATGAAAAGTACCGTCGCTTGTCTCATTTCGAAGGAAAATGGGAATTTGTTTCAACCGATAGCGTTCATTCTCGCATCCGTTACTATATGTTCTCCAAAACGAAACCATTTTTGCCGCGGTGGATAACCGACCCGTTTGTATTTAACGAAATGGAAAACTGCGTTTCGAATGTCAAAAAAATAGCTGAACGGTTATGAATTTCCGAAGAATAAAACTGGTTGTTACCAGTAAATTGAATTCGGTTAAACGCATTGGAAAAATGGATGGCGACCCACACCAGATTGCCAGCGGATATTCGCTCGGAATTTTCATTGGAATGATGCCCCTGGTGGGTGTTAAAGCTTTCATTGCTATGGCTATTGCATCGTTGTTCAAATGGAACAAACTGGCTGCCGGAATAGGTGTGTTTAATATCAACCCGCTGACTGCCCCATTTATTTTCGGATTGAATTACCTTGTTGGCCGTCAGGTTACTGGCTGTGCCAATTCAATCAATTTTTCAACCGATTTTTCATTCCGATTTTTTGAAAGCCTTATTGTAAATGGGACTGAAATACTGGTAACTCTAGCCGTTGGCGGTGTTTTGCTGGGAATTCCGTTCGCATTTTTTGCTTATCATTTGAGCTTTTTTATCGTTAATAAATACAGAAAACAATGAGAACGAACAACAAATTATTTACGCTGATAACCGGCGCCAGTACCGGGCTGGGTAAAGAACTTGCAATTGAATGTGCCCGCCGGAAGATGAATCTGATCCTGGTTTCTTTACCTGGGGAAAACCTTCCTGGGCTTTGTACCGACATTGCAGCGAAATACCAGGTTATTGCCTGCCCGTATGAAACCGATTTGACAGATAAAGAAGAGGTTGTAAGGCTCGCCGAATGGGTAACTGTCAATTTTTCGGTAAATGTACTTATTAACAATGCCGGGGCAGGTGGAACGCGTTTGTTGGAAACTACGCCAACCGAATATATCGACAGGTTAATCCAGCTCAATATTCGTGCAACTTCATTATTGGTCAGGTTGCTCATTCCCGAATTGAAAATGCACCGAAAAGCCTATATCCTGAATGTTTCGAGCATGGCAGCCTTTTCGCCGCTTCCATTTAAAACCGTTTACCCGGCATCAAAAGCTTTCGTTTATCATTTCACGCGAGGTTTAAAAGCTGAGTTGAAAAGCACCAACATTAAAGTAAGCGTGGTGAATCCTGGTCCGATCATGACCAATCCGGATGTGGTTGCCCGTATTCAGAAACAAGGTGCTTTGGGACGATTGGCCTTGATCTCGGCACCAGCCATCGCCCGGATTTCGATTGCAGAACTTATTCGCGGAAAAGCGGTAATTATCCCAGGATATTTGAACCGTATTAATGTTTTCGTGATGAGTCTGATTCCTTCAGGAATAAAATTGGCGATGAGTTCCAGAATCATTCAGCGAGAGCTTTAGAAAACGAAAGTTCTTCCGATTATTTCGAAAGAAGATTTGAGGTGACAATAATACTTAAGAAAACTGATTAATATGAAAGTGTTAGTTACCGGGGCAAACGGTTTGCTGTCCAGCAATCTGGTTCGTGAATTGCTCCATTCAGGATACCAGGTTCGCGGAATGGTTCGCGAAAGCAGCAACCTTCTTTCGTTGAAGGGGGTTGATGCAGAGCTTATAAAAGGAGAAATAAACAATCTGGCTGATGTGCGGAAGGCTTTTGCCGGTTGCGAGGTAGTAATTCATGCTGCAGCTAATACCAGCCAGTGGCCAACCAATTACGAGGCGTATAAACGGACAAATGTCGATGCCACTCAGCTTTTGCTTGATGAAGCTGTTCGACGCAACATCGAAAAATTCATTTTTGTGGGATCGGCCAATGCTTTTGATCCCGGGACAATGGAAAAACCAGGGACCGAAGAATCAACATTCAGTGAAATTGGAAAATCGGGGTACATGGTAAGTAAATATATTGCCCAGAATTTAGTACTCAATGAATACCAACGAAGCGGCTTACCAGCTATTGTTGTTAATCCAACATTTATGCTGGGGAAGTACGATGTCAAACCCAGTTCAGGACAAATTATTTTGATGGCCTATGGCAAAACCTTAATGGCTTGTCCTCCAGGTGGAAAGAACTTTGTACACGTAGGCGATGTTGCCAAAGCAATTGTAAATACGATTTCGAAAGGGAAGCCTGGTGAATGTTATTTGCTTGCAAATGAAAATCTTACTTATTCCGATTTTTTCGAAAAAATGAACCTTGTCGCCGGGTTTCCGCAAAAGCAAATTTCACTAAGTAAATCATTGGTCAAGATGGCAGGAGCGATGGGTAGTTTGCTTGAGAATGTCAGTAAAAAGCCAGCCAGGCTGAATGCTGTAAACGCCCGGTTACTTTGTACCGATAATTATTATTCGGCGGCAAAAGCCATCAGAGAATTGAATATGCCTCAAACTCCCATAACTCAGGCGATTGAAGATGCGCTGGAATGGTTCGAACAATATGGGTATTTGTCGTAAACTCAATCAAATTTTATAATTTCGCTACAAACAATAATCGATGAATCCTGAAGTCCGTAAAAAGGAGTTTATCTTAAAATACTTGTCTATTTTTTTGATCTTGAACGGGGTACATTACCTGTATAAATTTTACGACCGTTCGTATTCAACTCTTTTACAATACGACTTGCGCGGAATACTATTCCATGCTTTTTTCCTTTTCTTTGGTTTTGTAGTATGGATTATCGGTATCAGGATTACCACTTATATCAATCGCCTGACTAAAAAGTATTTCGAGTTAACCTGGCGTTTTGTAATCCTGGGCATTGTGCTTTTTGTTTACTGCATCGGATTCACGATTTTGTATGGAGGGTTGTATTACAATCTGTTTTTTGTGCTTCCTCATCAGGAAAAACTATGGGCCGATTATGCTGTTCTCGACCGTGATTTAATGGTTATGATGGTGGTTATTTCGCTCATTATCATTGGTTTCCATTCGTTTATTTACTACTTCCAAAACTGGCAGGAAGCCGAGATAATGGCCGAACGCCTGCAAAAAGAAAATATCCGTTCGCAGTTTGAAGCGTTGAAGCACCAGATTGAACCGCATTTCTTTTTTAACAGTTTGAGTGTACTTAATTCGTTGGTACATAAAGACGCTGATTTGGCTGGCGAATATATCGCTCAATTATCGAAGATGTACCGATACATTTTAGAAGTTAAAGATGAGACTGTTGTCGTGTTGCAGCGAGAACTTGATTTTTTGAATACCTATATTTTTCTGATGAAAATGAGACATAACGACAGTATTCAGTTTACCATTGAAATTAATGATGATACCCGAAAATATATATTCGTTCCAAAAAATTCATTGCAAATGCTGGTTGAGAATTCGGTGAAACACAATCGTTTTTCGAAAGAATCGCCTTTGGTGGTGCGCATTACTGAAGAAGAAGATTTTTTAAGAGTGGTGAATAACCTAAATCGCAGGGAACTGATTGAGGGTTCGTCGGGTATCGGACTTGAAAATATTAAAAAGCGATTTGAATTAATATCAGATAAGCAGATAGAGGTAGAAGAAACTTCGTTTACTTTTTGTGTGAAACTTCCTAAACTGAAAAAAAGTGAGCTTAAAAGTATTGATATTTGAAGATGAAAGCCTTTCGGCTGAACACCTTGTGAACTTAATTAACCGATACGACCCTTCGGTTGAATTACTTGGCATTATTGAGTCGGTTAAAAAAGGTGTCGAATGGTTTTCCAATAATCAGCATCCTGATTTAATGCTGATGGATATTCAGCTTTCCGATGGTTCGTGTTTTGATTTGTTTAAGCAGGTGAGCCTTGAAATTCCCGTTATTTTTACAACAGCCTACAACGAATATGCGATTCAGGCTTTTAAGGTAAATAGTATCGACTATTTGCTTAAACCTATTGAATTTCAGGACTTAAAATTGGCATTTGAAAAGTTTGGCAAACGACAGAGGATATATTTGCCCAATTCAAAATTGTTGTACGAACAAATTTATACACAATTGCTTCAGCCGAAACAATATAAAAAGCGGTTGCTTCTGAAATTAGGCGAGCAATTGAAACAGGTATTGGTTGAAGATATTGCCTTTTTTGTTTTTGAAGAAGGAATGTGCTGGGCGGTTACCTTTGCAAAGAACCGTTTACCTGTCGATAATTCGCTCGACGAACTGGAGCAAATGCTTGATCCCAAAGCTTTTTTCAGGATAAACCGGAAGTTCATCGTAAGTCCCGGTTCAATAGAGAAAATACACACCTATTTCAATAACCGTTTAAAGCTACAACTTCGGCCTAACCCCGAAACTGAGGTGTTGGTTAGCCGCGAGCGTGTTGCCGATTTCAAGAACTGGCTAAATAGTTGAGTTATACGCAACGCTTTTTTGTCGTTATGCATCTTTCCTGAAAAACGAAGAAATGAGAGTAGTACTTTTGCAGGGCAAACTCACACTTTTCCTCAATAAAAGCTTTGAATTTTTTCTTCATATTT
>CALGIG010000023.1 GCA_937915865.1 uncultured Prolixibacteraceae bacterium | reverse complement strand
AAAGTCCATGACCTTTGCCAAGCCCCTCAAATCATCTTCCTGCTGCATAATCAATATTGTTTTTTAGTTGTTTGACAATGGATTGAAATGCTAAAGTAGAAAGACGGAAACGCCCCAAAGGTATGTTTTGGGGACGTGGCAGCTTGTGGCGTCGCAATGGCAGCTTGTGGCGTTGGGTATTGAGAATCAGGAAGAAAATTCAGCTAATATGGTATTAAATCGTACCTTTGCATAATATTAAAATAGATTTATCAGTTAGAAATTATGATACCAAAAAATTACCTCAAGCCTGCCAATTGGCAGGACTTTCAGATTTTCATTAAGGATATATTGAATGAAAAATATGAGGAGGGATTTGATATTTATGGACGTAATGGGCAAGCACAAGATGGGATTGACATATTAGGACGTTTTCATAACAATACCATTGGTACTCAGTGTAAACGTCTTGATATTGATTTGACATTAAAACTGATAATAGACGAAATTGCCAAAACAGATAAATCAGAATTGAAATTGTCGAAATATATTTTTGCAACTACATGCCCTCGTGATAAGAATATACAGAAAGAAATAGTTGAAATAAATACAGAAAGAAGAAACAACTCCTTATTTGAAATCGAATTATGGTTTTGGGAGACTATTGAAGATGAAATAAATGGCAACCTTAAAATACAGACAAAATATTATGAGAATATTTTGTCAAAGATTGACCCGAAATTTAAGGAGTTACATATTTTAGACGCCATCCGAACGGGATTTCATCGACCAGCATTTTTGACTCCATTTCAACTTGAGAATAGCAATAACGACTTTTTTCAAGCAATAAAAGATACGCAAGAATTTCTAAATACGGGTAAACTTAAAAACCGAAACGGAGAATATATTGCAGGATCATTAACTTACAAATGGTTAACAAATCCAGACGATATTCGAGATATGGATTATGTAGCTGAACTGCTTCAACAGATTAGGGACTATATAACAAAAGGAATAAAAGAAGGCAGAATAAAAACTTGTGAGGGAAAAGATGATTGTTTCTGCTTTAAAGATGGAGGAAAATCCGAGATGAAACTGGATGAATTAAGACGGAGTTTATTGCTTTATGTAAACCGTATTTTTACACGTAACAATATGAGAGAAATTTCCATTCGCTTTTAGAAATATCAATTTTCAAAATCAATACAATTATGGCGTTTACAAGGGCTCTTTTCTATCCGACAATAGATATAAAAAATGAGAATTGGCTGAAAACAGCTATTTTATTTTGGGATGAAATAAGTACAATTGTTCCTACTTCTATTGATAATCCATATCAAGAGCGTGCAACTCAATATTTGCATGATGTAGGCTTATTAACACCTATTGAAGTAAACCCTGAACAAGAATTTATAGAGGAACTGGCCGAGGATACAGTGAACTACCTTAATACAAATGAGGGCTTTCAATTGCTTACACAAGGAGAAAATGGGTATGCCATTCACAGGGATAAGTTACCCAGAGACATAAGCCGTTTGTTTGATATTCATCCGGAAAAACTACCTTATGAAATCCAATACCAACTTCGCCACCGAATGACACGTGACGGATGGTTACGCGTAGATGGTAGTTTTGCAAAATTTTACATGACACTTCTTGCAAATAAAATATGTGAACATCGAGCAATCGCCCCATTGACAGATAACTCTTTGACATCTAATTTTTCTGATTTGGTTAGACTTGACAATCAAATTGCAATCAATGGACGAGAGAGGGATTATGATTATCGTCCACGCCGTAGAGACCGCTATATAAATTTATCACAAGGGCTTTTGATAAATATGGCAATAGAAGGAATTAGCATTGCTGAACCGACTTCATTGGAAGATGTAGTAAATTTCAAAAGGAGACATCAAGATGAATTGGGCTTATTTAGAAAGAATGTTGCGAATCTTACTAAAGATATTCCTGCGGATGCTTCGTTGGGACAAATTAGGCAAATGGTGAAAGATGTATATATAAACGAGTTTTTACCCGGATACAATGGATTAAAAGACGCACTAAACGGCTCAGGAATAAAATGGGTGGCCGATAACTTCATGAAGGTTTCATTGATTTCAACAGGGGCAACGGCTTTGCCCACTGCTTTACTTGGGCTGTCTGTTCCATACGCATTGTTAGCAGGTGCAGGTGTTTCAGTAATATCATCATTGATTTCTTATAATGTGGATAAGAGAACTGCGCTAAGAAATAGTCCATATTCTTATCTGTTGGCTGTTAATAATGGCATATAAGTTTAGTATATGAGTGAAGGAGTTTACGCATTAATTGGGGCTGTCGTAGGTGGTGGTATTACTTTATTTGGCACATACTTCACGTTACAGCATAGCAATAGAATGGAATTGAAAAAATTAACCGTATCTTTTTTAATGGAGAAAAGAACTATGATTGAGAGGTTGATTGAACGTTGCTCTATTTTCGAGTATAGTGGTAATATGGAAGAAGACGAAGGATATGTCTTTGATGAATATAAAATTATAGCGGATTTCATATATCAGAAATCACATTACTTTATTGAATCAAGCGAGTTTCAAAAGCTTCAAGATTCTCTTTTTTACATTGAAAATAACAAGGAATATAGCCCAATGGAAATGGTTTATCAAAAAAACTTCTTTAATGGAGATTTTCATAAATTCATAAGGAAAGAACTCGGAGCTACTATGACACAAATTTCTAAAGAAATTCAGCATTGAGATTTTCTGGATATAAAAATAAGTAACAGAATGGGAGCAATTCACTCACTTGAGAATCTAAAACACTATCATAACGAAGCAATTCAATTCTTCGGATCGGAATTAATTTTATTGAAGGAGTCTATACCTAAAATCACAGACGACCGAATTTCAAAGACAGCTACCCTTTTGGTAAGTGGGGGACAAACTGGTGCGGCATTTCTTCAATTAGCAAGCCAAGTAGAGTGTTTTACGGGTGAATCAGTAATGCTTGCACGTTCATTCATGGAAACAGTCACAAACTTTTGTTATGCCAGTGTTTGCGATGAAAAAGAGTACCGTGCATTTATCCTTCATCCGATTTACAAATACTATCATAAGGTCGGACTCCACTTAATGGATGAAATTAATGATTATAATACTTATCATGAACATGTAGATGCAATAGAGAAAAAACGGGAAAAGTTGAAAGAGATTCCCATTATGCAAGAGGCGTTAGCAATGTTTTCGGAAACAAAACCCAATCTAACATGGACTAAAAAAAGTTTGAATGAAAGAATAAAGGCATTAGAAGAATGGGGAAAATTCCTTGATCCATTTTTTAGTCTTAATAAATTGCAGTATTATTCAGATGCATCTGAAGCACTTCATGGGTCGTTATATGGTTGCACCTATGATTTAGGAATATTCGACCCTGATTTTGACCATACCAATGAAGAAGAAATAAATAAGAAACTATATAAAGACAATGCTTGCATGATATTATATCTCGGAAATATTATACATGAATCCCTGACACTTATTAAATACTCAAATGATATTCGGGAGATTTGGGAATATTCCTATGAAAATCGTAAGCAAGCGTTAAATCTTTTATGCCACATTCAGGAAATAGACCCAACAAAAGTGTTAGATAGTCAATCCTTAAAAAGTCAATGCTAGATCATTGATACTACTGCCAAGTTCCATTTTAGATCATCAATCAGGGTTTTAATGGTTGTGGGCAAGTATTGAAAAGAACATTCGGACAAAAAATCAGGCAAAAGTCTAACTTTCCGCAGCCATCTGCGGAAGTTAAAGGCAGCAGCAGCCATCAGGGCGTTAATTTCATCCCCGGCAAAGTGTTTCAGGTAGTTTCTTGCCATCCGGTGGTCCTGCTTAGTGTGGCCAAAGATGGGTTCAATGGCCGCCCTTCGCCGGAACCGGATCCGTGCCTGTTGTTTGCTGTACGCCGAATCTTTTGATTTTGGCACACCCGGAGTTTGGATCAGGGTTCCATCGACCATTTTTCGTCCACGGTAGCCACGGTCAACCGTTGCTTCTTTGGCCCTTATCCCTGTAATTTGCTGGTGGAAGTCAAGGGTCTGTTTTAAAGTATCTCCATCATACGGGTTGCCTTTGAAGGTGACCACCGAGACAATTACGTTGGTGGTTTTGGTAATGGCAAACGACACTTTGCTTCCAAATTCGTATTTCTTGTGATCCTTGCCCTTGGCAATGCAACTGACCTGGGGTTCGTGCAGGCTGTAAATCTTGTTCTTGCTTTGCCTGGTTTGTAACAGAACCTTGCGGAACATCTCCAGTTCTGCCCGCCCTGTTGATTGCTCCGGAAGTTTACGCTCCAATTCGCGAACAAGCCTTCCGGCAATGGTCTTGATCTTCCGGCCTGAAGCCAGGGCTTTCTTCTTGTTCTTTGGATGATCCTTGAACCGCTGGTTGAGCATGTGCTGTTTTACGGTCCGCTTATAACTTTGACGCAATCCAATGCCCTGTTTTTCTGCCAGCTTCCGGCACTTGGCAATAATGCGCACGGCCAGTTTTAGATCGGTTGGAAACGTGATGTTCTTTTCCTGCACAGTGGTGTCTATCGAAACACATTTCTGTTGTGCATCCTTTCCTTGAAGCCCGACCGATAAACGGAAAATCTTTTCAATGCCTTCTTTGCCAACCCGGTGGCGAAAATGGACCAGATCACTCGGGTCACAGGGCATCGACCATTGAAAATGGGTTTCCCCGCTAAAATACTGGAAGTACGGGTTTTCTACCCACCGGTCAACGACCGACTCATCGCTCAGGTTGTGCAACTGCTTTAAAATCAAGAGCGAAACCATCAGCCGAACCGGCTTGGCCGGACGACCAAAATCAATGTAATATTCCTGGAAATCATCCTCTACTGATTTCCAGTCAATTTTTCCAGTCAACTGATAAAGAGGATGACTGGGATTAAGTTGTTCTTTCAAGGTTTGAAACAAAAAACTCATTTGTCCGGATTGCTTGTTTTTACCGATCATATTTCTGCAAGGTTTTTCACTAATTTGCGAATAATCCTGCAAATAATATCATAACAATTCGCTGCGAAATCAACAAAAGCATGTTAATAATCAACACCTTCGCTCATTTTTAAGGGATGACTAGATAACTATTTCCAAGCTTCCAGAATAAATAAATGAGATAATTTCTTTCATCCGTCTCCCATACCTCCGTTTTTTCTTCTTCTGACGTGTCGGTGCAGGCTGGTTGTTGTATTGTTTGACAATAGACTAACATGCGAAAGTCAGAAGATGGAAACGCCCCGAAGCTATGTTTCCAGAGCGTGGTAGCTTGTGGCGTCGGAATGGAGGCTTATGGCATAGTTTTATGCGCCAGCGTCAATCCATTGTTTCGGAATTAAAGCGTTGTCCTCCGAATCACCATGCCAATTTCGTATAAGTTTTACATCGTCAAAATATTCATTCCAAGAATTTTCTCCGGCATGTTCAATAATAATGGTTTGAACTTTTGATCCTGTACGATTCTTAAATTCAGAAAGGACTTTAAATATGCGCTTAACTTTAAGGACAGCTTCATCTTCGGCTAATTCCTCTTTCTTTAGTTCGGGAAAATATACCTGTGAAGGCTGGTCGAAAATGATAAAACTTGGCACTTTATTTTTATCTGCTAATGTCAACAAATATTCATGTATAGCGAGTATCGTCGAAATATGATAAGACATAAAATTATGTCCGCTACCAATTTCCCACAGAAAATCCTCCCGATTTCCCGATACAAATTTCAAAGTCAAATTCTCTATATTTAGTTGAACATCATCATCGCAGTATTCGGCTTCAAATATCTTAGCATAATGTTTAATGCTTGTGCTTATCTGATTCAAAATACCTTTTTGCTTCCTGTCCAATACATCTTGATTTAGCAACCTGTTAATTTCGGAAATCCTTTTTCTTACCTTTTCCAGTTCTTTCTCTAAATCCCCGCTCTCGGAAATTTTATCATAATTTTTTAGTGATTCTTCAAGTTTTCCGCCGAATCTGAATATTGAATTTAGAATCTGATGCTGCTTTTGGTATTCTTCATTTTCCTGCGATAGAATTTGTTTTTCCATTCTAATATCATTAATCTGAACTTCCAATTTATTCAGATCGGAATTTATAGAGGTAATTTCTTTATTGAATACTCTATGGCTATCGGCGACTTTTCGAGATAGATTACTTAATTCGCTACTAAGCGTAAAAAAGCTATCAACATATTCTTTCGCGGAGGTACTCTTACTACCGCAAAAAGGGCAGTGGTGCTTATTATTTATGTGGGTTTTCAGCCAACTTACAGCTTCTAATCGACTATTTTGAACCAAGATATCATTCCCATAATCTGTATTGCTCTTTTTTACACTTTGAATAAGATACAATTTTTCCTTCTTCTCTTGTATTTGAACCGCTGTTTGATATTCTTTTTCGTTCAATTCGGCAAGTCGCTGGCTTATTTTAGTGGATGCCCCGACTTTCACTAAAGGGATAATGTTCCTATCTATTCGGGTTAGGGCTTGCCTAAGACGAACAATATAATCTTTGGGTGTCCAAGCATTAGTGTCGTTTAAATCTCCATCAATTAACCCGAACTCAAACGCAATGGCATAATAACTTTTTACCTCACTTAGCCAATTATTGGCAATATCTTTTCTTTGTTCTAACTCTCGATTTAATGCTTTCTCCCTACTCTTTATGTCTTTCAGTTCTTCTTTAAGACCGAGCAATTCATCATCCAAGATGCCCAATATGTAAGGAAATATAGTGATTAGCTTCTCTCTATTTTGATAGGTATCAGCTTTGTAAAAAAGTGCATATGGATTAGCAACTAAATGTTGAGGTTGAAAATTCAATGAAATTAAATCTCTAATGCTGGCAGGTTGTGAAATGCCTTTATCACCCAAATCGAATTTTGCTAGTTGAGCCAGCTTATTCAATTCATTTATTATATCTCTGTAATTCGCGTTTTCTCCTTCAATCTTTTCAGGAATGGCAATCTTTTTCCCGCGTAGAATATACATATTGTTTGATACAATTTCTACTCCCGGTTCTTCTCTAGCTAAAAGTATTTCTTCTTCTCCATATGAAGCGACAATTCCAAACCAGCCAGTAAGGCTCCGAATAAGACCAATAGGAATACTACATTTACTACTTGCTAAACAATAGTCAATGATTGATATTATAGCAGATTTTCCTCTTGCATTATCCCCCGAAATGACATTTACAAAATCCCCCTTAAATGGAATTACTCGTATTAGCATCTCTGGATTTTTAGGCCACAGTATAACTTTGCTGATTTTGAAGTCCATGTTAAAAAGATATATTGAAGTATGAACAAATTTCTTCGTCTTGCAATAAACCGAACCAACAGCCTAACCTGCTTGCAGTTTTTATCATTTTGATATAATCCTTTTTATCCGTCGGCTTAAAGGATTTAGAGCTATTTGGAAAAATGCGGGCAGTCTGCTTATCGTAAAATAAAAGCGACGCAGCAAAGGCGATATTTAGCGATTGGAAAGTTATATCCGAAAAGTCGGCCATTCGCTGTTGTAGAGTATCCCAATAAAGATTTTCATTATTAAGAGATTTCAGCATACTGCCAATCTTGAAATTCTTCGTTGAAATGTCATTGGAATACTCCTTTGAAAACGCAATGGGTAATACAATGAAAAGAAATGGCAATTTTATCCCTTCTTGTTTCTCTGAACAGTATCGCTTTGAAAATTCATGCAGAATATGACTACCGATAATTGGATTCTGCAATATTACAAACTCATTTATTTCTATATTTTGTGCCATTTTCTACTTCGTTAATTCTTCCCAATCAGGATGCCAACCAATAGAACGCTTGTTGGCCATTTGATGATAAGTTCCATTGCTTAAATAAGAGTACGTTGGTTCTATCCCTGCAAGCTTCCCTTTGTGCTGTATAGTTTCAGAGTAAATAGTATATCCAACTTCTGCTGGTCCACTTCTATTCAATCTTCGATGTCTCCAAAAGCTTTGTTGCCAATTTTCCTTTAAACCATCTTCGTATTCATCCAAATGCTGTTTAGTTATATTGGCGTTGATGGCATAATTATGTTTTTCTCTTTTGGCTCGCAAAAAATCCTGTATCGCTTTCAGTTTTTCATCATCCTGCGCCAAAATCAAATCCAACTGTTTGACGAATAAACTGCCTCTCTCATTATCTTGGTCTGCTTGAGATACAGGAACTAGATTAGCGGCTTGTTCAATAAATGGTTTTTGTTCAAACTGCTGTTTCAAATAATCCCTTTTGCTCCAAAGAACTTTAGGATCAAAACAAGCATCCTCACCAGTTATCCAAAATTCCATACAGGCATTTATAATCCAGCCATACAGCATTTTGAGTATTTCATAATGAGGGGTTTGTCCATCATTTAAGTGTAATCCCTGAATTATTTGCTCCAAAAATGTTTTCCTATCATAACTAATGGGGCATTCGCATAACTCAATCCTTCGCAGAAGCGACATTACCAAAGACTTGTCTGATTGAATAAATTTTGTTGCGTATGGTTTAAGAATAGTGCTTTTAGTAGTAGTGGCAATTTCCAATAAATCACAATATGCTTTCTCATAAGTAGCCTCATCCGCATTATAAGCGGAGATAGCCTTAACTATGCAACCTGATTTAGTGGTAACGTTTGTGGCAAGTAGAAACTTGGAGTTATCAGCATTAATTTTTTGATTTTCAATTAGATTCAGCCAGTTCGATAGTGTCTTCCAAAGATTTACATTCGTATTCGTAAAGGGGTATTTCTTCTTTACGCTGGCTTTGTCTTGCTCATATATTGTTACTATGCTTTCTCCATTTTTAAGCCTAACAACTACATCGTCGTCTGTTTCGATTGAGATAATTGAACCATCGGGACATCGACTAAGCCATAACAACGCTCTGTCTATCTGATACAGATAGCCGTACATTTGCCCTTTGGCAGAGAATAAGTAATCAAGAGATTCACTCATATTTACTTCCCAATATCTATTCATGCAAAAATATAAAAAAATATATATTGTTCTAATTAAAGCTCTAAATATCAGAGAGTATTAAAATTTGTAAAAAGATATATGTCTTTTTGAACGTTTGAAATCCTTTAAAATGTGTATCGCGGTTTGTAACATTAGCATCTTTGTAAAAAATCGGCGGTTTTCGAGAGTTGAAAACCTATATTAAGGCAAGCCAAGAAAAAAAGTGCGAGGCTACGCCTTCCGCACTTTTTTTCTTGAAATACAACGTTGTATTTCAAACATTTACACCATACATTTGCACTAATCATTAATGATAGTTTAATTAGTCATTTTGTAATTTATTTATATCCAGTTTATTTATGGGACAAGTAAAACAGCAGTGGATAGAGGACGAATCAAGAGGTTATTCGCTTCCCGATGAAAAATATGTTTGCTCCAGCCATTTTAATGACAAGTACTTACAACAATATGTGCAAGATAATTCTATTTCAGGAAAGTGCGAATATTGTGGGCGAAAAACGCAGGTTATTGATTTGCGTGATTTTATGGAATATGCCGCAGGGAAAATCGCAGATCATTATGGCAACCCGGGTGATGAAGCCTTGTATCTGGCAAGTTCGTTTTATGACGATGAAGATGAGAAAATACCAGGATTCAAGCGTGTAGGTTGCTTCATATCACCGTCACATGCAGATAATTTTGAGAGTACCTCAGAATTACTCTATGAATTAGATTTAACAACAGATGATGAACAACTCAACAAGGATATAGAGGATTGCTTTATTTTGGATGAGTGGATACAACACCATCCATATATGATGACCGAAGGGCAAGAGTTGTCTTTTATGTGGGAAATGTTTGGACGAATGGTCAAGCACGAACAAAGATTTACTTTTTTCAAAAAACCGGAATTTACTGGAGAAAAACTATCAGGGGATAATAGCCTTATGGATATACTCACAGAATTAGGTGTAAGAATTTCGGAACATAATCTTTGTAAGGAACTTGATATAGCCACAGAAATATATAGATGCCGCTTTATTGATGCAGGAGAAGTAGTTGATACATTCGACAAAATTACCTCTCCACCGGATAGTAAGGCAAAACAAAGTCGCATGAGCCCGGCAGGTGTATCTATGTTCTATGGGGCATTCGACAGTAGTACCGCTGCCATCGAAAGTAGCCCCACAGGGGAAGTGTCTAAGGGAGATAATTACGTTGTAGGAAAGTTCAAAACAAAAAAGGAACTAAAAGTCTTAGACCTTACCAGCCTTCCCCAGCCAAGTTTTTGGATGCCATCGGATTGGCAAGGAATTGGTTTCCTGCATTCATTTCGCCGTGAAATTACAAAATCAATAACACGGGATAATAGTATCCACATAGAGTATGTGCCATCACAAGTATTTACCGAATATCTGCGGTACATCTATCGAGGTACTAAAGGCGCAAAAATAGATGGTGTAATTTATGGAAGTTCTCTTAGCGGAGCAATCAGTAGCAATATAGTTCTTTTTTATAACCAAAAAGCAAGTACCGATATTTTGGAATTGGTGAATATAAAATAACTACACCTGCCTCCCGTACTTCCGTTTTTTCTTCTTTCGTTTAGGCATCAGCTCGTTGGCATCGTGCTGATCCGGTTCCGGCGTTAGCATCGAAAGTAAACTGCCGAAAGGCGAATCACCCCCGACCTGGCCTTTGACGGTGGCCGGTTGTTTATCCTCTGGTTCATGCTGCACAGCCGGACGTAATGCCTCTTTTGCAGGTTCAGACGGACCAGGTTGCAGATCTTCGCGGCTTGCCGTCGAAAAATCTGAGAACCGTGTACCGAGGACATTGGCCGAAAACTCCTTACCCAGCGTGGAACCATTCAGGACAGTACGGCTGAGGTGGTCGATAAACGTTACCCCGAACAAGCGTCCCCCATTACCATAACGCAGTACCAGGTCGATACCTTTCCCCTGCAAGTCTGCCAGGAACTCGCCGCCTATGCGGGAACCTGCCAGGGACGCCGAAACAAGCGCCTTTGTCTTTGCCACTTGTCCTCCGGCTTTGATTTCCTCGCCCAACTTTTTCATTGACTGCTCCAATGCTTCAATACCATAGGATTTGCCAAACAGGGAAGATTTAAGCGGCTTGCCGATACGGTTGCCGTTGGCGTCCAGTGCTGAATAAACCAGCCCCGTGTATTTATATCCCTGATTGTTCCCTTCTACTTTCTCCACGCTGATATTATACAGCGACAACAACGCCCGGTACTCGCCGAGCGATTGGAACTTATACATAGTTGCCAGCGGCTTTACGACACCCATGACTTGTTTTTTCAGGTCGCCACGCGAAGCATCCACCGGCGAAAGTTGCCACGCCTCGCCCTGTTTTTTGTCCTTTGGATGCAGGCTATATTTCTGCTCCAGATCGTCGGTAATCTTTTTGCTTTTCTCATAATTTTTCTTGTCGCTGATTAGCGAACCGTCGCTGCGGACACGGGTGGAGACAATATGTAAATGCTGGCGGTCTATATCCTCATGTTTAAAAATCATATAGGGCTGGCCGCCGAAACCGAGGCGTTCCATATACTCCCGTCCGATGTCTGCCAGTTGATCGTCGTTTATCTTATCCTCCGGGTGCGGATTCAGGGAAATATGGATGATCCCGCGTGTTGTTGTCACCAGTGGAGGCATCACCCGCTCAAAATCACGCATGCAATCCCCCACGGAAAACTGCCCGTCGGCGGGAACAAAGACTCGGTTTGTTTCCAGAATCTTACCCAAACCGGCATCAATTTTCTCCTGATTGTAGGCCAACGTGCCGTACAAATTATTCCCTATATGTATATCCGCAACCATTTTTTAAGGGCTATTCAGCCAAACATTCCTGCTTAAACTGCTCGCATAACTGCAACACTTCACGCCCGATTTTCGACAATTCTATTGTTTCCTGCTCCAGTTTATAAAGCATCGCCAGCGCTCTTTTCTCGCCGAAAGTGGTGTGAAGTTGCTTTACAACCTGGTTGTAATTCACGCCCACGGAACGGATTTGTCCGTACAAGGAGGACAACTTCATCACAAAATCAACCGCCGAGCTGTCGGTTTTTATCACGCGCAACGCCTCGCTGAAGATACGGGCAAGGATAAAACGGGCTTTCGAGCGGATGCCCGATTGCTCGTACATGGTGAGGAACTCGGCGTACTGCAAGTCGGAAAAACGCACCATCAGGCAGTTTTCCGCCGGGTCGCTTTTGGGCGGTCGCCCGCCTTTTCCCCGTTTACGGGGTTCTTTACTTTCATTCATAACACGGATTTTTTAGTGGTTAATAAATCCGTCACGGCCAGGCGTAGTGTCGCCCCCAAACTACCGACTTCGGAGGTAGTTTCCCCCTGGAAGGGCAAGGGTTTTCCGGTTA
>CALGIG010000022.1 GCA_937915865.1 uncultured Prolixibacteraceae bacterium | reverse complement strand
TTTCATACCACAAACAAGATCAACCAATCAAACAAAATTGGTCAATAAAAACCTAGCTATTCATATAGCTAATCACGCTTCTTTATAATGTATCCCCTTTTAGAGAGAACTTAATTAATTCAATTATAATCTTAATTTCTTTTCAAACATCTAATTCAAAAAGGTATAAGAATTATTGAGAACATGCCTGGCTTTATTAGACTCCTTTTTACAAAGGAATAGTTTTTTTGCTACTATTTTAAATCTGAAATTAAATTCTTATAAAAAATTAGAAATAATTAAGATTGCTTAACATTTCCTTGATAAATGATATGGGATAACTAATTTTTTAGTTTCAATATTTCACTGCCTGCAAGAAGAAAGGCACCAGTTCCGTATACCTCCCAGCTATCGGCGCTAAAGTTTTTCCTTGGATCTGCTCCAATTGGCTGGCACCATCCAACGTGTCCATCGGGTTGAATTAATCCATTTAAACCTTTCCATGCCTTCTGAACTGTTGGTAGAAATTTGTCTTTACTAAGTAGCCCATTATTTATTCCCCATGCTAATGCAAAAGTGTAAAAGCCCGAACCGCTAGCTTCACCTCCAGGGTAGGATAGAGGATCTAATAAACTAGCCCTCCAAAGTCCATCTGACTGTTGAATGCTCGCAATCTTATCTGCCATTTCTTTATAAACCTGTTCGAAGAACGCTCTTTCTATATTATCCTTTGGTAATTCGTTCAATAGTAAAGCCAAACCACCCATGACCCAACCATTGCCTCTCGACCAGAATATTTTTTCCCCATTTGTTTCATAGCGGTCAGATGCTTCTCCTTTAATTACATATCCCAAATCACGGGCAAATAAATGTTCTTCTTTATTGTACAACAGATCATAACATTCATGATATAACTTATTGCTGCATTCCATATACCGCATATCTCCGGTTGCAACCGACAGTTTTACCAAGGCTGGTGGGGCCATAAATAAAGCATCACACCACCACCACGTAATTTTTTCAATTCCTTTAACCGGAAATGGCGTAACCATAAATTTTTCCATATTATCAACAAAAGGTTGAATTATAGCCTTATCTTTTTTCAATTGATAAATGTCGATGTATGTTTGGCATATAGCAATGTCGTCGGCATGTTGGAGGCGTGGACCTGGTTTCCATTGGTTTTCCTCGCCCATTTTCATCATGGCTTCCAGATAAGTTTTTTCTTTTGTCGCTTTATATGCGGCTGAAACTCCTGCATAAAAAGCTCCATTTGTCCAATCCCACAATTCATGTTTCGGATGTGCAAATTGCCATTTGGCAGCTTTCAGCATTACTTTTTTTATTTCTTTGGTTTTGAAACATTTATCTTTTTGGTTTTTCGTGAATCCATTCAAGGCAATAAACACGATAACAAGCACAAGGGAAATCGTTTTTTTCATTTTGGTTTATTCAAAGTTTAGTTTTGCAATCGATTGTACAAACATATATAAATGTTTCTAATTTTGAAATTTTATCTTTAGTCAAGTTTTTTTATTGGGTAAATTTTCTTGTGATTTGAATATTAATAAAATGTAAACTAAAAAAAACTGTAATTATTTGTCTTGTTTTAGTTTCAGATTATAACTATCATTGCAGCATATTTAATTAAGAATGATTAAGACAAACAAACATTACGGCCATCATCATGGAAATCTATCGAGCAGGTAGGCTGTAATTGTTTTGATGTTTTTAAAGATATTAACCCAATAAAAGGCTTACCAGAAACGGTAAGCCTTTTTTATTTTAAACCCCTAAAAATGGAAGGAATTTTAAAAATTGCAGTTCAAACAAAAGGTCGGTTAAATGAAGACTCCCTTAAACTGATTGAAGAAGTTGGGATTAAACTTCCGCTCAGTACACGCAAGCTTATTTCAACGGCAACAAATTTTCCACTCGAAGCTCTTTTTTTGCGCGACGATGATATTCCGCAGGCTGTAGCCATGGGAGTTGCCGATATTGGTGTAGTTGGCGAAAATGAAATGCTCGAAAAGAAAGAAAGTGTGGTGATTGCTAAAAGACTGGGTTTCAGCAAATGCCGGCTTTCATTGGCTATTCCGAAAGATGATATTTACCAGGGCGTTGAGTATTTCAATGGAAAAAAAATTGCTACTTCCTATCCTGAAATTCTTCGAGACTTTTTTAAAGAGAAGAATATAACTGCTGATATTCATGTGATTAACGGATCGGTTGAAATTGCCCCTGGAATAGGTCTTGCCGATGCTATTTTCGATATCGTGAGTTCTGGGAGTACTTTGGTAAGCAACAGGTTAAAAGAAGTTGAGGTTGTAATAAAATCGGAAGCTGTTTTAATTGCCAATCCTAATCTTTCTGATGAAAAGAAAGCTATAATGGACGAATTGATTTTCCGCATGGAATCAGTTCAACGTGCCGAAAAGAAAAAGTACATTTTGTTGAACGCGCCAAACGAAAAGCTGGCGGAAATCGAATCGTATTTGCCCGGCATGAAAAGCCCAACCGTAATGCCACTGGCCGAAGAGGGATGGAGTTCTGTTCACTCGGTGATTGAAGAGAGAGACTTCTGGGAAATTATCGGCAAGTTGAAAGCCGCCGGTGCTACCGGAATTTTGGTTATCCCGATCGAAAAAATGATTTTTTAAACGAATGAAGCTCAAACAAATCATATTTTTTATCATACCCTGTTTTATCTGGGGTTCAACCTGGTTTGCCATCAAATTTCAGTTGGGAAAGGTCGATCCGCTGGTGTCGGTTGCTTATCGTTTTTTTATTGCTGGAATTTTACTCCTTGCCTTTTGTGGCATCAGGAAACTGAATATGCGTTATACATGGATGGAGCATCTACGCATGGCTTTGCAGGGCTTGATTTTGTTTGGGTTCAACTACTGGCTGGTTTATCTGGCCGAAACGAGCATGTCGAGTGGTGTGGTTGCGATGATTTTCTCGTTATCCATTTTCGCAAATATTTTCTTTAATTATTTCCTGCTTAGAGGAAAGTTAAGACCAGAAGTTTTGGTTGGCGCTATTCTGGGAGTACTAGGCACTGTTCTCATTTACAGCCACGAAATAAATGGTCCGCAGGATTTGAACATCGGTTACGCTGCTCTTTTATTTTGCCTGGGATCGATCATTCTGGCTTCGCTCGGAAATATTTTGTCGAAATTCAACCAGTCGAAAAAGCTGCCGGTGTTGCAAACCAATGCCTTTAGCATGACCTACGGAAGTTTGGCCATGATGCTGATGGTGCCGCTTTCAGGAAAAAGATTCTCGTTCGAGCCAACTTTGCCCTACGCTTTTTCGTTGCTTTATCTGGCCGTTTTTGGGTCAATTGTGGCATTCACGGTTTACCTGAAACTGGTTGGCGATATTGGTCCTGATAGAGCTGTATACTCGACTTTGCTGACACCAGTTATAGCGCTTATTATTTCGTCGGTTTTCGAAAATTACGAATGGACAATCGTTGCGCTTTCAGGCATTTTATTGCTGTTCGCCGGCAACGCCATTGCCCTTAAATTGATACCTGTAAAAAGAAAAAATAGTGAAACGGTTTAACAATCCCCCGAAAGTTGAATGGGACGAGATTCTGAAGCGCCCCATGTTTGACGTGAGCCAACTCACGGCTTCGGTTTCGCAAATACTTGCCGACATCAGGCAAAACGGAATTCAGGCCATTCAGAAATACACCGAAAAGTTCGACGGTGTGTTTATTCAGAATTTCACTGTTTCTGAAGGCGAATTTGCCGAAGCTGCCAGCTCGTTAAATCCTGAATTGAAGAGCGCAATCGAGGTTGCGGCCAACAATATTTTCAAGTTTCATCAGGCTCAAATGCCCGAAACCAAAAGGGTGGAGACATTGCCCGGGGTGGTGTGCTGGCAGAAGCCAGTTGCCATCGAAAAGGTTGGTTTGTACATTCCAGGAGGATCGGCGCCGCTGTTTTCGACGGTTTTGATGCTGTCGATTCCGGCAAAAATTGCGGGGTGCAAGGAAATTGTACTTTGTACACCTCCTGATAAAAACGGAAAGGTAAATCCTGCGATTCTATTTGCAGCGCAACATGTAGGTGTGACCAAAGTATTCAAATTCGGAGGAATTCAGGCGATTGCTGCAATGGCTTACGGGGTGGATGTGGTTCCGAAAGTGGACAAGATTTTTGGTCCCGGCAATCAATATGTGATGGCTGCCAAACAGTTGGTGAGTATAAGTGATGTAGCTATTGATATGCCTGCGGGTCCGTCGGAAGTGGCTGTAATGGCTGATCAATCGGCAAATCCGGCATTTATTGCGTCCGATTTATTGTCTCAGGCCGAACATGGACCCGATAGTCAGGTAGTATTGGTAACCAACAATACCGATTTAGTTGATCATGTTGAAAAAGAATTGATCGCTCAGTTGAATGAACTTCCGCGTAAAGCAATTGCCGAAAAAGCTTTGCTAAATAGTCAGGTTATAGTTCTCGGTTCGGTTGACGAAATGATAGAGATGATTAATGTTTATGCACCTGAACACCTGATTATTTCAATGGAACATTACATGGATATTGCGGAAAAGATTGTAAACGTCGGATCGGTTTTTCTCGGGAATTACACACCCGAAAGCGCTGGCGATTATGCCTCTGGAACCAACCATACGTTACCAACCAACGGCTGGGCGAGATCGTTCAGCGGAGTAAATCTGGAGAGTTACATGAAGAAAATTACTTTTCAGGAAATGTCTCCAGATGGAATAAAAGGTCTTGGACCGGTAATCGAAAAAATGGCCGCTGCCGAATTGCTCGATGCCCATAAGAACGCGGTGACGCTTAGATTGAATGAGATAAATAAATAAACCACATAGACACATAGAATACATAGTTTTAAAATTTCTAATGTGCCCTATGTGCCTATTGTGGTTCAAAAACTACCAATATGAACTTAGATAAGTTACTCAGAAATAACATAAAAGCATTGAAGCCCTATTCATCAGCGCGCGATGAGTTTTCGGGCGAAGCCGAGGTTTTCCTTGATGCCAACGAGAACCCGTTCAACAAACCATACAACCGTTATCCCGATCCGTTGCAATGGGAAGTAAAGGCTAAAATTGCGGAGATCAAGCAGGTTGCTCCTGAAAAGATTTTCCTCGGAAATGGTAGTGACGAACCCATCGACATCATTTTCCGCGCATTTTGCGAACCGGGTGTTGATAATGTGGTGTCGATCGATCCAACTTATGGGATGTACCAGGTAGCCGCAGATATAAATAATGTCGAGGTTCACAAAGTGAAGCTAAACGCTGAATATCAGTTTAAAGCCGACGATTTACTTAATGCGGCCAATCTTTACACCAAAGCTATTTTTATTTGTTCGCCTAATAATCCAACAGCCAATCTTTTGGATAAAGCCGAGATTGTAAAACTTCTGAATGATTTTGAGGGTATTGTGGTTGTTGATGAAGCGTATATTGATTTTGCCTCGGAAAATAGTTTGTTGACGGAACTGGATAATTATCCTAACCTGATTGTTTTACAAACTTTTTCGAAAGCATGGGGAATGGCGGGTATTCGTCTTGGAATGGCTTTCGCGCATCCCGGGATCATCGAGGTTTTCAATAAAATGAAATATCCGTATAATATTAATATATTAACTCAAACTAAAGCGCTTGAGTTGCTGGACAAAGCTCCGGAAAAAGAAGAGTGGGTAAAGGTTATTCTGGAAGAACGCGAAAAAATGATCCGTAAGTTGTTTAAATTCCCCTTTGTTCAGGTAGTTTACCCGTCGGATGCTAATT
The DNA here is from genome assembly GCA_937915865.1 of uncultured Prolixibacteraceae bacterium. Lineage (GTDB taxonomy): Bacteria > Bacteroidota > Bacteroidia > Bacteroidales > Prolixibacteraceae > Aquipluma. The sequence goes on along the minus strand of CALGIG010000022.1, from coordinate 162,274 downwards.
TTGTTTTGGTGAAAATGAACGATGCCCGAGGTATTTATGAGTACCTGACTGAGCAGAAAATCATTGTTCGCGATCGTTCGAAAGTAACTCTGTGCGACGATTGTTTACGTATAACCATTGGTTCGCCTAAAGAAAACAAAAAGCTTAGAAAAGCGCTGAAGAAATTAATCTAAAGAATATCCAATAACCAATATTGAATAATCAATAACCAAAAAAACAGAATATGGAACCAAAGAAGTATGATCTTGAGGATCGGTTAATTGAGTTTGCAATTTTGGTGAGTGATTTAATTGAACAACTTCCAAATACAAAGTTGGCAATTCATTTGGGAAGTCAGGGAATCAGAAGTTGCACGGCTCCTGCATTACTTTATGGGGAAGCACAATCAGGGGAATCGCAAAAGGATTTTATTCATAAAGTTCAGATTCTCTTGAAAGAACTTCGTGAAACAAAAGTTTGCCTTAAGATATTTAGAAGAAAAGGACTAGTAAAAGAAGAAATTATAGCTCCGGTTCTTCAGGAGAATGAAGAGCTGATAGCAATATTTGCAAAAAGTGTAAAAACAGCACAATCAAAACTGTCCAAATAATTGGATATTCGATATTGGTTATTCATTATTGGAAATTTAATTTTTATGAAAAAGGCTTTATTTATCGACCGTGATGGCACATTGATTTTTGAAACTGCTGATGAGCAGATCGATTCATACGAAAAGCTGGAGTTTATTCCTAAAGTGTTTCGTAACATGCACTTTATTGCGAAAAATCTTTCGTACGAACTAGCGATGGTAACTAATCAGGATGGAATGGGCACGGCAATTTTCCCGGAAGAGACTTTTTGGCCGGTTCACAATAAAGTCCTGAGGGCTTTTGAACGGGAAGGTGTCGTTTTCGATGAAATTTTTATTGATCGTCATTTCCCGCATGATAATTCGTCAAACCGAAAGCCGGGAATTGGCATGTTGGGCAAATATTTGGATGGAAGTTACGATTTGGCTAATAGTTTTGTAATTGGTGATCGGGTTACTGACGTCCAACTGGCTAAGAACCTTGGCGCGAAAGGAATTTTGATTAACGATGGCTCGTTGGCGAATGAACTTCAGGAAAAAGGTTTGGCTGAATTTTGTGTACTGATTACCAACGACTGGGACGAAATTTACGCTAAAGTTGCTGCTCCTGAACGCACAGCCACGGTGGTTCGCAATACGAAAGAAACGAAAATCAGCATCGAACTGAACCTTGACGGGACAGGTAAAGGAAATATCAGTACAGGGCTGGGCTTTTTCGATCACATGCTTGATCAAATTGCGCGGCATTCGGGAGTGAATTTGAGTATTCAGGTGGACGGTGATTTGGAAGTGGACGAGCACCACACCATTGAAGATACCGGATTGGCTTTAGGCGAAGCTTTCAGGCTGGCTTTGGGCGACAAGCGCGGCGTTGAACGTTACGGCTATTGCTTGCCAATGGATGATTGCCTGGCGCAGGTGGCTATCGATTTTGGTGGTCGTCCGTGGATTGTCTGGGATGCCGAATTCAAACGCGAAAAAGTGGGCGATATGCCAACCGAAATGTTCTTTCATTTCTTCAAATCGTTTTCTGACACCGCTTTAGCAAACCTGAATATTCAGGCGGAAGGAACCAACGAACACCATAAAATTGAAGGAATTTTCAAAGCGTTGGCCAGAGCCATCAAAATGGCCATTCGAAAAGATGTGTTTAATTTCGAATTACCATCGACAAAAGGAACACTTTAAACTACTGAAAATAACTAATCATGACTATAGATAAAAGTAAATCAACGGCAATTCTCCTGATTCACTGCCCCGACAAGCAGGGGCTTTTGGCTTTGGTAACCGAGTTTATCAATTCCAACAATGGGAATATTTTATACCTCGATCAGCATGTTGACCGAGAAGAGGGACTGTTCTATATGCGTGTGGAATGGGATTTGGCCAATTTCAACATCCCTAAAGCTAAAATCAAAGACTATTTTTCGACACTCATTGCTGTGACACACAAAATGACGTTCGAACTTCATTTTTCAGAGGAAAGGCCGCGAATGGCAATTTTTGTTTCAAAGATGTCGCATTGTTTGTTCGATCTGTTGGCGCGTTATACTGCAGGGGAATGGAATGTCGAAATCCCGGTCATTATCAGTAATCATCCGGATATGGCAGATGTTGCCCGCAGATTTGATATCGAATACCACATGTTTCCTGTAACGAAAGACAATAAGGCTGAGCTGGAAGCGCAGGAAATTGCTATGATGGAAAAATACAAAATCGATTTTATTGTGTTAGCTCGATATATGCAAATTATTAGTGATGAATTTATTACACATTATCCTAACCGGATCATCAATATTCATCATTCGTTTTTACCAGCATTTGTCGGCGCTAAGCCATATCATGCAGCCTACAAACGTGGTGTGAAAATTATTGGAGCCACCAGTCATTATGTGACAACCGAACTCGATGCCGGGCCAATTATTAAGCAAGATGTTGCCCGAATTAGTCATAAAGATACGGTGAACAACCTGATAGCCAAAGGCCGCGATCTCGAAAAAATTGTTCTTTCAAAGGCCGTGAGTAAACATATCGACCATAAAATACTGGTTTACAACAACCGGACAGTAGTTTTCAGCTAAAAAAGCCCCATCCCGACCTTCCCCGAAAGGGAAGGAGGAAGAAAGCTACTCATTGGAAATTGGTTATTCGTTATACAATATTGGATATTTTAAGTTATTTAAAATGAAATACTTGACTTTTATTTTGATGCTTTTTGCTGCTACGGTTCAGGCTCAAATACCAGCAAAGGAAATACCAGCCGAGTACGGCTATCTCGTGAAAATTGGTCAGCAGGTTCCCGATTTTTCAGCAACTGCTACCAATGGCAAAACTGTGAAAATGTCTGATTTGAAAGGCAAAATCATAATGTTGCAATTTACTGCCAGTTGGTGTGGTGTTTGCCGCAAGGAAATGCCGCATATTGAAGCCGACATCTGGAAGAAGTATAAAGACAACAAGAATTTTGCACTCTTCGGAATTGATCTTGACGAGCCAGTTGAAAAGGTAAAAGAGTTTGCCAAACAAATCCCGGTAACTTATCCGCTGTTGCTCGATCCGAAGGGAAGTATATTTTATCAATTTGCCGAAAAAGGTGCTGGTGTTACCCGAAACGTAATAATCGACAAAACCGGCAAAATTGTTTACATGACAAGGCTTTACAAAGAAGAAGAGTTTCAGGAAATGAAGTCGGTGATTGCTGAACTCCTGAAGTAAAATAAGTAGCGCGTAGCAGAATCGAACTGCCATTGCCGGATTGAGAAACCGGATTCCTAACCGTTAGAAGAACGCGCCGTTTGTGTTGCAAATTTAGAAAGAGATGGATTTCGTTGTTCTCTAACTAACAAAAAAAATATGAATATTGTAATAATAAAATACAACGCCGGGAATATTGAATCAGTAAACAATGCTTTGCTACGATTGGGCGTTTCTGCCGAAATCACCGGTGACCACGACAAAATTCGGAATGCCGACAAAGTCATTTTCCCGGGAGTGGGAGAGGCAAGTACCACAATGACATTCCTGAAAGAACAAGGATTGGACGAGCTGATTCCTGATCTGAAACAACCGGTTTTAGGCATTTGCCTCGGTTTACAACTGATGTGTAGTTATTCCGAAGAAAATAATACGCCTTGTTTGGGCATTTTCGAAGAAAGAGTAAAGCGCTTCGTTCCTGAACCTGGAATGGAGTTTGTGACCAAGGTGCCGCACATGGGCTGGAACAGTATCAGCCAGTTGAAAAGCGGCATTTTTGATCCGTCAATCGATAGCCAGTACGTCTATTTCGTGCATTCGTATTATGCAGCTGTTGGCGAACATACCGCAGCTATTTGTAATTACATCAATCTTTTTAGCGCGGCGCTTCATAAAGACAATTTTTACGCCACCCAGTTTCACCCTGAAAAAAGCGGAACAGTGGGAGCGAGGATATTGGAAAACTTTTTGAAAATATAGAAGCCCCTCCTAACCTCCCCAAAGGGGAGGAAAAAAGAATACAATTATTCAAACACCAGATAATGGAAACACTATTTTTATTGCACAGCACTCTTACTCCCTCCCCTTTGGAGAGGGCTGGGGTGAGGTTTCGTGGCTCTCTCTTCTTGAGAGAGGGTTGGGGCGAGGCTTTTTTTCTCCCCTCCTTTGGAGGGGTTGGGGGAGGCTTCCAATGATCACAATCATCCCAGCCATAGACCTTATCGACGCCAAGTGCGTTCGTTTGTCGCAAGGCGATTACAACCAGAAAACGGTATACAACGAAAACCCGCTGGAGGTTGCCAAAATGTTTGAAGACGCCGGAATTACCCGCCTGCATTTGGTCGATCTGGATGGCGCAAAAGCCAAACACATCGTCAACTACAAAGTGCTGGAAACGATAGCCTCGAAAACTAGTTTGGTTATCGACTTTGGCGGCGGACTGAAGTCGGACGACGATTTGCGTATTGCTTTTGAAAGTGGCGCTCAAATGGTAACCGGCGGAAGTATTGCGGTGAAAAATAGAGAAACTTTCTTGCACTGGATTGAAAAATATGGTCCGGAGAAAATCATTCTGGGAGCCGATGCCAAAGACAAAAAGATTGCCGTGAGCGGCTGGCAGGAAGTTTCGGAGTTACCTATCCTGGATTTTATCGAAAGTTATACTGAAAAAGGAATCCAGAAAGTGATCTCTACCGACATTGCCCGCGATGGCATGTTGACCGGCCCAAGTATCGATTTGTACAAAGAAATTATAGAAGGTTTCCCCAACCTGGAACTTATTGCCAGTGGAGGAATTGCTTCGATGAAAGACATTCATGAGCTCAATGAGATGGGCGTTCCGGGAGTAATTACCGGAAAGGCAATTTATGAAGGGAGAATATCGCTTCATGAAATCAGGAATTTTTACAAGTAGATTAACCTTTTTAGGTTTATAGTTTATTTATTAACCTTTTTGGGTTAATTATTTTAATTCTAACCAAAATGGGTTATCTTTGAGTCATGAAGAAACAGAACAAAGTTGGAATAATCACCGGAGATTTAGTTAATTCATCCGGATTAACTGAAGACCAAAAACGAAACATGCAATCGGGGCTGTTGTGTTTTCTTGAGAATAATCCAGATGTTTTGTTGTCCATACAGTTCTATCGTGGCGATAGTTTTCAGCTCATGGTTACAAAGGAAAAAGCTGCTGCAATTGCAGTGTTTATAGAAGCAGTTATCTTGTCAACCACCGGGACTTGGGCAAGAATAAGTATTGGAATCGGATCTGTTTCGAAAATCACTCCGAACAACGTGTTACAATCAGAAGGTGAGGCATTTCAGCTATCCGGCCATCAAATTGATAAAATGAAAGACGAAGGTCGTATATTAAAGATCGCGATTGATTCGGTATTACTCCAATCTATTTTGGCAGCTTCATTCTATTTGGCCGAAAGTATTATTCTGAACTGGAAACCAGGTCAGGCTTCAGTAATTTCGATGGTGCCAACCTGTAAAACGCAAAAAGATATTGCTACAAAGCTTGGAATCTCGGGTGCTGCTGTGAGCAAAGCGTTGAAGTCGGGAAACTGGGCAGCTATCGAAAGTTTTTTGCTCGGATATGAACAGACTTTAAAAGAGATATAACATGAATTTGCTCTTTTTACCGATGTTAGTAGGTCATCTGGTTGCCGATTTTTGGTTTCAGCCTGCAAGCTGGATCGAATCCAGACGATTGAAAGGATGGAAATCGGAATATTTGCTCTTACATGCAATTCTGGCTTCTGTTATACCTGTGTTGCTTACCCTACAAGTAAAGGTGTGGTGGTTCGTTCCAATTATTTTGGTCACTCATTATTTTATTGATCTTGCGAAATCAAAAACCGACGATAATCTTTGGGCTTTTCTGGCCGATCAGGCATTGCACATTGGTATTTTATATGGGCTTTCAATGGTTGTAGCCGTTCAGCCAAATCTGGAGCATTCAGCTAAGTTTTGGATTTACATTGCTGGTTTCGTTTTGGTGACCACTCCTGCTTCTATTTTGATTGGAAAGTTTTTGCAACCCATAACTAAAACCGAGAATAAACCCATGAAAACCGATGCTTCGGCCTGGATTGGGATTTTTGAGCGTATTCTTATCCTGATTTTTATTTTGGCCGGACAGTTTCAGGCGATTGGCTTTTTGGTAGCTGCCAAATCAATATTTCGGTTTAGCGAAATTAACAAAGAAGGAAACCCAAAAGCGGAATATTTCTTGCTTGGAACACTGGTTTCGTTTTTGGTGGCCGTGGTGGTTGGAATAGGGATAAAATACTTGATTTAATGTAGAATCCTAATGTTGATAGAATGAAAAAAGTGAAAAAGACAACAGTATTCTATTGGATATCTGGAATTGTTATCTTATTAGTAATCGGAATTATTGCTTTCCTGTTTGCATATATTCTTGAACGTAGTGTAACTATCAAAAGTGATTCAATTGTGTTATGGTTTGTCGGTTTTCTTACAGCCTTTATTGTAATTGGCAACTATGCGCAAGTTAAAAGCATTGAACAGGATTTCTCGCAAAAAGTCGGTGAGTTAAAGCATGAGTTTTCTGAAAAAGTTAAAAAGTTAGAAACTGAATTTGATAAAAAGGTCTTTATGAATCAAAATTTTCAGGAAATTAAAGAAATCTATAAAGAAATGTCTGATTCGATCAGCTTAGTGGCGAAACTACTTTCTGAACCTAGTGAAAAGCGAAAAGGTTTGTCCGAAGAAGGTAATAAACACCTAAATGGATATTCTACTTTATTGAAAATAAACAAATTTGTCCTACCGAAAGACCTGTTTATTATATTTGAAGAAGTTGAAGATTTATTAGCAGATTGTTTCAATAATAACATATACATTCCTTCAACCCCAGATAATAATAAAGAAGCTGAACAAAGAATATTTGATAAAATCAATTCTGGCTCCATTAAAATTAATGAGTTGAAAAACAGAATAGATGATTTGCTAAAACTTAAATATGCAATCAATTAGATCAGCCTCAGTCTTTTAAACTGATAAACTTAAAAGAATGCTAGCAAAACGAATTATACCATGCCTGGATATTAAAGACGGTCAGACCGTTAAAGGCATCAACTTTGTGAATATTAAAAGCGTTGGCGATCCGGTTGAACTGGGCGCGCTGTATGCCGAACAGGGAGCCGACGAACTGGTTTTCCTCGACATTACCGCTACGCATGAAGGCCGCAAAACTTTTGTGGAATTGGTAAAACGCATTGCACGCGAATTGAACATCCCGTTTACCGTTGGTGGCGGAATCAGTGAATTGAAAGATGCAGAAGCATTGCTGAGCGCCGGTGCCGATAAAATCAGCATTAATTCGTCAGCAGTTCGTAATCCAAAATTGATCGATGATCTGGCACTGAATTTTGGTAGTCAGTTTGTGGTTTTGGCTATCGATGCGCGCGGTGAAAACGACCACTGGACTGTAACTGTCAACGGTGGCCGCATTCCAACCGAAAAGGAACTGTTCTCGTGGGCGAAGGAAGGTGAAAGCCGTGGAGCGGGCGAGATCCTGTTTACATCGATGAACCACGACGGGACCAAAGCCGGTTTTGCCAATAAGGAATTGGCCAGAATGTCGGAGATGCTTAGTATTCCGATCATTGCTTCGGGAGGAGCTGGAAATATGGACCATTTTGTGGATGTATTCACTGAAGGAAAAGCCGATGCCGGGCTTGCTGCCAGCATTTTTCACTACAAGGAAATTGCCATTCCGGATTTAAAACATTATCTTCAGTCAAAAAATATTCCGATAAGACTGTAAACTATCTTTTATGAAAATAATTCTGGTTTTTATTTGCTTCTATCTTACATTTTCGGCTTTTGCCCAACGAAATATCGAAAGTGAATTACTACAACAAACTCCGAATTGTGAAAATGTAGCATATAATTCATCCCGGCTTATTGACAGCTATTTTGCTAAAAAGAAATACGACTCGATAAATGTTGTTTCCAATAAATGGGAAGAGTTTTGCGGAGTCACTGAACCAGTTTTCCGATTGAAAGTTTTATTGCAGATTCAGAATAATGTTTTCTCTGAAGAGTGGATGGATCAGGACTATCTGTTAAATTATATTTTTCTTTATTTGGACCGATTGGATTACGCAAAGGCTTCCAATTCGAAACTGGTTTATGAGCGTTATAAAATATCTTTTGGATATATTCCTCTAAATTCTGCTTTTGACGATTTAACTGTTATTTGGGCCAGTTCTTTGTTGGAACGAGAAACCCTTAAGCCCATTGAGAAAGCATTTTGTTTGCTTTATTCTAACCAAACTGAAGTTTTCTGGAAGATGTTGAAAGGGCAGGAAATTGCAGCATCAAAGTTGTACGCACGTTATCAGGAGAAGACCAAACGAGCATCAAAAATGGGGGAAGGCAATATTGGATTAATGTCGGGAGTAATCGTTCCTTCAGGTAATTTACTTGAATATATCGGTGTAAAACCTCAATTTGGGTTTCAGTTAGGCTATAAATTCAATAAAGTACAGTACGATTTGTCTGTTTTGATCAGACCAGGAAGTGCAAAGAAAGATTACCAGATTGTTTATAATGGAGAGCCCAAGGTAACAAATCATTATTTGGGGGCTTATGCAGGTTTGGATTTAGCCTACGAATTGTTGAAGAAGAAAAGAAATGAATTTGATCTTGTAGGTGGAATCGGATACGATGGATTTGACGTAGTAGGGGGTGACACTGAAAACGACATAAAAGGTAAAACCTTAAGTTCATTGAATATAAACTTTGGACTTGGTTGCCGTTTTTTAGGCAAGAAAATGAATTATCTCGGACTTCAGGCAAAGTATAATTTTGTGAATTATAAAAATAGTGGTGGAACTGATTTTGGCGGAAATTATATTTCACTTGTTTTAACGGCGAATCTTTTTGGAAATCCGTTAAAGAATCAAATGATCGAAAATCTTAGAATGAAATAATAAAATGGAAAATACTCAATTGGATTTCAGTAAACTGAACGGATTAATTCCGGCAATTATTCAGGACAATACAACCAATGTAGTTTTGATGTTGGGTTTTATGAACGAAGAAGCTTTGGCAAAAACCGAAGAAAGTGGTCAGGTAACCTTTTTCAGTCGGAGTAAAAACCGGTTGTGGACTAAAGGTGAAGAGTCGGGCAATTTCCTGAATGTGGTTTCTATTGCTTCGGATTGCGACAACGATACGCTTTTGATCAAGGTAAATCCGGTTGGTCCGGTTTGCCACACCGGCGATGATACTTGCTGGGGCGAAACCAACGAAGAAAGCGACCTTCAGTTTCTGGAGTACCTTCAGGATTTTATCGATCAGCGGAAAGTGGAAATGCCGGAAGGATCGTATACAACTTCGTTGTTCAAAAAAGGTACTCGTAAAATAACCCAGAAAGTGGGAGAGGAAGCCGTCGAAACCATTATTGGAGCAATGGCAAACGACGATGAGAATTTCATTTACGAAGGTGCTGATTTATTGTATCATTTGATTGTTTTGCTCACACATAAAGGCTACCGGATCGAAGATTTGGCTCGCGAATTGAAGAAACGGCACAAATAATGAGGCTAATGTTTGACAGGCAGAAGGCAGGAGAGACCAACAACTTCTGCCTTCTGCCTGTTTAATCACCTAACATTATTAAGGTTTTACACAAACTTAACTTGCGCTAACTCGTATTTAAACTTTCCAAAGGATTATTAAACTATCTTTGCGGCTCATTTTTGAAACCTATGCAGAAGATTAGAAACATTGCAATTATTGCACACGTTGACCACGGAAAAACAACTCTGGTTGACAAGATGATTTACCATTGTAACATCATCAAAGAACACGAGAAGAAACAAGAGTTGATTTTGGACAATAACGATCTGGAACGTGAACGTGGTATTACCATTCTTGCTAAAAACGTTTCGGTTAATTATAAAGGTTATAAAATTAACATTATAGATACTCCTGGACACGCCGATTTTGGTGGAGAGGTTGAACGGGTTTTAAATATGGCTGACGGCGTTTTACTTTTAGTTGATGCCTTCGAAGGGACTATGCCACAAACCCGATTTGTGTTGTCTAAAGCTCTTTCGCTGGGGAAAAAACCAATAGTTGTTGTAAACAAAGTTGACAAACCAAATTGTCGCCCTGAAGAAGTTCACGAACAGGTTTTTGATTTGATGTTTAGTTTGAATGCTACAGAAGAACAGTTGAATTTTCCGACTGTCTATGGTTCAGCAAAACAAGGCTGGATGTCGGACGATTGGAAAAGACCAGCTGAATCAATTGAACCATTACTCGACGCTATTGTAAAATATATTCCTGGTCCGGTTGCCAACCCTGGAACGCCACAGGTTTTGATTACATCGCTTGATTATTCATCGTATGTTGGTCGTATTGCTATTGGTCGTATTCATCGTGGTGACCTGCGCGAAGGGATGAACGTTTCGCTTGTTAAGCGCGATGGTTCGGTTAAGCGGACCAAAATAAAAGAACTGCATACCTTCACCGGATTAGGACGACAGAAAGTTGAACAAATGACTTCGGGAGATATTTGCGCAATGGTTGGAATTGACGGTTTTGATATTGGTGATACCGTATGCGATTACGAAAATCCGGAACCACTTGACCCTATTGCTGTTGACGAACCAACTATGAGCATGATGTTCATGATCAATAACTCGCCTTTTTATGGAAAAGAAGGGAAATACGTTACATCTCGCCATTTGAAAGATCGTTTGGAAAAGGAGCTTGAAAAAAACCTTGCCTTACGCGTAATGCCAACCGATTCGGCTGATTCGTATCTGGTTTATGGTCGCGGAGTTTTGCACCTGTCGGTTTTGATTGAAACCATGCGACGGGAAGGTTATGAACTTCAGGTTGGACAGCCTCAGGTGCTTTTTAAGGATATTGCAGGTGAAAGATGCGAGCCAATTGAAGAAATGCACATCGACGTTCCTGAAGAATTTTCAGGAAAGGTAGTTGAAATGGTTTCGACAAGAAGAGGTGAAATGAGAAATATGGAACGCAAAGGTGATCGTATCCATTTGGAATTTATGATTCCATCACGTGGTATTATCGGCTTGAGAACAAACATGTTAACGGCTACGGCGGGTGAAGCGGTAATGAACCATCGTTTCATCGAATATCAACCTTTTAAAGGCCCAATCGAAATTCGAACAAATGGCTCACTTGTAGCGTTGGAAACAGGTGCGGCTTTTGCCTATTCTATATGGAAACTTCAGGATCGTGGTTCATTTTTTATTGATCCTGGACAGGAAGTATATGAAGGACAGGTTATTGGCGAAAACTCAAGAGCTGATGATTTGACGATAAATGTTTGTAAGTCAAAAAAGCTGACCAATGTTCGCGCTTCTGGGTCCGACGAAAAAGCAAGGATTATAACGCCAATAAAATTCAGTTTGGAAGAAGCGCTGGAGTACATTAATAGCGACGAATTGGTTGAAGTTACTCCGCTTTCGATACGTATGCGGAAGATTTACCTTAAAGAGCACGAACGTAAGCGAACTGCAAAAAATAACTAATTTTGAATGGTATGAAACCTCTGATCATTACGATCAGAGGTTTTTTTTACTTCTTATGCGCTGAATTCCTTTGTTTTATTGATTTTGTTTTCTTTAGCATATTTTTGAAAATAGGAACATTAAACATATCCGGGAAGTTGAATATTTCGTATATTTTATTGAAAAAATCAATAATTCAAAACCTGTAATTATGAATGTCATATCAACTTGCTTAACAGGTACTGCAACGATTCTGACTTGCAAAAAAATTGCTCAATCGTTTAGTGAGAACATCTACGAACTCTCTTCCATCAGACGAAATTGGTCGCCTGATTATGCTGCCAACATTAAGGAAAGAATTGACAGGATTATGAACCAGTATTTTACCCAGGAATCTCTTTCTGACCATTTGGATAACCATGGTAAATTTTACGGATTGATGGTTGCTGCCTTAAAAGATGTAAGTGTTTTTAGGGCAGAATTAAAAGTTGACTTCAGGCATGATAAGGATTTCCTGAAAAAGACTTTGGATAATTTGGGTTACGACGATTATTTTAGCGAAGCAAAGAATGGCGATCATTTTAGTTTATATAAAATGATGGCAACTTTTAAACGCAACATGACTCCTGAATTGCAGCAAATTATACAAGCACGTGGTATAGATAAAAATCTTATAAACAGATTACTAGCATACAAAGAAAGACTTTCGGATTTGAAGAATTGCTTTGATGTGTCGCAAGGGAAAGATCAATTGGAAGCTGATCTTAAGCATGAGATAAACTCTATTTATGCTGAAATAAAGGATATATGTAGAATTGCTTCAGCGTATTACGAATTTGACCCCATGCAACATGACAAATTCCGTTTTTATCATGTTATGATTAATCTAAAGAAAAATGCTTACGAAATGGTTTAATATTATTTATAGTTGCCATTAAAGATAAAATGAACATTGCCGGAGATAATCGTGCTAATTTCTTCGGCAATGTTCATTTAAAAGCGTTTATTTAACGTGAGTTCGATGTAAGAGTAAATTGTTTGTGACAGAAATACTGTAAATTAATAAGGTTAAAAATACACATATACTCATAACACAAAATCTTATTACCTTATTTACAGAATATTACAATTAAATCTAGGTCGAACTCTCGTTATTTAATATTTGTTATTGATTATCGGAATCTTCATCGTTTACTTCTTCCTCCTCATCCTCATCAGCATTGTAAACAACGTCTAAATCTTCATCTTCGAAGACTTGAGGTTTAGTAACTTCTTTTAATGGTTTTAGATTTGAAGGCACAGGTTTATTCGTTTCATCACCAAAATAAGGGAAAACATCAACAATATTGCAAACAGCCAGCGAGTTTGTTTGGTAAGGGACAAGAATGTACGAAAGCCCTTCTTCCAGGCGTTGCAATGCTTCCTTAATATCATCGGCTGCTACAAGAAAATAATTGTTGATTTTCTTTTCCTTACCACCCTTTTCGTCGATGGTAATTATACCAATTCGCGCTTTGAACCACCATTCTCCATTTTCGTGAGGAAAAATCTCGACGATATTTGATTTTTTAATATTATCGACAACAAATTCACCGCGAACCATTGTTTGCAATTGCTGTATAATTCGTGTTTCAGCATCAGTAAAGGTAACTGCATCAACCAGATACACTTCGCTTACCTTACGTTCACGGCCATCATCATCAATTTTTACGTATTTTACTTTACATTCGAACCAAGTTTGCATACTTTAAAATTTTGATTTGCAAAGATATTTTCTCCATTTATATTTTAGGCTTGAAATCCAATTTGTTTTTCATTTTTTGACACAAAAAGAAAAGGCCATTAGTTTATACCAATGGCCTGAAATGTCATGAGAGAAATTTACTGGGATAAGAGCTTATCAGCCATTGCATTGGCTAAATCAATACATTGTTGGTATTTATCAGTTTTTAAAGTTCCTTTTTCTTCTACAGGCTGATAAACCAATTCCCACTTGATATTTTCTGCAAATTTCTGAAGGTTTTTTACACCGCCTCCATTCCAGCCAAACGAACCAAATATCCCAAGTAAATGGTCTTTTATTCCGTAGTGTTCAATTTTAGTAACTAAATTTTCTACAGAAGGGAATAGCTCGTTATTATAGGCGGCGCTTCCAACTATAAAGCCTTTGTATTTGAAAATATCGCTGATAATGTATGACGCATGAGTTTTTGAAGCATCGTAAACCCGAATATTTTTAATGCCACGTACAGCAAGCTGTCGGGCAATAACATCGGCCATTTTTGCTGTATTTCCATACATCGAACCATAAACGATTACAGCTCCCGGATCGGTTGTATACGTACTCCATTTCTCATAGCGTTCTAGGATATAAGTGAGGTTATTCCTCCATATTGGACCATGTGTTGCAGCCAGCATTTTTACATCAAGTGTTTGTAGTTTTTTTAAGGCGCGCTGGGTATGAGGGCAATATTTACCTACAATATTGGTAAAATATCGCATCAGGTCTTCCTCGTAAAATGCCAGGTTAATTTCGTCGTCAAAAATTCCACCGTCAAGCGTTCCAAACGATCCAAAAGCATCGCCAGTAAACAAAATCTTTTCTGTAGTTTCAAGGGTAACCATTGTTTCTGGCCAATGTACCATGGGGATTGTAGCAAATGTCAGGTGATGTTTACCTAATGGTAGTTCCGATTCGTCGTAAACTTCAAGCATATTTTTGGTGATCTTGTAATAATTGTTCACCATGTCGAAGGTTTTCTTGTTGCCAACCAATGTAATCTCCGGATATTTTGCAACAACAGCTTTCAATGCTCCCGAATGATCTGGCTCCATGTGGTTGATAATCAAATAATCAACATTCTTTCCATCGGTTAATATTTCAATTTGGTCGAGGTAATCATCGATAAATGTACGTTCAACAGTGTCAATTAATGCTATTTTCTCGTCAACTATTAAATAAGAGTTGTATGAAACGCCATTGGGTATTGGCCATAGATTTTCGAAGAGATTAGTTCTCCTATCGTTCACCCCGAGATAAAAAATGTTTTCAGCTAATCTAACTTGATGCATATCTGTTTGTATTTTAATACTTTTGAAATTATTAGCGAAATTAAGCAAATTCATACAAACGAAAAGTAGTCTTTTTTTTGCTCAATTAGAAATTAAGAAAATGTTGACAAACATTTTAAGTAGCTACTTTCAATGAAATCATTACTTTTATCGGAAAAACCTAAATGAAATGGATTTGGTCCAAAAAAATCAAATTATGTTATTTCCACGATTGAATAAATGGTTTACCCTCATTTTTATTATTGCTGTAAGTTTTGGAATATTTAGAAGTTATCAATTATACCGATATATTTTTCGTCCGAACATTCAAACTCCTGGAAGTATTATAATTCCATTGCATGCAACTTATGAACAAGTGATAGATAGCTTGAAAAAGCACCAGATCATTGCTAATTACAAAGCTTTTGATTGGGTTGCCAAAAGGAAAAAGTATCCGCAATTAATTAAACCTGGCAAGTATTTGCTCGATAAGGGATTGAATACTAATGAGATAGTTAATATGCTTAGGTCGGGTAACCAGCAACCAGTTGAAGTTACTTTTAACAATCTTCGGTTTATATCTGAACTTGCCGGGGCTGTTGCCAAATATATTCAGCCCGATTCTGTTACGTTACTTAAAAAGTTCACCGATCCGGCAGTTTTCCAGAAATATGGTTTTAATGAAAATACCTTTCATTGTATGTTTATTCCGAATACGTATGAATTTTATTGGACAACCACTCCTGAACAATTTTTGGAACGTATGTTTATGGAATATAAACGTTTTTGGAATGATGATCGCAGGGCCAAGGCAATTGAGGTTGGATTAACCCCGGAACAGGTAATGACTGTAGCCTCAATTGTTCAGGAAGAAAGCAATAAAAAAGATGAAAGACCAATTATTGCTGGTTTGTATCTGAACAGGTTGAAGAGAGGTATGCCCTTACAGGCCGATCCAACGATCAAATATGCTTTGGGAAATTTCAGGATAAAACGGGTTTTGAATAGTCATTTGGATGTTGAGTCGCCATATAACACCTATAAGTATGCAGGATTACCTCCTGGTCCAATAAATTTCCCGGAAATCACTTGTATCGACGCTGTTTTACATGCTGCCAAAACACCTTACATTTACATGTGTGCGCGTCCCGATTTTTCTGGATACCATAATTTTGCCAAAACCTTATCAGCACATAACGAAAATGCCCGAAAATACAGGGAAGCCTTAAACGCTCAGCACATCATGGAATAGCGATATTCTTAATGGAAAAAGAAATGCCGAAAGCTTTGTTTGTAGCAGCTTTCGGCATTTCTCTTGTTTCGAGTGAGGGTTAATCAAAAATATCTCTCATCTTGTCAAATATATTCTTGTCGGTAAGATCGGGATCTGCGGCGAAGCTTGGCATGGTTTGAAGCTTTTCGAGCATCTTTTTTTCTTCTGAATTCAGTTTTTTGGGAATCCATACATGTACTCGTACAAGTAAATCACCTTTACTATAGCCATTTACGTCAGGAAGTCCTTTCCCTCTTAAACGTAGTATTTTCTCTGGTTGTGTTCCTGCATCAATCTTTACTTTTACTTTGCTGTCAACCGTGGGGATTTCTTTGGTTGTTCCCAAAGTAATTTCAGGGAAAGTGATGTAAAGGTCGTAAACCAGATTATTTCCGTCACGAATCAATTCTTTGTGTTCTTCTTCCTGAATGACAACAAACAAGTCGCCATTGACGCCGTTACGGCGCCCCGCATTACCTTTCCCGGAAACATTTAACTGCATTCCTTCTCCAACACCTGCAGGAATTTTGATTGATATTACCTCTTCGTCGCGAACAACGCCTTCTCCCTGGCAATAATTGCATTTGTTTGTAATGATCTGTCCTTCACCATTACAGGTAGGGCAAGTTGTCGTTGTTTGCATTTGCCCAAGCAAAGTGTTTTGTATACGTGTAACATGTCCACTCCCACGGCAGGTTTGACAAGTTGAATATGATGATCCTCTTTCTGCTCCAGTACCATTACAGTGGGTGCAAGGAACATACTTTTTTACTTTGATTTTCTTTTCAACACCATTCAGAACTTCATTCAGGTTGAGTGTTACTTTTACCCGAAGGTCAGATCCACGGTGCTGACGAGGCCCACGACTACGCGATCCACCACCGAATCCTCCAAAACCTCCAAAACCACCACCCCCGAAAATATCTCCAAACATCGAGAATATGTCGTCCATCGACATATCGTGGCCTCCAAAACCACCACCTCCATTCATTCCGGCATGACCAAACTGGTCGTACCTCTGACGTTTTTCCGGGCTACTTAAAATTTCGTAAGCTTCAGCAGCTTCCTTGAATTTTTCCTCAGCTTCCTTGTTCCCTGGATTTTTATCCGGGTGAAACTGAATGGCTTTTTGTCGGTATGCTTTCTTTATTTCCTCGGCAGTCGCATTTTTGCTGACGCCCAAAACTTCGTAAAAATCGCGTTTTGTCATTATTTTATTTTCTATCAGGCTATTCGCCAATAACTACTTTCGAAAAACGTATCACTTTATCGTTAAGGTAATAACCTTTCTGAATAACATCAACAATTTTACCTTTCAGATCTTCGCTCGGAGCCGGAATTTTTGTGATAGCTTCATGTAGATCAGTATCAAAATCTTTTCCTCTGGCTTCAATTTCTTTCACTCCGTTTTGTTTCAGAAATTCCTGAAATTTGTTGTAAATCAAATTAACACCTTCTCTTACGTGATTTTCTTCCTGTACTGATTCCAATGTTTGAAGGGCGCGGTCAAAATCGTCGATTACTGGCAGAATATTTACCAAAACACTTTCACTTGCGGTTTTCAATAATTCCATACGCTCTTTGATGGTACGTTTACGGTAATTATCGAATTCGGCTTGTAAACGAATATGCTTGTCTTTTAATTCAAGGATTTCATTTTCAGTTTTTTCCAATTGTTCTTCGACCTTGCTTTTTTTATGGATTTTATCTTTTTTAGAATCTTTTTTTGTTGTTGAAGGTTCTTCCTGGGCGCCATTTTCCAGAGTCTCTTGTTCGTGTTGTTCGTTAACTTTGGCTTTATCTTCTGTCATTGTATGTTAATTTTTAATTTGCATTTTCGAGTCTGCAAATATACTGCCAAGGAGATACAATTGCCAATTTGGCATTTTAAATATTTGATAACTGTCAGTTTTAATTAATGATATGACAGTTACCAAAAACTTTAAAAAAAAGCAGCCCGAATAAGAGCTGCTTGTATTGTTTGTCTGTTTTGAGTCTATTTCAAAAGATCATTTAGCGCCTGATCAAGTGCTGGCCCTCGAAGGTCTTTGGCAAGTATAATGCCGTTCCCATCAATCAAAAAATTTGAAGGTATCCGTCCAACTCCATAAATACCAGCATATTTCGAGTTCCAAAATTGTAAGTCACTAACATGGCATTCCCAGGTGAGGTTATCGGCTGCAATGGCATTTATCCACGAGCTTTTATCCCTGTCGAGGGAAACACTAAAAACTGTAAATCCTTTTCCTGATTTGAATTTCGAATCTTTAAATTTTTGATAAGCAGCTACTACGTTGGGGTTTTCTGCACGACAAGGGCCGCACCATGAAGCCCAAAAATCAATTAGAACAATTTTACCTTCGAGTGATGAAAGTTTAAGTTCTTTTCCTTCAGTATTTTTCTCCTGAATTTCAGGCGCTTTGTTGCCAACTTCAAGCCCAATTTTAAGCTCGTTTTTGGCTTGAGGCAACTTGTTGGTTGATGCAGAAACTGAAGCTGCAAAAAGTAAGATAAATAGAACGTTGATATTCACTCTCATAATGCCTTCATTTTGATGTTCTCTGCAAAAGTAAAAATTAGACGGAATGAGTGATTAACCTGATAAATTTGTTGTGAAATATTAACATTATTAGGAATAAGAAAAAGAAGTGAGCGTTTCGTTATTTGCCAATTTCTATATTCTGGTGATTTGGGCGCCAATTGAATTAAGCCTTTCGTCAATTGTTTCGTATCCCCGGTCGATTTGCTCAATATTCGATATTTTGCTTATTCCCTGTGCTGATAACGCCGCGATAAGTAAGGCCACACCAGCACGGATATCTGGTGAACTCATATTTGTTCCGCGAAGCGGATATTTGTGATCAAGGCCAATAACTGTTGCACGGTGTGGGTCGCAAAGAATTATTTGGGCCCCCATATCAATTAACTTGTCAACAAAGAATAATCGGCTTTCGAACATTTTCTGGTGAATTAGTACACTACCTTTGGCTTGGGTTGCCACTACCAGAAAAATGCTTAACAAATCGGGGGTGAGACCTGGCCAGGGAGCATCAGAAATAGTCATTATTGACCCATCCATAAAAGTTTCGATTTCAAAATGTTCCTGTGCCGGGATAAATAAATCGTCGTTATTTTCTTCAATTCTGATTCCCAATCGTTTAAATTGTTCCGGGATAATACCTAAATGCTTGGTCCCAGCATTTTTAATGGTTATCTCCGAGTTGGTCATGGCAGCAAGTCCAATAAAACTACCAACTTCAATCATATCCGGAAGGATTTCATGGGAACAACCCTTGAGAGAACTTACTCCTTTCACGGTCAGTAAGTTTGAGCCAATCCCTTCAATCACTGCTCCCATCGAAACAAGCATTTTACAAAGTTGTTGCAAATAAGGTTCACAGGCTGCATTGTAAATGGTAGTAGTTCCCTGCGCCATTGTAGCGGCCATAAGGATGTTGGCAGTTCCTGTAACTGAAGCTTCGTCGAGCAACATGTAAGTTCCGGTTAATTTGGGGGCTTCAACGCTGTAAAAATGTTCTTCCTGGTTGTAGTTAAAATTTGCTCCCAGCTTTTGGAGTCCAATGAAATGGGTATCGAGCCGGCGACGTCCTATTTTATCTCCACCTGGCTGAGGTATATAACCAATACCAAAGCGGGCCAAAAGTGGGCCAATTATCATTATTGAACCACGTAAACTAGAAGCCTGCCGGGAAAAAGTTTCTGATTTCAGGAAATCGAGATGGAGCGTATCGGCTTGAAATGAATAAATCCCTTTGGCAATACGTTCGGTTTGTACACCCAGATTGGTTATTATCTCTATTAATTTAATGACATCGCTAATCTCGGGGATGTTGCAGATTGTCACTTTTTCAGGCGTTAATAATGCCGCACAAATTACCTGTAATGCTTCATTTTTAGCTCCTTGTGGATGTAATTCTCCCTTAAGGCGATTTCCTCCTTTAATTTTAAATGTTGCCATCGGAATAAAGTTACACGTATTCTTCAGGGGATTAGCTACCTGCTTATTCTTGTTGTAAAAGTATTATTGCTTTTGCTTATTACGGTCGTTTTGTTTTTGGAATTTTCTGTTCTGATTGTTGTTTTGATTATTCTGTTTTTTCTGATTATTCCGGTACAAAATATCTTTGGTTTCAGTTAAAGTTAAATCAGAACACTTAATTCTTCCCTGCGACATTTCTTCAATATCCGCAAATATCTTTTCATCGGTAACCGAATCTTTATTCCAAACCACGTAGCTTTTTTTCATGTGGTTGGCAATAAGCTTAATCAAAAGCTCTCTTTCTTTTTCGTCGGGGTAATCGGTTGCCTTTTCGATTAGGTTCTCGATTGTTTTTCCGTAATGCCTATATTTAATGGTATTATTATCATAAGGCACCTTTTTGGGTGGAGCTACAAAAAACTCGGGCGATGGGGGAGTGTAGGGATAATCAATATCAAGCTGAAAGTTTGACATAATAGCGAGATGATCCCAAAGCTTATGTTTGAAATCATTGATGTCGCGCAGGTAAGGATACATGGTACCCATGATGTCGATAATTGTTCGGGCCGCCCTGTTTCTCTCATTGCGATCTTCGATGCTCATAATATGGTTGACCATATTTTGTAAGTTTCTTCCGTACTCAGGCAGGGCTAACTTACTGCGATTAGAATTATAATCCATGCAAATTAATAACGTTTTATCTTAAAAAAATCAGGCTGTTATCTTTAAAGGAAATTAATACAGATAATCAGTATGAAGTGAAATTTAGGTGCAAATTAAACGAAATTTGTTTTGTCAGCAAAAAAAATCAAAAAAATAATAGACAACAGTAATAAACAAGACGATATTAGCTACAAAACTGGTCTTAAGTTAACCTTACACCTTTTCATTCAACAATCCGAAGCTTGGCAAATTTCAAAAGTAGCTGTTTTTTCCCAGCATTTTGGAAAAATACAGTTGCCTGGATATCTGGAGCTTGACCTTCAATTTGTAAAACTTTTCCACGGCCAAAACGCTGATGTTCAACCAACATTCCTGCCTGTATTTCTTCCGGGTTACTAAATTCAAACGAATCAGTTTCTTTTTTAGCTTCACGAAGCTTGGAAAGTTTCCTGAACATGTCTGTTTGGCTTACACCGGAAATTCTTACGCCTGGTGTTGCAGCACTTTGAGACTTTGGTTTGGGCGCCGGGAATGGTAGGTCCTGACTTGTACCAAAAAAAGCGGTTTCTTTTTCAACAGGCATATCAAGATATTGAGGATCAATTTCATCAATAAAGCGGCTTTTGTTGCAGAATTCGAGTTTGCCCCATTTATACCGTTGTCGGGCATAGCTTAAATAAGCATGTTGTTCGGCCCGTGTCAGAGCGACATAAAACAGTCGACGTTCTTCTTCGAGTTCTTCTAACGATTTTTGACCAGTTTGGTTCGATGGAAACAGATTTTCTTCAACACCTACTATAAAAACAGTTTTAAATTCGAGCCCTTTGGCCGAATGTATAGTCATTAATGTTACACGTTCGTTGTCTTCTGGCTTTTCGCTATCCTGGTCGGTAAGTAAGGCCACATCTTCCATGTAATTATTAAGTTGTCCTGTTCTTCCTTCTTCGCGGGCGGAAATCGAAAACTCCTGAATCCCATTTAATAATTCCTGGATATTCTCGAAACGACTTACTCCTTCAGGCGTTTGATCTTTGTATAAGTCTTTCATTACACCCGAAGCAGTAGCAATTTCACTTGCAAGTTCAAAGGCATTATGGGTTATCAGTTTTTCCCTGAATGAATCTATTAAACTGGTGAATTCGTTGATTTTTGCTACAGTTCCTTTGTTGAATTCGTTGATTAACAGTTGGATATTTGTTGCAAATTCCCAAATGCTAATATTGTTTTGTGCCGAAAATTGTTCAAGTTTTGTTAAGCTGGTCTGCCCAATTCCGCGAGCCGGGTAATTTATAATTCGCTTAAATGCTTCATTATCTTTCGGATTGATTACTAATCTGAAATATGACAGCAAATCTTTGATCTCTTTTCGTTGGTAAAATGAAAGCCCA
The DNA here is from genome assembly GCA_937915865.1 of uncultured Prolixibacteraceae bacterium. Classification (GTDB taxonomy): domain Bacteria; phylum Bacteroidota; class Bacteroidia; order Bacteroidales; family Prolixibacteraceae; genus Aquipluma. The sequence continues at coordinate 140,328 of CALGIG010000022.1, read as the reverse complement.
CCATATATTTTGTAAGGGATGTTTCGCTTTCGAAGCGATTCTTCAAAAATACGCGATTGTGCATTGGTCCGGTATAAAATGGCGTAATCCGAAAAAAGAAAATGGTCCCGTAACCGGGTATCTGTAATCTCGTTCGCAACTAAATAGCCCTCTTCATTATCAGTAATGGCACTCATTACCTTAATTAAAGTCCCTTTTTCCTTTTCAGAAAATACGTTTTTAGGTATTTGTCTTTTATTCCGGGCAATGACACTGTTTGCTGCGTCAACAATATTTTGTGTCGAGCGGTAATTTTGTTCGAGTTTAAAAATTTTATGATCGGGATAATCTTTTTGGAAATTCAGGATATTTTCAATTCGGGCGCCACGGAATGAATAAATACTCTGGGCGTCGTCGCCAACTACACATATATTGTTGTGTTTGGCAGCCAGCTTCTTGATAATCATGTATTGCGAATGGTTTGTATCCTGGTACTCGTCGACCAAAATGTACTCAAAAGTTTTCTGATATTTATCCAGAATTTCAGGGTGATTTCGTAGTAAGGCATTGGTTTTCAATAGCAGATCGTCAAAATCCATTGCCCCGGCAAGAAAACAACGTTTGGCATATTCTTTATAAATCTGACCAATCAAAGGCATTTTAATACTTTGGTCATATTCGGCTGTTTCTGGTAACGTTGAGTATACTTCAGACGAAACCAAGTTGTTTTTTGCAGCTGATATTCGTGAAGCAACTACTGCAGGTTTATAGGTTTTATCATCGAGGTTCATGTCCTTGATAATGCTTTTTATCAGGTTCTTCGAATCTGACGAATCGTAAATGGTAAAATCTGAAGGGTATCCGATTAATTCGTGTTCAGTTCTTAAAATTCGTGAAAAAATGGAGTGAAAGGTTCCCATCCACAAGTATCGGGCAGTATTTTGCCCAACAATAGCCGATATGCGGTCTTTCATTTCGCGGGCGGCTTTGTTTGTAAATGTCAGGGCTAAAATTGAGCCCGGCCTAACCTTATTTTTTAATAAATATGCAATCCTGTATGTCAAAACCCTTGTTTTTCCAGAACCTGCGCCAGCAATAATAAGCGATGCTCCTTGAATATTTTCAACGGCTTGTCTTTGATTTTCGTTTAATTCATCTAAATAATTATACACGACTTTAATTCTTCTGGTTTCGCCTCAAAAGTAAGACTGTTTTTCCTGTTATGATGTAGGTAGTAGTATGAGTTTTCAACAATGTTGTAATATGTCCTAAAGGCTAGTCAAACATCAGGAAAATTTCAAGAGTTACAAAAGATTATACAATTTTTAGCGTTAATATTGTGCACTGTTAATAAATCAGGATAATGAATACGTTTCGATTTGTTCCTATTTTGTTGTTTTTGAGCTTCGTAGTTGTTTCTCAGGGTAGATTGGAGGCGCAAATTATGCCAACTGGAATTATTGTTCCAACTGAATATTCGAGTGGAGCCCAGGATAATATTCATGTTTTTTGCGGTGAGAAAGGCATCTTGGAAGCTTCGTTGATTGCCAGCTATCCCCAGGGCGAAACTGGTAATTTCGAGTGGCAGAAATACAACACCACAACAGGGACCTTCGACTTTTTTTCATCCGATCAATCCGGGAATCAAACTTCATCTATTTCGGGTTTGGCCGATGGTTGCTACAGGGTAAAAATTAATACGTTATCTGGTTTAAAGACATACACAGCCTGGGTCTTCAATAACTACATAGAGGCAAAAGCTGAAATTACCGATTCGAATTGTAGCTCGTTAACATTACATGGAACATTTGACTCGCCTGATTTTTTATATGTCGATTTAAATACAAGACAGGTTCTTACTCTGAAAAAGGATTTAAATGTAAGTTGGAAGGATGGGGATGCACTTTTAGGTAATTATGCTACGTTAATAAAATCAGATCCACCAACAAAAAATACCGTTTATACATTTGTTGTGTTTGATAAATTCGGATGTAGTGCAGAAGCAAATGTAGAATATACTTCAATTGTTACAAAAGCTTCGTTCGATTACAAAATTGAGGGTCAGGGGCCAGGGAAAGACAAACGAAGTGATCCAAGTAAATATGAAGCGCCATTAACGGTTAGCTTTACCAATAATTCGGAAAATGCAACTTCTTTCGAATGGTACTTTTATAAATCGCTTGATGTTATAAAAAAAGAAAAGGATGCAGGAACATTCAAGGATAGTATACAGGAAGTTGTTTACAACCGCGATCCGGTGTACACATACGAAGCATCCGGCGAATACCTGGTTAAACTGGTTGCTAAAAGAACAACCGAGTCAATTACCTGTTCCGACTATTCTTATATCGACGACTATATCAAAGTTGATACTTCGTTTATTGATGCGCCTAATGTGTTCACCCCCAATGGCGATGGTAAAAACGATAATTTTGCCATTAAATATTTCTCCATGAAAACAATTAAGTTCACTATATTGAATCGTTGGGGGAAGGTTTTACATACTTGGGAAAGCGGTAACGTCCAGGGATTTTATAATTCAGCAACTTCAATTTCGGCAGCTGTTTGGGACGGAAAAGTTGGTGGCCGTATGGCTACTCCTGGCGTTTATTTTTGGGTGGCCGAAGGTATAGGCCGCGATGGGGTACGGCGAAAGGAAAACGGTTTTTTCCATTTGTTTAGGGATAAGTGATTTTTTATACGCAGATACGTCCATTTTGAAAGAGAAAAATTTTAACCGGTCTGTTTTATTATTTTTCATAGTTGCTTTTTTAATGCACCACTTTGGGGGTTATCTTGGCCATTATGGATACGACGATATGGAATATGCCAGGTTGGCAACCAACTTAACTCATGGTAGTTTTGATGCTTCAAATCATTATTCTTTTCGTTTGGTTCTTGTTGGTTTAACCGCTGTATTCTATAAACTATTTGGTGTCAATGATTTGTCTTCTGCTCTTCCGGCTTTATTGTTTTCAATAGGTACCTTGTTATTAATCTACCATTTATTAAAACGTGAAAATTGGCAAGTGCTGACAGTAGGGCTGTCGCTATTTGTATTCAATAACTGGACTTTTTTTTATTCGGATAAGCTGATGCCTGATGTGGCAGTAACTTTTTTCGTTTTTTTGTTTAGCTACATTGTTTATTCGTACAAGTATTTACCTCGGGAAAGTCCCAGGTTTGTTTATTCTTTTTTAGCTGCATTGGCTTTGTTCCTTGGGTTTAACTCCAAGGAAACGGTTGTTTTGGCAATTCCATGGGTTATCTGGTTGATTGGTACTGATTTGATTCTGAAACGTTCGCTGAAATTTTGGCTCCAGTTTATATCTTTTAGCGTAGCATTTTTACTCGGGTATTTAATTGTTTGCCAGCTTGCTTTTGGCAATGCCTTTGAACGTTTCCATTCAATTGTTTCCAACAGCTATTTAAATGCGTGCAGCTACGATCAGCAACCGTTTGCCGAAACATTGAAACGAATTACCTATGGTTTATTTCAGCTTTTTTTGACCAATGATTTGCTGCTAGGATTTCTATTTGTCATACCCGGATTACTTTTTATTCCTGTTCAATCACTCCTGAAAACGGATACTCCAAAATCGTTTTTTGTTGTAGCATCGGTTATCTTGTTGGTTTCCTCCAATTTCATGAGTATCTCAGCAACATCTTATGTGCCGATGTGCCTCGATCCCAGGCACTACCTGTTTATTATTCCTGTTGTATCGCTTGGAGCAACTTTTGTAGTAAAAGATTATTTTACGCAGGTAAAGTTTCGGCTACTCCTGTTTTTTCTTTTAAGCATCGCATTTGCCGTAACATGGTACCAACACAGCAATAGCGCCTACTTGTTGTACCTGCCTTTAGCGATTCTAATTGGACTCACTTTATTGTTAGAATTAAATGATCGCCGGAAAGGATTATTCGTGTCCGTAATGCTGCTGATATTGCTTTTGCAACCGGCAGATATGATGCGCTATGCCCGGAAAGTTGATTACAAACGCCAGAAAGCAAATGTTATGAATGAGTTGATCGACAAAAACGGGCAGTGTGTTGTTATTACTGATGTTGTTCAGAAACGGTTAGGTAATTATTACTCCGGGTTCTCGTCAATCGCTCCCTGTCAGTTTATTAGCTATGCTGAAGCTGATACCTTTCATTTTAAAAATAATGTGCGGAAATATTTACTGAACAATTGGTATACCCGTTATTTAAGTGGAATGGATGATCAGGATTTACCATTTTATGCAGTTTCGGCATCATATCCGGTTTTCAGTGACAAAAAGTTGAATTTTTATTTATATGATCTGGGGAATAATAAGTTAAGCCAGCAACTCTTGTTTAAAGCCGGGAACAATTTTGAAACACCAGCGAGATTTTGGAATAATGCAACTGATTTAGTTGGAGATCGGGTATTTTCAGGAAAATATTCTGAAAAATTGGGTGAGTTTTCGGTTTGTTGCACTATTCCTATCGATTCGTTACTAACTGATTCCATAAAACAGATCGTCGTTTCTCCGAAACTTGAGATTTTGGCAGTTAACAGCGCGGAATGCAGTTTAGTGATAACAATGGAGACCAATGGAAAGCAATATTTTTGGAAGGGATTTGAGCTAAGTAAGTACATTAAGTCGAAAGGTAGTTGGTGGCAGTCTGCGGTAAATGAAATTATTAAACGAGAGGATATTAAGGCGAATTCGGTAATGAAAATTTATGTTTGGAACAACAAAAAAAACGAGATATATATTGATGATTGGAAGATATGGATATATTCTGTTGAATAATGTTTATCGATATATGGGCTTGTTGTTCGCACCTGAATGAGAATGATAACGAATCGGAATCTTTTTCCAAAATAGTTCAAAGATTTATAATAGGTTGAATGTCTGTACAACTTTCATTAAGATATAAGCTAAATTCGGAGCATAAAATGACTGGAAAATGAGAACATGGATTAGAACTTTTTTAAAGAATTACTTCCAAATATTTAAAATTCGCAACCGTTTTTCCCCTTCAACTCAAATCACTCAGCGACAGCTTTTTCATTATTATCATGATTGTAAATTGAATGGTAATCTTCCGAAGTTAAAAGACACCGGATTTCGGGTTTTTTCTCAATTTGAAGAAGATGGAAAACTGCTTTTCATCTTTGCTGTTCTAGGGATGGAGAATAAGACTTTTATAGAAATTGGTTCCGATGACGGAGTGAACAGTAACAGTGCAAACCTCTATTTTAATTTTGGCTGGAATGGATTGTTTATCGACGGTAATAAAACAAGTATAAAACGAGGAAAGCGTTTTTTTAGCAAATATCCACATCCGTGGCACTATTCGCCCAAATTTGTTTGCGAAATGGTTAAACGGGAAAATATTAATCAATTAATTGAAGGCGCTGGTTTTAAAGGAGAGATAGGACTATTATCTATCGATATTGATGGAAATGACTACTGGGTTTGGGAGGCATTGGAGATTGTTCAGCCTCAGGTTGTAATCATCGAAACGCATAATGAATTTGGGTTTGAAGATATTGTTGTACCTTACGATCCAAACTATTTTTATCCGGGGAAACATCCGGTTTATCATGGAGCATCGCCTATTGCAATGACCAAATTGGCCAACCAAAAAGGTTATAGGTTGGTTGGAGCTAACGAACTTGGCTTTAACATCATTTTTATTAAAAATGGAATTGCTGACGAATTAATTCCTGAAGTCAGCGTTGAGTCGGTTTTGCAGCATCCCTCTATTGCTGAAGGAATCAGAAAATTTGAAGAAATTAAAGAATGGAAATACGAACGAAACAGAATACTCTAAATAGATAATGAACTATGAACCTGATTAATAAAGGTGATATAATAGAATCATTTACTAAAGTCAAACAAAGAGGAGCCAATTATTTCATAAAGAAAATAACCCTTAACTCCCGCAAACGTACGCAAAGTACGTTTAATCCAATGGGGGCAGATGGATCGAACTGGTGGATTATTCCTGAGGTTAAGCAACGAGAAAACGAAAAGTTAACAGGCGATCCTCAAAAAACTTTTGATATTTACCTTTCTGAGAATTATTTTCAAAACCGAAGAGAATTAAAATTATTGTCTGTAGCCTGTGGTGTGGGCAACCGGGAAATAAAGTTGGCAGAAAGTGGGTATTTTAAAGAGGTTCTGGGCATCGACCTTTCCGCCGAGTCAATTAACGATGCTAATAAAAAGGTAGCAGAAAAAAGACTTTGTAACATCCGGTTTGAACAGGCTGATTTTTATTCATTTGATTTAAAACAAGACTACTATGATGTTGTGCTTTTCTATTCAGCGCTTCACCATTTTAAAAATATTGATCTGATTGCAGATAGAATATCCAGAACCTTAAAGAATAATGGATTCCTGGTTTTAAATGAGTATGTTGGAAAGAACAGACTTCAATTCTCAAAGGAGCAAATATTGGAAATGAACAGACTTTCGGATATTATTCCTAAAGAATATAAAACCAGATATCTTACAAATTATACAAGAAAAGTAGTCTATGCTCCTGGTTTATTGCGGATGATTATTTCTGATCCGTCGGAGGCTGTTGAATCTGAAACAATAATACCTGTTATCCACAGTAAGTTTGTGGTCTTAGAAGAAAAAAAAAATGGCGGAGATTTGTTAATGATGGTTCTTAAGGACATTGCCCATCATTTTGTTTCTGACGACTCTGTGGCTAAGCAGGTTCTGGAAAGATTATTTGAGGAAGAAGATAAATACTTGAGAGATGTAGCAAACCCCAATTTTATTTTTGGTGTGTACCAAAAGAAGATTCATGTATAGGATTCAATACCAAGTAATAAGTTGATATTGATTGTGTTCGTTCATGTCCTAATTCTCTTGAAAAATGGAGATCATTCTTAAATGAACCAGGAAGTACAAACTTTTAATCAATCCTTATAGCATAATTTTTCCCGCCTTAGATGGCGGAGCTTTTTTCGGTTTAAGAATGTTTCTGCTCCCAACGGTAAATATATAACCAACTTTGTTGATAATAATATTTTTTGAAGTTGCAGAACCGTTGGGTTCAAAATATTCTATATATAGCTGGTTGCCATATTGATAGCCGTGAATGCTTGTGAGGCTTGCAGCATCTTTTTTGTAAAAGAACCTGGGCCCTTTCAAATTTAGCTTTGATTGTTTAGGGAAGAAGCAGATATGTCCACCTTCTGGTATTACGAATTTTTCTATTTCTGCATAAAGCATCTCTGCTGTATTACTCTCTATTCTGTAGAGCCATAAAGTGCCCTCATTTATTTTATATTTCGTTGCTTTTGCTTTAAGATTTAATATCGTATCAATGGTGAATCCTTCAATAATTTCATCACCGGATACACTATTAAAATCCTTATTGTATTTGATATACAACGAATCATTATTGTAGCATTTCAATACGCATGTTTTGATTTTTGTTAGGTCGATAAGCTTATTGTATTTTTTTGACAAGGCAAAAGGGATAGGTTCTCTATTTTCGTCGAGTAAAGGTTGTGCGGTTACTGAGAAGACCAACAAAAGGCAGGCTAGAATGGCAAGAAATAGTTTCATCAGGATTACTAATTTGAAAGCAAGTTTATTCCAATTACTGTGCCATCGTGGAAACTCAGATTTTAAATAATTAAGGGAATGAAAAAACCCGGGTGGCATTCCCGGGTTCTTTGTTTGATAGTTAGTAGATATTAGTGAGCGGGCGACTCAAAGTCACCCGCTCACTATAACAAGTAGTCTGATTTCTATTCGTCTTTTTCTTCGGCTGCATAAGCTGCAAGCAATTCGTCCTGTACTTCCTGTGGCACTTTTTCGTATGAAGTAAACTTCATGTTGAAAACGCCACGGCCTCCGGTTAATGAACTTAACGAAGTTGAATATTTGTTCATTTCTTTTAATGGAACCCGGGCTGAAATTTTTTCATAACCTTTTTCGCTACCCATACCCATAATCAATGCACGGCGTCCCTGCAGGTCGCTCATTACATCGCCCATACGGTCGCTTTGTACCCAAACATCGAGGTCGTAAATTGGTTCCAGAATTTTTGGCCCTGCATTGCGGAAGGCAGCACTAAAGGCATTTCGTCCGGCCAATCGGAATGAAATTTCGTTTGAATCAACCGGGTGCATTTTACCATCGTAAATATAAACACGGATGTCGCGGGCATACGAACCGGTAAGTGGGCCTTCTTCCATTTTCTCCATGATACCTTTCAGAATAGCAGGCATAAAGCGGGCATCAATTGATCCACCAACAATACAGTTATGGTAAATGAGTTTACCACCCCATTGCAATGGATATTCCTGGGTATCACGTACTGAAATTTTCATTTCCTTTCCGCCGTATGAGAACATATTTTTAGGGTCACTGCCTTCTTCATAAGGTTCAATAATCATGTGAACTTCACCAAATTGTCCGGCACCGCCCGATTGTTTTTTGTGACGATAATCTGCTTGTGCAAATTTGGTTATGGTTTCGCGGTATGGAATTTTTGGAGCTTTATATTCAATATCAATTTTATGAATATTATCGAAATACCATTTCAGCGTATTCAGGTGGTATTCGCCCTGACCCTCAACAATCAGTTGTTTCAGCTCTTTCGAGTAGTTTACAAGGTAAGTAGGGTCTTCGTCTTTTACTTTATGGAGAATTTCGCCGACTTTTTCATCTTCTGTTTCGTTAACAGCTTTTACTGCAACTCTGAACTTAGGGTCTGGAAATTTGACAGGAGCAAATTTAATATCAAGTTCTTTATCGCAAAGAGTTTGGTTGAACTTAGTGTCTTTAAGTTTTACTGTACAGCCTAAATCTCCTGCAACCAGTTCGGGAACTGCATTGCGGGTTTTTCCGGCAGTAACAAATAATTGAGATAATCTTTCTTTCCCATTATTAAACGTATTGTACAAGTCTTTCCCTTCGGTAAGTTTGCCCGACATTACTTTGAAATATGTAACCTCGCCTACGTGTTGTTCTATTGCTGTTTTAAAAACAAACAATGATGTTGAGGCTGATTCGCTCATTGTAACTTCTTTTCCCTGAGTAATGGCACGCATTGGTATTTGGCTTGGCGTAGGGGCAATGTTACAGATAAATTCGAGCAAACGGCCAACACCAATATTTTTCTTGGCCGATGTACAGAATACAGGGAAAAAATCGCGTTGAAGCATACCAATACGCATACCTTTGCGCATATCATCTTCTGACAATGAACCTTGTTCGAAGTAAAGCTCCATCAGCGATTCTTCGTTTTCGGCAGCCATTTCAATTAATTCGTTGTGTAATTCGTCTGCACGGTCTTTTTCTGATGCAGGTATTTCTGATATTTCTGGTTTCCCACCTTCCGGTTTATATTTATACATTTTCATCTTCAAAACATCGATGATTGTATTGAAACCCAAGCCTGTTTCTACCGGATATTGAACAATTGTAACTTTATTTCCGAATTTGCCCTTAAGGTTTTCGATGGTTTGATCGAAATTGGCATTTTCGTTATCGAGGTGGTTAATAACAAAAACCATTGGAGTTTTAGCCGTTTCTGCATGGCGGTTGGCCGATTCGGTTCCGGCGCCAATACCTGTTGACGCATCAATAACCATTAATCCAAGTTCAGTAACTTGTAGCGATGAAACAACTCCACCGCAAAAATCATCCATCCCAGGTGTATCCAGAATGTTAATTTTTTTACCATTAGCTTCAGTATAAAGGAGAGAGGACATTACAGAGTTTCCATATTCCTGCTCAATCAGATGGTAGTCGGATACAGTATTTTTACTTATCACGTCACCTCTGCGGTTTATAACTCCACCCTCGAAAAGCATAGCTTCTGCAAGGGTGGTTTTCCCACTGCCGGCATTACCAATTAAAGCAATGTTCCGGATTTCATCTGTTTTATAGACTTTCATATTATTTAGATAGTTATTGGTTTTTACTCATTCATTATCAGCTTTCTGACGCTGTAATTAACAGAGAGGACCAAAATTAGTAATAATTACTTAACAACCAAGGTGCTTTCAGATTACTTGAATTTGTTATAAGAAACCTCTTTTGTTTTCAATTTTGAATATTAAGAATATCAGATAATTGAACTTTTTAAGAATTATTAACTTTTAGTATAACTATCAGAAAATTAGCGTTCTGAATGTTTTTTATGTTTTTTAATATTTTTTTGATTTCGAAAAAACGATACAGGTGTCAATATTTTAATTGTTATAAGTTCTGAAGTATTGAGCCTGTTTGTATTCAGGAAGATACAGAATATTTGAATTTCTAAATATTTATGATTTGTAGATTGATAAAAACAGTTAATTTTTGCACTTAGAATTTTGGAAGCGTTTCCTTGTCGATTTCAAAGTTTCGCATAATTCTTTTATTTTTGAACATCAATGAAACGATATGCCCACATTCCCTTATTTTAAACAGTACGATGCTATGGACTGCGGACCTACTTGTATCCGTATGATTGCCGCATTTTATGGGAAGAATTATTCACTTCAAAAGCTTCGCCAACTCGCGCATATTACTCGTGAGGGTGTTTCGTTGCTTGGGCTTAGCGAAGCTGCCGAAGCTATTGGTTTTCGTACAATTGGGGCGCGTATTACCTTGGAGCAGTTGCTACAAGCGCCCAAACCCTGCATGGTTCATTGGGACCAGGAGCATTTTGTGGTTGTATATAAACTGAAGAAAGGTAAGGTTTATGTGGCCGATCCTGCTTTTGGGCTGGTTGAGTATTCCGATGCGGAGTTTAAAAAGCATTGGCTGGCAACAGTCAGGCACGGCGAAGAAAAAGGAATTTGTTTGTTGTTCGATCCCACACCTAAATTTTTTGAGCTTGATGGAGAAGAAACTAACCGGAGGCAATTTCGTTTTTTACTAAAATATTTGAAGCCACACCGGAAATTGGTAATTCAGCTCATTTTGGGTTTTATCGCCGGAAGTCTAATTCAATTGATATTCCCCTTCTTAACCCAGAGTATTGTTGATGTAGGTATTAATACTCAGGACCTTGACTTCATTTATCTGGTTCTGGCTGCCCAGATGATGCTTTTCTTCAGCCGTATGACAGTCGATTTTATTCGCTCGTGGATATTGCTGCACATTAGCACACGCATTAATATCAGTATCATTTCAGATTTTTTGATTAAACTAATGAAACTGCCGATTGGTTTCTTTGATACCAAAATGATTGGTGATTTATTACAACGCATTGGCGATCACCGTCGCATTGAGCGTTTTCTTACTTCGCAATCGTTGAACGTTATATTTTCGGTTTTTAATATTGTCATCTTTAGTATTGTACTTATTATATATAAGTTGAGCATTTTTCTTGTCTTCATTTTGGGCTCAATATTATATATATTGTGGGTTTTCCTGTTCCTGAAAAGGCGCCGTGAGCTTGACTTTAAACAGTTTGTACAACTTGCCGACAACCAGAGTAAGCTGATTCAGTTAATTAACGGTATGCAGGAGATAAAGCTGAACAATTACGAACGGCAAAAGCGTTGGGAGTGGGAGAGAATCCAGGCCCGGTTGTTTAAGGTAAACATTAAAAGTCTGTCGTTACAGCAATACCAGCAGGCGGGATCGGTATTCATCAACGAAACCAAGAATATAGTAATTACCGTTTTGGCAGCAACTGCTGTTGTGAACGGAAGTATGACGTTGGGTATGATGCTTGCCATACAATATATAATAGGGCAAATGAATAGTCCGCTCGACCAGATGGTTGAATTTATGCAAGTGTCGCAGGACGCCAAAATAAGTTTGGAGCGTTTGAGCGAAATTCATACGATGAAAGATGAAGAACAGGACCAAACAGGAAAGTTAATATCATTAACTTCAAATTCTGATATTATGATTTCTGATTTGGTATTTCAGTACGAAGGACCAAATTCGCCGAAAGTTCTGAACAACATAAACCTGCAAATACCTAAAGGAAAAGTTACCGCGATTGTTGGTACCAGCGGAAGTGGAAAAACAACGTTGGTTAAATTGCTGCTCGGATTTTATCCTCCGGTATCAGGAACAATAAAAATAGGAAGTGCCGATCTGGCACAGTTTAAACAACAATGGTGGCGCGATCAATGTGGTGCTGTGATGCAGGATGGTTTTATTTTCTCGGATACTATTGCTAACAACATTGCTCTTCCAGAGGACGAGGTTGATAAAGAAAGGCTAGCTTATGCAGTTCGTTTGGCAAATATTCAGGAATTTATAGAATCGTTGCCTTTGAATTACAATACAAAAATTGGACCTGAAGGGGTTGGTTTAAGCCAGGGACAAAAGCAGCGCATCTTAATTGCCCGCGCCATTTATAAAAATCCTGAATTCATTTTTTTCGACGAGGCAACCAATGCGTTGGACGCCAATAATGAAAAAGTAATTCTTGAAAACCTGAACGAATTTTTCGCCGGTAAAACGGTGGTGGTAGTTGCTCATCGGTTGAGTACTGTAAAAAATGCCCACCAGATTGTTGTGCTTGAAAAAGGTGAGATGGTAGAGATTGGTAATCATGAAGAATTAACAGCAAAACAAGGAGCATATTATAATTTGGTAAAAAACCAATTGGAGCTAGGGAGTTAATAGTTTCCAGTGTACAGTCGCAGTTGGCATTAGAAGGCAACTGAACACTGAGACTGAATACTAATAAAATGAGCAAAGAAGAAAAAGGAATTGAGATTGAACTAAAAAGCGACGAGTTTCAGGAGATTGTGCAGCAATCGCCTCGTTGGCTTATTCGCTCCGGAATCACAGTGATTCTTGGGTTCATTATTCTGTTGCTTGCCGGAAGCTATTTCTTCAAGTACCCCGATGTTATTGATGCCGATATTGTTGTTTTGTCCGAGAATCCACCTGCATACCTTGCTGCACGAACCACTGGACGGATTGATTCTATATTGGTTGCTGACCAGCAAGTAGTTTATGAAGGACAGATCATTGCTGTACTTGAGAATACAGCGTATTTTAACGATGCTCTAAAATTGAAAGATTTACTTCAACACATAGAGCCTTTTATTCAAACGTTCGACACGCTTTCTGCCGTTCATCCCCAAGTTAACCTTCAGCTGGGCGATATTCAATCAGACTACTCAAGCTTTGTACGAATATACAATGACTACTTTACGCTACTTCGGCTGAAACTTCATCCCAAAAAAATAAAAGCGCTTCGCCAGCAAATATCGATGAACAAAGTTTATTACGATCGGCTTTGGTCTCAGAAAAGTGATATGGATGCAGATTATAAAATTGCCAATAATCAGTTTAAACGCGATTCGCTTTTGCAGCAGAAAGGAGTCCTTTCCGATCTCGATCTGGAGAATACCAAGGGAGTTTTAATTCAGAAAAAGTATAATTTAAACGGCTCACGGACCAAGTTGGCCGAGACTCAGAGTGGAATTATTAAATTGGAGCAGGAGGTGGTTGATGCGGAGATGGAATTCGCCGATCAGAAAAAGAAGGCACAGAACACCTTGATTGAGGCGTTAAACGTTCTTAAAAGTCGCTGGGCTTATTGGGAACAGACGTTTGTAATTAAAAGTCCTACTTCGGGGAAAGTTAGTTTTGCTACTTTCTGGAGTAAAAATCAACAGGTTAAGAAAGACGAAATCGTATTTTCTGTTATTCCTGAAAAACGGTCTCAAATTATTGGTCGCATCAATTTGCCGGTAAAAGGTGCAGGAAAAGTAGCGACCGGACAAAAGGTAAATATTCGTTTCGAGAACTTTCCATACATGGAATACGGGTATGTGAGGGGTTTTGTACGCAATATTTCGCTGATGCCCAGCAACGAAACCTATGTGGTTGAAGTGGACATGCCGCAGGATTTAAAAACAAACTATGGCATCCAACTCAAGTTTAGCCAGGAGATGAAAGGCTCGGCTGAAATAATAACTTCCGACCGCCGGTTAATTCAACGGATATTCAATCCGGTAAAATCGTTATTAAAGCATCGTATTACGGCGGAATAATAAAACAATCAGAGATTCAATTTTTTAAGTGTATTAAGAATAATTCAAAAAACAACAATTTTTTAATTGTTTTTATTGGGTTTTCAGTTGGTTATTCGTACTTTTGCGAGCCGTTTTAGTGGGTAAATCCATTGAAACGATGCGTAAGGTGTTGTTATTCTGTGCATTTACGATACCTTTGCAAACCAAAAAATTGAGATAATTTTTTAATAATTTGAATTTAATATGCCAACGATTCAACAGTTAGTTAGAAAAGGGAGACAAAGTATTGCGGACAAAAGCAAGTCTCCTGCATTAGATTCTTGCCCACAGCGTAGGGGTGTATGTGTTCGTGTTTACACTACAACTCCAAAGAAACCAAACTCGGCTATGCGTAAAGTAGCCCGTGTACGCTTAACAAATGGCAAGGAAGTGAACGCTTACATTCCGGGAGAAGGACATAACCTTCAGGAACACTCTATTGTATTGGTACGTGGTGGCAGGGTAAAAGACCTTCCAGGTGTTCGTTACCATTTAATCCGTGGTGCTCTCGACACAGCAGGTGTTGAAGGACGTACACAAAGACGTTCGAAATACGGTGCTAAAAGGCCTAAAGCGAAAAAATAACATTCGCATTTTATTAATTAATTGACGTTCTAGCTTTGTGGTTTGAGTTGAGTAAAGAGGCCAGAGAGGCCGATTGAAGCCAGAATTTAAACGACAGCTAATTTAAATTAACACAAAAGCATTACATAATGAGAAAATCGAAACCAAAGAAGAGGATTCTTCTGCCCGATCCAAAATTCAACGACGTATTGGTAACCCGTTTCGTAAACGACTTAATGTACGACGGTAAAAAATCAATCGCATATCAAATCTTCTACGACGCCATGGACATCGTTGGCAACAAAATGAAAGATTCAGAACTTAGTCCATTGGATGTTTTCAAAAAAGCACTCGAGAAAATCACTCCTCATGTAGAAGTAAAAAGCCGCCGCGTTGGTGGTGCAACTTTCCAGGTTCCTATGGAAATCCGTCCTGAAAGAAAAACCGCAATCTCAGTAAAAAATATGATTTTATTTTCGCGCAAGCGTTCAGGCCGTTCAATGGCTGAGAAACTTGCTGCCGAAGTAGTAGCTGCATACAATGAAGAAGGTGGCGCATTTAAGAAAAAAGAAGATACCCACCGTATGGCAGAAGCTAACCGCGCATTTGCACATTTTCGTTTTTAGTTGATAGATAGTTTGATAGTTTAGTTTAGTTAGTTATTGGTTTTAAAATGGCAAAAGATTTAAAATACACGAGAAATATTGGCATCATGGCGCACATTGATGCCGGCAAGACGACCACTTCGGAGCGAATCCTGTTTTATACAGGGGTAACTCACCGAATTGGCGAAGTGCACGATGGAGCTGCTACCATGGACTGGATGGAGCAAGAGCAGGAACGTGGTATTACAATTACCTCGGCTGCTACTACTACCTTCTGGAAATACCAGGGCGAAGAACATAAAATCAACATCATCGATACTCCCGGGCACGTAGACTTCACAGTTGAAGTTGAACGTTCGCTTCGTATTCTTGATGGCGCGGTTGCTTTGTTCTGTGCTGTAGGTGGTGTTGAGGCCCAGTCGGAAACAGTATGGCGTCAGGCTGAAAAATATGGTGTACCGCGTATTGGGTTTGTTAATAAAATGGACCGCCAGGGAGCAGATTTCTACAACGTAGTTACTGAAGTGAAAGAAAAACTGGGCGCAAATCCGGTTCCAATCACTATCCCGATTGGTGCAGAGGAAACTTTCGAAGGAGTTGTTGACTTGATCGAAATGAAAGCTATCCGCTGGAAGGATGATGCAACATTGGGTACAACCTTTTACATGGAAGAGATACCTGCTGATTATATTGAACAAGCTGAGGAATACCGTGCAAAATTAGTTGAAGCAGTTGCAGAACATGACGATGAATTACTCGAAAAATTCTTCGATGATCCTGATTCAATTACTGTTGATCAGATGTTGGATGTAATCCGTAAAGCAACAATAGCTGGTTCAATTATTCCAATGATGTGTGGTTCAGCTTTCAAAAATAAAGGTGTTCAACGTTTGTTGGATGCAATTTGTGCCTTCTTGCCAAGCCCGCTTGATAAAGGTGAAATCATCGGTACCGAGTATAACGGCGATGAGCAGATTATTCGTCATGCCGATATAGCCGAGCCGGTAACAGCATTGGCGTTTAAAATTGCTACCGACCCTTATGTTGGCCGTTTGTGCTTCATCCGTGTATATTCAGGGCGAATCAATGCCGGTGATTCTGTTTTCAATTCACGTACAGGTAAGAAAGAACGTATTTCCCGTTTGTACCAGATGCACTCGAATAAACAGAACCCAATTGAGTACATTGAAGCTGGTGATATTTGTGCTGCTGTAGGTTTCAAGGATATTCGTACTGGTGATACTTTATCGGATATTGATCATCCGGTAGTTTTAGAAAGTATGGATTTTCCTGAACCAGTTATCGGTATCGCAGTTGAGCCTAAAACTCAGAAAGATTTGGATAAACTGAGTAATGGTTTGTCTAAACTTGCTGAAGAAGACCCAACTTTCAAAGTAAATACTGACCCTGATTCTGGGCAGACTGTAATACGTGGTATGGGTGAGCTACACCTTGAAATTATCATCGACCGATTAAAACGTGAGTTCAAGGTAGAATGTAACCAAGGTGCTCCTCAGGTTGCTTACAAAGAAGCTATCAGTAAATCAGTAGAATTACGCGAAGTATTCAAAAAACAAACTGGAGGTAGAGGTAAATTTGCTGACATCATTGTTCGCGTTGAACCAGCCGAAGAAGGTAAATTGGGTCTTACATTCGTTGATGCTGTAAAAGGTGGTAACATTCCTCGCGAATATATCCCATCAGTACAGAAAGGTTTTGAATCAGCAATGTCCAATGGTCCGTTGGCAGGTTTCAACATGGATAGCCTTAAAGTTACCCTTTTGGATGGTAGCTACCATGCTGTTGACTCTGATTCGCTTTCGTTCGAAATTTGTGCCCGTCAGGCGTTTAAGAGTGCTGCAGGAAAAGCTGGTCCAAAGTTGCTTGAACCAATCATGAAGTGCGAAATTGTTACTCCTGAAGAATACATGGGTGACATTATCGGTGACTTGAACCGTCGTCGTGGTCAGGTTGAAGGAATGGAAGAAAAATCGGGTGCCCGTGTAATCAAAGCATTGGTTCCGCTTTCAGAATTGTTTGGATACGTGACTGTATTGCGTACTTTATCTTCCGGACGTGCAACATCGTCGATGGAATTTGCCAAATACGTTGAGTTGCCAAAACAACTTGCACTTAAAGTACTGGAAGACCTCAAAGGAAAGACAGAATTATTATAATTATAAACTGTATTAATTTTTCTCATCATGAGTCAAAAGATCAGAATTAAGCTGAAATCGTACGACCACAATCTAGTGGACAAGTCGGCTGAAAAGATCGTAAAGACAGTTAAAACAACAGGTGCTGTAGTAAGTGGACCAATTCCACTTCCTACTCACAAACGTATTTTCACTGTTTTGCGCTCAACCTTTGTAAATAAAAAATCAAGGGAACAGTTCGAACTTTCGTCCTACAAACGTTTGATCGACATTTACAGCTCAACGGCTAAAACAATCGACGCCTTAATGAAGCTTGAATTGCCAAGCGGCGTTGAAGTAGAAATTAAAGTTTGATAACCTGTAAAAATTTCAAAAATGGCAGGATTAATCGGAAAAAAAATCGGAATGACTTCCGTATTCAGTGTTGAGGGGAAAAACATCCCATGCACTGTGATTGAAGCCGGTCCTTGTGTGGTTACACAAGTGAAATCGGTGGCTACTGACGGTTATGATGCAATTCAGTTAGGTTTCGATGACAAGAAAGAAAAACATTCGAACAAAGCTGAAATGGGTCATTTCAAAAAGGCCGAAACAGAGCCAAAAAGAAAAGTTATTGAGTTTAAAGAACTCAATGGCGAGTTTAAATTGGGCGATACACTTACTGTTTCAACCATCGACGAAGAAGGTTGGGTTGACATTCAGGGTGTAACCAAAGGTAAAGGATTCCAGGGCGTAGTAAAACGGCATGGATTTCAAGGTGTTGGTGGCCAAACACACGGTCAACATAACCGTTTGAGAGCTCCAGGTTCGTTAGGTGCATCTTCTTATCCATCCCGCGTATTTAGAGGAATACGTATGGCTGGTCTTGATGGAAATGACAATGTTACTGTTCAGAACCTGAAAGTTTTGAAAGTAATTCCTGAGTCAAATTTATTGGTAGTTAAAGGATCAATTCCTGGTGCTAAAGGTTCATACGTAATTATTTATCAGTAATGGAAATAAAAGTTTTAAATAAAGCAGGACAGGAAACCGGACGTACTGTTACGTTGGACGAACAGATTTTCGGTATTGAGCCAAACGATCATGCCATTTACTTGGATGTGAAACAAATCATGGCCAATAAAAGACAAGGAACCCATGCGTCGAAAGAACGGGCCGAAGTTGCCGGCAGTACCAAGAAACTGAAAAAACAAAAAGGTACTGGTGGTGCTCGCGCTGGTAGTATGAAATCGCCTGTATTTGTTGGTGGAGGCCGCGTTTTTGGTCCTCGTCCACGCAATTACGATTTCAAATTAAACAAAAAAGTAAAAGAGCTTGCCCGTAAATCGGCTTTATCATACAAAGCAAAGGAAGATGCTATTCTGGTAGTTGAGGATTTCACTTTAGAAACTCCCAAAACACGCGAATTTGTGCAAATCAGTAATAATCTGAAAATTAATGATAAAAAGTCACTTTTCGTTTTACCGGAAGAAAATAAAAATATATATTTGTCCTCCAGAAATTTACAGGGTGTTTCTGTTGTAACTACTTCAGAATTAAATACTTATCAGATATTGAATGCGAAACAAGTAGTAGTTATGGAGAGCTCAGTAAGTAAAATTGAAGAATTGTTTAAGATTTAAAAGGCTTGAAAATGGAAATTTTAATTAAACCGATTGTTACCGAAAAGATGACAAAGCAGGCCGAAGGTCTTAACCGTTATGGTTTTATTGTTAATCAGGACGCCACTAAGATAGAAATTAAAAAAGCTATTGAAGGCTTATATAATGTTTCTGTTGAATCTGTAAATACATTGATTCACGGTGGAAAAAGAAAAACACGCTTCACCAAAGCCGGAATCATTAGCGGAACAACCGGAAAAAGCAAAAAAGCTATTGTAACAGTAGCCAAAGGACAGTCTATTGATTTTTATAGTAATATTTAATAAAAAATGGCAGTAAGAAAATTAAATCCAGTTACTCCGGGTCAAAGGCACAAAATTGTTGGTGGCTTTGATACCATTACTGCATCAACACCTGAAAAATCATTGTTACAGCCCATGCGCTCTACTGGCGGTAGAAACAGCCAGGGACGTATGACAATGAGGTATATAGGTGGTGGCCACAAACGCAAATACCGTTTTATCGACTTCAAACGCGATAAAGATGGTATTGTTGCTGTTGTAGAATCCATTCAGTACGATCCAAATCGTACCGCTCGTATCGCCCTTTTGGTTTATCCTGATGGCGAAAAACGATACATGCTGGCACCAAACGGTTTAAAAGTTGGCCAGAAGATCGAGAGCGGAAGCGGTGTGGCTCCTGAAATTGGTAATACATTGCCACTGTCGGAAATACCTCTTGGAACATTGATTCATAACATTGAACTTCATCCAAGTCAGGGAGGTGTGATGGCTCGTAGTGCCGGAGCTTATGCTCAGTTAACTTCAAGAGAAGGAAAGTATGCTATCGTGAAATTGCCTTCGGGCGAGTCTAGAATGGTGCTCGTAACTTGTCGTGCTACAGTAGGTATTGTTGGAAATACCGAACACAACCTGGAAAAATCAGGTAAAGCTGGTCGCACCAGGTGGTTAGGCAGAAGACCACGCGTTCGTGGTGTTGCTATGAACCCGGTTGATCACCCAATGGGTGGTGGTGAAGGACGTTCTTCAGGAGGACACCCACGTTCTCGCAAAGGTAAATTAGCTAAAGGCTTCAAAACCCGTGCATTGAAGAAAGCTTCCAACAGGTATATTGTAGAAAGACGCAAGAAATAATTAAAAGGAGAAGAATATGAGTCGTTCATTAAAGAAAGGGCCGTTTATCGATTTCAAGCTGGAACGTAAAGTTTTGGTGATGAATGAAGCAAACAAAAAATCGGTTGTAAAAACCTGGGCCAGAGCATCAGTAATTTCTCCTGACTTTGTAGGACATACCATTGCTGTTCACAACGGGAATAAATTCATCCCGGTTTATGTAACTGAAAACATGGTAGGCCATAAATTTGGTGAATTTGCACCTACAAGAACTTTCAGGGGACATGCCAAAGGCAAGAAATAAGGCATGAGTTTCTCATTAACTATTAAAAGAATTCACGATGGGTGCTAGAAAAAGAAATAGTGCAAACGAACGTAAGGAAGCTAAAAAACAGCAGTATTTTGCTGTTTTGAAAGATTGTCCGACTTCCCCACGAAAAATGAGGCTTGTCGCCGATATGGTTCGTGGAATGGAAGTGAACAGAGCTCTTGATGTACTTAAGTTTTCAGGTAAAGAAGCTTCACGTCGCCTCGAAAAATTAGTCATGTCGGCTATCGCAAACTGGCAGGCTAAAAACGAAGGTAGTCGTTTAGAAGAAAGCAATTTAGTTGTGAAAACTATTTCTGTTGATTCAGGAAGAATATTGAAAAGACTGCAACCTGCTCCGCAGGGACGTGCTCACAGGATCAAGAAAAGATCGAACCACGTTACAGTTAGTCTTGGTAGTTTAGTTAAAGAAACAGAATAAATAATAATACATGGGACAAAAAGTTAATCCAATCGCTAATCGTTTAGGAATCATCAAAGGATGGGATTCCAACTGGTTCGGTGGAAACAACTATGGTGATAAGCTCGTGGAAGATTTTAAAATCAGAGAATACTTGAATGCCCGTTTGGCAAAAGCAAGTGTTTCAAAGATTATCATTGAACGTACCCTGAAGCTAATTACTATCACTGTTCACACCTCACGCCCTGGTATTATTATTGGCAAAGGTGGTCAGGAAGTTGATAAACTGAAAGAAGAATTAAAAAAGATCACCAACAAGGAAGTTCAGATCAATATTTTTGAGATCAAACGTCCGGAATTAGATGCCAAAATTGTTGCAGTAAACATTGCACGCCAAATCGAAGGTAAAATTGCTTA
Organism: uncultured Prolixibacteraceae bacterium; assembly: GCA_937915865.1. Classification (GTDB taxonomy): domain Bacteria; phylum Bacteroidota; class Bacteroidia; order Bacteroidales; family Prolixibacteraceae; genus Aquipluma. The sequence goes on along the minus strand of CALGIG010000022.1, from coordinate 119,155 downwards.
TCGCCGTGCAGTAAAAATGGCTATTGCTTCTACCATGAGAATGGGAGCACAAGGTATCAAAGTTCAGGTTTCGGGCCGTTTAAACGGTGCTGAAATGGCACGTTCAGAAATGTACAAAGATGGTCGTACTCCATTGCATACTCTGAGGGCTGATATAGATTATGCCTTAGGCGAAGCTTTAACAAAAACCGGATTACTTGGAGTTAAGGTTTGGATTTGCAAAGGCGAGATTTATGGAAAACGTGACCTTTCACCAAACGTAGGACAGAAATCTGAAGGAAGACGTCCGAACGAAGGTGCACCAAAAGGTGGCGGATTTAAGAAAAAAAGAAAATAATTTGTAAACCTTTCAGAATTAGATAAGGATGTTACAACCGAAAAAGACAAAATTTAGAAGAGTACAAAAGGGAAGAATGAAGGGTTTGGCTCAGAGAGGTAACCAACTTGCGTTCGGATCTTTTGGTATAAAATCGTTGGAACAAACGTGGCTTACCGGAAGGCAGATCGAAGCTGCCAGGGTTGCGGTGACCCGTTATATGCAACGTCAGGGTCAGATATGGATCCGTGTATTCCCCGATAAACCGATTACTAAAAAACCTGCTGAGGTACGTATGGGTAAAGGTAAAGGTGCTCCGGAAGCATTCGTTGCTCCGATTACACCAGGTCGAATTTTGATTGAAGCTGAAGGCGTTCCGTTTGAGGTTGCAAAGGAAGCATTGCGTTTAGCTGCACAAAAACTGCCGGTAACTACGAAGTTCGTTGTAAGACGTGATTATGTTGAAACAGAAACAGCTGAATAATGAAAACATCTGAAATTATTGAATTATCAACAGGCGAAATTCTGGAAAGAATTGATGCTAACAAAGATTCCTTAACCAGGATGAAAATGAATCATGCTATTTCACAGCTCGAAAATCCACAGGTTATCGTGAATTTGAGAAAAGATATTGCACGTCTGAAAACCATTCTACGTCAAAGGGAAATTAACGCAAAACAGAGTTAGTAATGGAAAGAAATCTAAGGAAGGAGCGTATTGGAGTTGTTGTTAGCAACAAGATGCAGAATACTATTGTTGTTGCAGAACACCGCAAAGAAAAACATCCGATCTACGGAAAGTTTGTTAATAAAACTTCGAAATTTTACGCCCACGATGAAAAGAACGACTGCAACATTGGTGATATAGTTCGGATAATGGAAACACGTCCGATCAGTAAGCAAAAATGTTGGAGATTAGTGGAAATCATAGAAAGAGCTAAGTAATCATGATACAACAGGAAACAAGATGTACCGTTGCCGATAATAGTGGGGCCAAAGAAGTGCTCGTTATCCGCGTATTAGGCGGAACCCGTAAGCGCTATGCCACACTTGGCGATACCATTGTAGTTACAGTAAAAAGTGCTATAGCGGGAAGTGACATGAAAAAAGGTGCCGTGTCTAAAGCTATTGTTGTTCGGACCACCAAAGAAGTTCGTCGTCCCGATGGATCATATATCCGATTCGACGACAACGCTGTAGTTTTACTGAATAATGCTGGTGAAATGCGCGGAACTCGTATATTCGGACCCGTAGCAAGAGAACTTCGTGACCAGAACATGAAGATTATTTCACTTGCTCCTGAAGTACTTTAATGCATAAAATTAAAGAAATGCAGAGAAAATTTCACATTAAAAAAGGCGACTCAGTTATAGTAATTGCTGGCAATTACAAAGGACGTGAGGGAAAAGTGCTCGAAGTAATCAGAGCAACCGAGAAAGCTATTGTGGAAGGTGTTAATATGGTAAAAAAACATACAAAACCCAATGCAAAACATCCGCAAGGTGGTATTGTAGAGAAGGAAGCACCTATTCACATTTCCAACCTTATGAACAAGGACCCAAAAACCGGGAAACCTACTCGTATTGGACGGAGGCTGGATGATAAAGGTAAATTAGTTCGTTATTCAAAAAAATCAGGAGAGGAGATTAAGTAATGGCTTACGTACCAACACTTAAGAAAAAATACTTAGACGAGGTTGTTCCTGCATTGATGAAGGAAATGTCCTACACAAATGTAATGCAGGCACCGAAGTTGGAGAAGATTGTTATCAATCAGGGAGTTGGAGCTGCTATTTCAGACAAAAAACTGATTGAAGTTGCCACCGAAGAAATTACAAACATCGCTGGACAAAAAGCAGTATCTACCAAATCTAAAAAAGATATCTCTAACTTCAAGTTAAGGAAAAAAATGCCTATTGGTGTTCGAGTTACATTGCGCAGAGAACGTATGTACGAGTTCCTTGATCGTCTGATCAGTGTATCTCTTCCCCGTATTCGCGATTTCAAAGGTATTGAAGGAAAAATGGATGGCCGGGGTAATTATACCTTAGGTATTCCTGAGCAAATTATCTTCCCGGAAATCGTACTGGATAAAGTAACTCGCATCAACGGGATGAATATAACTTTCGTAACCACAGCCAATACTGACGAAGAAGGCTATGCGTTGCTGAAAGAGTTAGGTTTACCATTTAAAAATGCTAAAAAGAATTAAGATATGGCTAAGGAATCAATGAAAGCTCGGGAAGTAAAAAGGGCTGCACTTATTGAAAAATATGCCGAAAAAAGAGCCATGCTTAAGGCTGAAGGTGATTATATCGGACTTCAAAAGTTACCTAAGAATTCTTCCCGCATTCGCCTGCACAACAGGTGTAAATTAACCGGTCGTCCGAAAGGTTATATGCGTCAATTCGGAATCAGCAGGATCAATTTCCGCGAAATGGCTTCTACTGGTTTAATTCCGGGTGTTAAAAAAGCAAGTTGGTAATTTATAATTAAGAAGTAATGAGCAAAATTACAGATCCAATAGCAGACTATCTGACACGAATCAGAAATGCACAGAAAGCAAAGCATCGTGTGGTTGATATCCCTGCATCCAATATCAAGAAAGAAATTACCAAAATTTTGAAAGATAAAGGATACATCCTCAACTATAAGTTTGAAGATGATGTGAACTATCAGGGCAATATTAAAATTGCTTTGAAATACCATCCAGAAACCCGTATTCCTGCAATTAAAGCAATTAAAAGGGTAAGTAAACCAGGTTTACGTCAGTATTGCCATACTGATAATATTCCACGTGTACTTAATGGATTGGGTATTGCAGTGATTTCTACATCTAAAGGCGTCATTACCGACAAAGAAGCTCGTGAATTAGGCGTTGGTGGTGAAGTTTTATGTTACGTTTATTAATCTTAGGAGGGAAAAGTAATGTCAAGGATAGGTAAACTACCCATTGAAATACCTGCAGGCGTAAATTTTACAGTGAGCGAGACTAATTTGGTTACAGTAAAAGGCCCCAAAGGAGAATTATCACAACAGGTTGATCCTGAAATCAAACTTACTGTTGAAGGAAACACTTTAACTGTAAACCGTCCTTCTGACGAGAAAAAACACCGTGCAATGCATGGTCTTTATCGTGCACTTCTTAACAATATGGTTGTTGGAGTGTCTAAAGGCTATGAAATTAAGCTTGAGCTTGTAGGTGTTGGTTACCGTGCTGAAAATGATGGTCAAGTTATTGATTTGGTTTTAGGTTATTCACACCATACTTATCTTCAACTTCCGCCGGAAGTTAAAGTTGAAGCAAAGAGTGATAAACGTAGCAATCCAATTGTAACTCTGTCGAGCTGCGATAAACAATTACTTGGTCATATTGCAGCTAAAATCAGATCCTTCAGGAAACCAGAGCCTTACAAAGGTAAAGGTGTTAAATTTGTTGGTGAAAATATTAGACGTAAAGCTGGTAAATCGGCTGGCGCTAAATAGTAAAATTTAGACATCATGGCTTTAACAAAGCAAGAAAGAAGATATAGAATTAAGAAGAGAATCCGGAAAATTGTATCCGGAACTGCTGAAAAACCACGTTTGAATGTATTCAGAAGCAACAAGCAAATTTATGCCCAGTTGATTGATGATTTGTCAGGAACAACTCTTTTAGCAGTATCTTCTTTAAGTAAAGATTTCACTGGTACCGAGGGTACTAAAGTTGAAATTGCTGCTAAAGTAGGTAAAGCAGTTGCTGAGAAAGCACTTGCATCCGGAATTACTACAGTTGTATTCGATCGTAACGGTTATTTATATCACGGAAGAGTTAAAAAATTAGCTGAAGCTGCCCGTGAAGGTGGCCTTAAATTTTAATAGTTATGGCAGGAGATATCAGAAAAGTAAAAACCAGTGATTTGGAGCTGAAAGATCGGTTGGTAGCTATTAACCGTGTAACCAAAGTAACCAAAGGGGGTAGAACATTTAGTTTTTCGGCTATTGTTGTAGTTGGTAACGAAGATGGCATCGTAGGCTGGGGCTTAGGAAAAGCCAGTGAAGTAACTACTGCAATTTCAAAAGGTGTTGATGCTGCTAAAAAGAACTTGGTAAAAGTACCAATTTACAAAGGCACAATACCTCACGAACAAGAAGCTAAATTTGGTGGTGCCCGTGTATTCCTTAAACCAGCAACTACCGGTACCGGAGTAAAAGCTGGTGGTGCTATGCGTGCTGTGCTAGAAAGTGTTGGAGTACACAATATCCTTTGCAAGTCAAAAGGATCATCGAATCCACACAATCTTGTTAAAGCAACTATGAATGCATTGCTCGAATTGCGTGATGCCCATACTGTGGCTGATCATCGTGGAGTAACGTTGGATAAAGTATTTAATGGATAAGGAGTTATGGCTAAGATAAAAATTACACAAGTAAAAAGTAAAATTGGTTCGGATAAGACGCAAAAAGCTACCCTTGTTGCACTCGGAATCAAGAAACTTAACCACTCTGTGGTTCATGAAGTAACTCCGCAAATTATGGGAATGGTTGCTAAAGTTAAGCATCTCGTAATTGTTGAAGAAGTTTAAACTTATTAAGATCAATAAATATGGATTTAAGTAATCTTAAACCTGCTGAAGGTTCAACAAAGAGCGTAAAACGCATTGGTCGTGGCCAGGGTTCTGGTCATGGTGGAACTTCCACAAGGGGGCATAAAGGAGCTAAATCAAGATCAGGATATAAAAGTCGTCGTGGTTTTGAAGGAGGTCAGATGCCTTTACAACGTGTTGTACCTAAATTTGGCTTTAAAAACATCAACAGAAGTGAATTTAAAGCTATCAACCTTGATGTTCTTCAAGAATTAGCTGAGTCTTTGAATTTAACTACAATAGATGTTAATGCTTTGGTTGAAGCTGGTTTAGCTTCCAAAAGGGATAAAGTGAAGATCTTGGGAGATGGAGTATTAAACCTTAAATTGGAAGTTAAAGCGCATGCCTTTTCAAAGAGGGCAAAAGAGACCATAGAAAAACTACAAGGTTCAACCGAAATACTCTAACCCGATGAAAAAGTTTATTGAAACCCTAAAGAATATTTATAAGATTGAAGATCTGAGATCTCGGTTGGGGATCACATTGTTCTTACTTTTGATATATCGTTTAGGTTCGTACGTTTCATTGCCTGGTGTTGATCCGGCCCAGCTGGCTCAGCTTAAAAACCAAACTTCCGAGGGGTTGCTCGGATTGTTGGATATGTTCTCGGGTGGAGCTTTCTCTAAAGCATCTATTTTTGCTTTAGGGATTATGCCATATATTTCGGCCTCTATTGTAATCCAGTTGTTGGGTATAGCTGTACCTTATTTTCAACGGATGCAAAAGGAAGGAGAATCCGGACGTCGAAAAATCAATCAGATAACTCGTTACCTGACTGTTATTATTCTGGTTTTCCAGGGTTCTGCATACCTTGTAAATCTACATAATCAATTACCTGAAGCTGCTTTTGCTGTTACCGGAACATTATTTACAATTCCATCAATTATCATCTTAACGGCTGGTTCTATGTTTGTAATGTGGCTCGGTGAACGTATTACTGATAAAGGTATTGGAAATGGTATATCGTTGATTATCATGGTAGGTATTATGGCCAGATTACCTCACTCTGTTGTTGCTGAATTTGTTTCGCGCATAGAACAGCAAGGTGGTGGTATGGTTATGTTCCTTGTTGAGTTTGTTGCTCTTGCTGTTGTATTTATGGGTGCAATTTTGTTGGTTCAGGGAACCCGCAAAATTCCTGTACAATACGCAAAACGCATCGTTGGTAACAAACAATATGGAGGTGTTCGTCAGTATATTCCACTGAAAGTGAATGCTGCTGGTGTTATGCCTATCATTTTCGCACAGGCGATTATGTTTATTCCTATTAGTCTTGCTGGTTTTGCCAAATCCGACAGTATGAGTGGTTTTGCGGCTGCTTTTTCAAATCACACGGGTCTTTGGTATAACCTTACTCAATTTTTGTTAGTTATCCTTTTTACATATTTTTATACAGCTATTACAGTCAATCCATTACAAATGGCTGAAGACATGAAAAAGAACGGAGGTTTTATTCCTGGTGTAAAACCGGGGAAGAAAACAGTTGAATTCCTCGATACTATCATGTCGCGAATTACATTACCAGGATCTATTTTCCTTGGTATTATTACAATTCTGCCTGCCTTTGCAATGATGGCTGGGATCAATCAGCAGTTCGCCTATTTTTATGGTGGAACTTCGTTGTTGATTTTAGTTGGTGTTGTGTTGGATACCTTACAGCAAATTGAAAGTCACCTTTTGATGCGTCATTATGATGGTTTGATGAAATCAGGCCGAATTAAAGGACGTTCTGGCGGTGCATACTAATAGTTTGGCATTGTTGTCTTGGATTAATGAAAGTTCTAAACTTGTTAATTTAAATTCATAAATAGCGAGATAAATCCGGTAAATTCTTGTACTTTTGCCGGATTTATTAGCAGAAAATAAAAATCTTTTTCTCTGATCAATTAAACATCAGAATACTAGATAATTAATAAATATTTATGGCAAAACAATCGTCAATAGAACAAGACGGAACAATCATTGAATCATTATCGAATGCAATGTTCAGGGTTGAGTTGGAAAATGGACATATTATAACAGCACATATTTCAGGTAAAATGCGTATGCATTACATCAAAATTTTGCCGGGAGATAAAGTAAAAGTTGAAATGTCGCCATACGACCTGACAAAAGGAAGAATTTCTTTTAGATATAAAAACTAAAGCACAAAATAATGAAAGTAAGAGCATCCATTAAAAAACGTAGTGCCGACTGCAAAATAGTACGCAGAAAAGGCCGTTTGTATGTGATTAACAAGAAGAATCCGAAGTACAAACAACGTCAGGGATAATTAATTAACTTTGTAAAAAATTTATTTTATGGCTCGTATAAGTGGAGTTGACATCCCTAATAATAAAAGAGGAGAGATTGCCTTAACTTATATTTATGGTATAGGTTGTAATCTTTCGAAAACCCTTCTGGAAAAAGCTGGCGTTGATGGAAATATTAAAGTTCAGGATTGGACTGACGATCAGTTGGCAGCTATTCGCGCGGCTATTAGTGGAAGCATCAAAGTTGAAGGCGAATTACGTTCCGAAACCCAGATGAATATTAAACGCTTGATGGATATTGGTTGTTACCGTGGTATTCGTCATCGTATTGGCTTACCTGTTCGTGGACAGAGCACCAAAAATAATGCTCGTACCCGTAAAGGAAAGAGAAAAACTGTTGCTAATAAGAAAAAAGCCACTAAATAATTGATATTTGAATTATGGCAAAAAAGACTGGTACTACAAAAAAACGCGTTGTCGTTGTTGAAGCTATCGGGCAGGCACATATACATTCTTCGTTTAATAACATCATTATTTCATTGACAAATGGCAATGGTGAAGTTATTTCATGGTCGTCTGCTGGGAAAAAAGGTTTTAGAGGTTCAAAAAAGAACACTCCTTATGCCGCTCAGGTAGCTTCAGAAGAATGTGCTAAGACTGCTTATGATCTTGGCTTAAGAAAAGTAAAAGTTTACGTTAAAGGTCCGGGTAATGGCCGCGAATCAGCAATTCGTGCTATCAGTAGCGTTGGTATACAGGTTAGCGAAATTGTTGATGTTACTCCATTACCACATAACGGTTGTCGTCCTGCAAAAAGGAGACGTGTTTAATCTAATTAATTAAGACAGAAATGGCAAGATATAGAGGACCACAATCAAAAATTGCCCGGAAATTTGGTGAACCAGTTTTCGGTCCAGATAAAGTACTTGAAAAGAAAAATTATCCACCGGGATTTCATGGTTTAGCTAGTCGCAGACGTAAAAAATCGGAATATGGGTTGCAGTTAAAGGAAAAACAGAAAGCTAAGTACATGTATGGTGTATTGGAAAGACAATTCTCAAACCTATTTCAAAAAGCTTCTGCCTCTAAAGGTGTAACTGGTGAAGTATTACTGCAATTACTAGAAGCTCGCCTGGATAATGTTGTTTTCCGTTTAGGAATTGCTCCAACACGTGCAGCTGCCCGTCAGTTGGTTTCTCACAAACACATTAATGTAAATGGTGAAGTTGTGAACATTCCATCTTTTCATTTACGCCCAGGTGATATCGTAAGCGTTCGCGAAAAATCAAAATCATTGGAAGTTATTACTACTTCTTTGAATTCGCGCCGCGCCAGTAAATATGCATGGTTGGAATGGGATAACTCTCAATTGGCTGGTAAATTTCTTAACCGTCCGGAAAGAGCAGAAATTCCTGAAAACATTAAAGAACAGCTTATCGTAGAGTTGTATTCTAAATAATCATATACTCAGTATTATTATGGCAATATTAGCGTTCCAAAAACCCGACAAAGTTATAATGGTTGAAACCGATGATAAGTACGGAAAATTTGAATTCCGTCCATTGGAACCAGGTTATGGTATTACTATTGGTAATGCTTTACGTAGAATTCTGTTATCCTCTTTGGAAGGTTATGCAATCACCACTGTTAAAATCGACAAAGTTGATCATGAATTTGCAACTATTAAAGGTGTAATGGAAGATGTTACTGAAATTATCCTTAATCTAAAGCAAATTAGATTTAAACGCGAGGTTGAAGATTTTGATAGTGAAAAGGTTTCAATCTCTATCACCGGACAGGAAATATTTACTGCCGGGGACATTAATAAATTTATGACCGGCTTCCGTGTTTTGAATCCAGAGCTAATAATTTGCCGGATGGAACCTGAAGTTAAATTGCAGATGGATATTACCATCAACAAAGGTCGTGGATATATACCTAGCGCTGAAAATAAGCCTATCGATGCTGAGTTTGGAGTAATTCCGATCGATTCAATTTACACTCCGATCAAGAATGTGAAATATGCAATCGAAAATTATCGTGTTGAGCAAAAAACTGACTATGAAAAGTTGGTTTTTGAAATCACTACTGATGGTTCAATCCATCCTAAAGATGCACTGAAAGAAGCTGCTAAAATTTTGATTTATCATTTCATGTTGTTCTCTGACGAAAAGATTACAATTGATTCAGATGAGAAATTTGCTAATGAAGAATTTGATGAAGAGGTTTTGCACATGCGTCAGCTTTTGAAAACGAAACTGGTTGACATGGATCTTTCTGTTCGTGCATTGAACTGCCTAAAAGCAGCTGATGTTGAAACATTAGGAGAATTGGTTACTTACAATCGAAACGATTTGCTCAAATTCCGTAATTTCGGTAAGAAATCACTCACTGAACTTGATGATTTGTTGGTGAGTCTGAATCTGACCTTCGGAATGGATATCAGTAAGTATAAACTTGATAAGGAATAGGTAAAAATGAGACATAATAAAAAAATTAACCATTTAGGTAGAACAAGTGCCCATAGAAAAGCAATGTTGTCCAATATGGCCAGTTCATTGATTTTTCACAAAAGGATTACTACCACTTTGGCTAAAGCTAAAGCTTTAAGAGTATTTGTTGAACCACTTATTACTAAAGCTAAAGACGATTCTACTCATTCGCGCAGGGTTGTTTTTGAAAACCTTAAGAGTAAAACTGCTGTTGCTATTTTATTCAGAGAAGTAGCTGAAAAAGTGGGAGATCGTCCTGGAGGATATACACGTATTCTTAAGACTGGTAATCGTATTGGCGACAATGCTGAAATGTGTATCATTGAGTTAGTTGACTTTAATGAAAACATGTTGGCTGCAAAAATTAGCAAGGCAAAAGCAGGTCGCTCACGTCGTAGTTCAAAGAAAAAATCTGAGGTTACGGCTGCTGTTGAAGAAACAAAATCTTCAACTCCTGAAAAAACTGAAGAATAAGAACTTCAAATAAAATGGAAAGAGGCTGTCTCGTTTGAGTTCAGCCTCTTTTTTTATAGAAAATGTACTTTGGGGCGAAAGTAATTTTAATCTTATTTTACAGCAAGATGCTCTTCAATAGTTTTGATAAGAAGATCAATGTCAATAGGTTTAAGAAGATATTCGCTGGCACCATTGTTCATACAACGTTCCCTTTCGTGATCGTAATCGTTGGTGGTTAAAAAGATGATTGGAATATTTCTGTTTTTTTCGTTGATCGATTTTCTAATCCGAAGCGTTGCTTCAGCACCATCCATCACTGGCATTGATAAATCCATCAAAACAATGTCAAAAATTTCATTATCTAATAAAATAACTGCTTCCAATCCATTGTTGGCAGTAACAACTTCAAAATACTTCTTTAAAGAATAAAAAAGAAGTTTTTGGTTTACCGGATTATCATCAACTATTAATAACTTCACGAATCAAGTGTATTATATATAGCTTCAAAACTAATTATTTTGAATGTTAAAAAGGTTTATTTTTGGTAATCCAAATGACTCGTTGGATAGCTGAATTACTATATTTGATTTTTTATCTGTAAATTATACAAAAATGAGCGACGATAATAAGATTATTTTCTCAATGTACAAGGTAAGCAAGACTTACCCACCACAGAAGCAAGTACTAAAAGATATTTCACTTTCATTTTTTCTGGGAGCAAAAATTGGAATTATTGGTTTGAATGGTTCTGGAAAATCTACTTTATTGAAGATTATAGCTGGATTGGAGAGTTCTTATCAGGGGGAAGTTGTTTTTTCTCCAGGATATACTGTTGGTTATCTTGAACAGGACCCTAAACTTGATGATAATAAAACTGTAAAAGAAATTGTTCAAGAAGGCGTTCAGGAAATTGTAGACGTATTAAAGGCGTATGAAGATATAAATCTGAAATTTGGTGATCCGGAAGTTTATGAGGACCAAGATAAAATGGATAAGTTATATATCGAGCAAGCCGATCTTCAGGATAAAATTGACCGGTTTGATGCCTGGAATTTAGATGCTAAACTTGAACGTGCAATGGATGCCTTGCAATGTCCTCCAGACGATCAACCTGTCAGGGAGCTTTCTGGTGGTGAACGCCGTCGTGTTGCCCTTTGCCGGTTGTTATTGAAAGAACCTGATGTACTGTTACTCGATGAACCGACCAATCACCTCGATGCCGAGTCGATCCAATGGTTGGAAATGCACCTTCAGCAGTATAAAGGAACGGTTATTTGCATCACCCACGATCGTTATTTCCTCGACAATGTGGCTGGCTGGATACTTGAACTTGACCGAGGAGAAGGCATTCCGTGGAAAGGAAACTATTCTTCATGGCTGGATCAGAAGTCGAAGCGAATGGAGATGGAAGAAAAAGTGGCTTCTAAAAGAAGGAAGTCACTGGAACGTGAGTTAGATTGGATCAGGATGGCTCCGAAGGCTCGTCAGGCTAAATCGAAAGCCCGTATAGGTGCATACGACCGAATGGTTAACGAAGACGTTAAGCAAAAGGAGGAAAAACTTGAAATTTTTATTCCTAATGGCCCTCGTTTAGGCGAAAAGGTTATTATAGCCAATGAAGTAGCTAAGGGGTATGGCAACCGTCTATTGTTTGAAAATCTAAGTTTTGTACTTCCGCCCAATGGTATTGTTGGCGTGATTGGTCCGAACGGAGCTGGCAAAACTACATTGTTTAAACTAATAATGGGGTTAGAAAATGCTGACAGAGGAACATTCGAAGTTGGTGAAACTGTAAAAATTGCTTATGTCGATCAAACACACAAAGCCATTGATCCTGAAAAAACAGTGTTTCAGGTAATTTCAGGAGGTAATGATCTGATGAATGTTGGTGGACGCCAGATCAACGCGCGTGCTTATGTGTCGCGGTTTAATTTTGGAGGAGCCGACCAGGAAAAGAAATGTGGCTATTTGTCAGGCGGAGAACGGAATCGTTTGCATTTAGCTATGGCATTGAAAGAGGAAGGTAATGTTCTTTTGCTTGATGAGCCAACCAACGATATTGATATCAATACCCTTCGTGCGCTTGAAGAAGGGTTGGATAACTTTGCCGGTTGTGCTGTAGTAATTTCACACGACCGTTGGTTCCTCGACCGTATTGCCACCCATATTCTGGCTTTCGAAGGTGGTTCGAAGATCGTGTTTTTTGAAGGTGGTTTCTCTGATTACGAGGAAAATCGTAGGAAACGTATGGGTGATGTTGTTCCGCAACGGGTAAAATATAAAAAGCTGACTGAATAAAAAATTATTGGACTTCTAGCTTTAAGTCCGAAATGGGGTTACTCATTTCGGACTTTGGCTTTTAATCAGCTTTTTTGACAAAGTTTTTATCTTAATTTATAGGTAAGTTTTACTTTGTGTTTAGTTTCTTCACAAGATTATTAATTATAGTCACAATATTCCGGTTTTGTGCACAGGGGTATAAAAGTCTGTTGCAGTTAATCCACACTTTTCAGCAATTCGTTTGCAATAAGACAACTTTCCGACATTCATGTTGCGTGAATCTGATCCGAAAGTGAATTTTAACCCTTGCTCTTTAGCTTTCCAAATAAATTCGGCATGTGGAGTATGTGCCATGTCGTTTATTTCGAGGGCAATGTTTCGTTTTTTTGCAGTCGTAATAATTTGCTGCATACGTTCTTCTGTCCACAAACTGTAATAGTCGCGTGCAATGCAGACTGGCAAAAATAAAGGCCAGGCAAAAATGTTTATAGGCTCGTTTTCGAGTATTTGTAAGGCATAATCCATGTAACGTTTCATAAAATCTTCTGTGTTGTCTATATAAGTGTCGAATTCCCAGATTTTCCATGTATCGCCATTTCCCATAGGTACCATTTGCGGGTCCATTAAAATGTAATCTACCTGGGCCAGCAATTCTGCTGAATAATTTTTGTACCATCCCGGATAAGTTGGCTGCAAACCTATATAAACAGGATATTTTCGTAAATTCAGTATGTAATTTTTCAGATCGTTATCATCCTTTAATGCCCAACTGATAGGATGATCTACTATACCGAACTTCATCCCCTTCGATTTCCCAATGGTCATAATTTGGTCGATGGTGAACTGAGGTGTTGTGTGAACGTGTAGATCGAGTAGGGGAAAATTACAGTTATCAGTACTATTCCCAAACGATAATGAAGGAGCAGTCGCCATCAATCCGGCAGCGAGGCTTGCATTTTTTATAAATGAACGTCGTTCCATGTGTGTTTTTTAATTGTTAAACAGTTTGTTTTCTGTTGCTAAATATTGTGACTATCTTGCGCTTCCACAATGGATATTACTAACCAAAACTCATGGACATTATTAACCAAATAGTAGCACAAGAGCAAAGTATTTTCATTATGCTGACTGAATTTGCTGTGTTTACTATACTTATTTCACTCATTATTTACCATTTCATTATTTATCTTGGTCGGAAATCTTTTCCCGAAGGGAGACTTTATTTGTATTTCTCAGGCTTGTTTTTTGGTTTACTACTTTATATTTATTTAGATACCTGCCAGTTCGGTATTTTGTTTCAGAACGTTATTAATGTACCTGCCTGGAATACTTTCTTGGTTTCGTTTAGCTGGTTAATCTTGTTGAAATGTATTCTGCTTATTCTTCAGTATTTATTTAAACCGGGTTATTCAGCAATCTTAATATTGAATAAAGTATATTGGGGATTTACCAGTATGGCTATAGTAAGTGCAGTTCCAATTTTTTTAGACATCGAGCAATATCACTATTATTTATTTCTAATTATGTGGATTGCCCTTGGTGGTTTTATTGGGTTATTGCTGAGGGATTTTGTACCATTATTACGAAAAAATGTAAGTATCGACCGAAGCAGTAAAATTATAGGATGGACTACTTTATTGTATATTAGCTACATTTGGGTTTATCGATTAATTACCAGCTCCTCGATAGTAAACGATTACTTTCCGTTTTGGGTTATAAATAACTTTTTAAAGGTTGCTGTTGCTTTTACGTTTGCCTATGCTTTAGCCCAAAGATTTAATAAAGAGTTTTCTGATTTGGTTGAACTAAAGGAGAACCTTGAGAAAAAAGTTGAAGAAAGTACCCGTAATTTAAGCTTGGCTATGGAGAAAATTGAAAATACAAGCAGGCAAAGAACTAATTATTTCATCAATGTAGCACACGAAATCAAGACTCCACTTACATTAATTGGTAATTATCTCGATAGGTATTCGAAACGGATTGCCCCTTCGAATGAACTTGATATTGTGAAACAAAACTTTAACTTATTACGGGAAGATATGGTTCTTTTTCTCGATGTCGAAAAATTTGAAAAAGGCGAGGTGATGTATGATCATAATCAAATATGTAATCTATCAGGAATATTAACAATGAAAATGCCACTGTACAGTGCGGAAGCCAAGCAACAAAATCGTACTTTCCGTTATGAACTTAGTGAGAACCTCTTCATCAAGGCCGATCCTCTTGCTGTAGAACGGATTATAAATAATCTCTTCGGTAATGCAATGAAATTTACTCAAGAACAAGATGTGATTCAAATCACCTTGTCAAAAGTTGAAGATAAGTTATCTCTGGTGGTAAACGATTCGGGCATTGGAATTGCCTCATCAACTATTCCACACATTTTCGACCTTTATTTTCAAGGAACAACATCGAAAACCAGTCGTTCAGGATTCGGTATAGGTTTATATCTAGTACGAAAAACTGTTGATTCATTGAATGGCACTATTGCTGTGAAATCGGAATTGGGGAAGGGAACTTCATTCGAAATACAAATACCATTAGTTGTTCCATCTGTTTCTGGTGGTGACAACAGTCAGCAATTTTTAGTAATGTCCCGAAATATAGAAATGAAAACTCATTTGGACGAGTATTTGTCAGACCGTCAAAACCTGTTACTTGTTGAAGATAATGCTGAACTGTTGTTTTATATGAAAGATGAATTAGCGGATCAATACAATGTATTTTCAGCGAGAAATGGAGAGGCAGCTATGCACTTGCTTAGAACTTCACCAAAACCAGATATTATTTTATCGGATGTAATGATGGATAAAATGGATGGATTTGAATTTTACCGAATGGTATCAGGTAATAGGATTTATGACTCAATCCCATTTATATTTATCACAGCCCGATCAAATAAAGCAGAGAAAATAGAAATGCTTACCCAGGGTGTTTCCGATTATATTTTTAAACCCTTCTCAATGGAAGAATTGAAAGCTAAAATATCTTCAGTTTTGAAAAATACCAGACGGCACCGTAAAGCCGGTTTGCAGGAAGCCATCGATGTTATTCATTCACAAATTGAAATGCCTGAAAAGATTGTACCGGAAAAATGGGAATTGTTTGCTATGCGTTCTCGTGAATTCGATCTTACTGATCGGCAAATTGAAATCATTAAGCTGGTTGAGAAAGGTTTAGAATACAAGCAGATTGCCAATGAGTTATCAATATCGCTTAAAACAGTTCACCGACATATACAAATACTGTTCGAAAAACTACAGGTACATAATAAAATAGAACTTTTAAATATGTTTTTTGGAACAGATAAGTAATTGAGATATAGCAACTATTCACGCAATGAAACGATCATGCTACGGTAGCAATTTTCGAGGAGGAGTCACAAAAGGCCATGTAAATCTTGTGGAGAAAGCCACTTTTTATGGCATGGAGTTCTTACGTACACATTTAATATTTAACAAATTAATAACCATATTTGCGTATGAAAATTGTATCAAAAGAAATGTTGGATAAACTAAGCCGGATGGCTGAAGATTCGCCAAGGTTGCGGAAGAACCATAACTTTCATGAGGGTTTTGCTGATCCGGTTAACCGAATGTTAAATGCATTTGAGCCTGGTACTTATGTGCAGCCTCATAAGCATCAAAAACCCGATAAACGTGAAGTTTTTATTGTTTTACGAGGAAGCCTTGTTGTTGTATTTTTCGATGATTTGGGAAATCCAATTGATTTTGTTTACCTCAACCCAAACAGAGGAAATTATGCCGTAGAAATAGCTCCAGGTATATGGCATACAGTTTTTTCTCTTGAAAAAGGCAGTGTTGTGTATGAAATTAAAGACGGACCATATTCATCCGAAAACGACAAAAATTTTGCTGCCTGGGCGCCAAAAGAAGGAGAACAAGACTGTGAATTATACCTTGAAAATTTAACAAAGCAGTATAATGACCGATAAACGAAAACTCTTTTATCTTATTTATTGCGAAATTCCTTAATTTTGCGGCTTCAGAATTTAAAGAATTATGGCACAGAAACCTTCAATCCCAAAGGGAACACGTGATTTTTCACCGGCTGAAATGACCAATCGGAACTACATTTTCGATACCATCAAGAGTATTTTTCGTCTATACGGATTCCAACCTATCGAAACTCCGGCGATGGAAAACCTTTCGACTTTGATGGGTAAATACGGCGAAGAAGGTGATAAACTGCTATTTAAAATTCTGAATTCAGGCGACTTTGCTAACGGACTTTCCGATCAGGAATTATTGGAACGGAACAGTATTCGGCTAACAAACCGTATTTCGGAAAAAGGTTTGCGCTATGATTTAACAGTGCCGTTTGCCCGCTTTGTGGTTCAGTACCGCAACAATATTTCTTTTCCGTTTAAACGTTACCAGATTCAACCGGTTTGGCGCGCCGACCGCCCGCAAAAAGGACGCTACCGCGAGTTTTACCAGTGCGATGTTGATATTGTGGGTAGTAACTCGTTGCTGAATGAAATGGAACTGGTACAAATTGTTGATGCAGTTTTTTCCAAGTTGAAAATAAAAACTACCATAAAAATAAACAACCGCAAAATATTAGCCGGAATTGCTGAAGTGATTGGCGAGAAAGATCGCATTGTGGACATCACCATTGCCATTGACAAGCTTGATAAAATTGGTTTGGAAAAAGTAAACGAAGAACTCATTGAAAAAGGAATTTCGATGGATGCTGTCAACAGACTTCAGCCAATTTTACACCTTTCAGGAACGGTTTCAGAGAAACTTTTACAGCTCGAATCTGCTATTGGTCAGTCTGAAATTGGGGCGAAAGGAATTACCGAGGTGCGTACCTTGTTTGCTTATTTGTCAAAGCTGGAACTGAATACCGAAGTTGAACTCGATTTAACATTAGCCCGTGGTCTGAATTATTATACAGGAGCAATCTTTGAGGTAAAAGCCAAGGATGTAGCGATAGGTAGCATTTGCGGAGGTGGACGTTATGACGACCTGACCGGTATTTTCGGGATGCCCAATGTTTCGGGTGTTGGTATTTCGTTTGGGGCCGACCGGATTTACGATGTGCTTACGCAGTTAAATCTTTTCCCTTTAGCCACAGCCGATTCAACGAAGTTAATGTTTGTAAATTTTGGTGAAAAGGAAGAAGCGTTTTGTTTGCCCGTTTTGACTGCTGCAAGGAAAGCCGGAATCAATGCCGAAATTTTTCCTGATCAAAGCAAAATGGCCAAGCAGATGACCTGGGCCAACAACAAGAAAATCCCGTTTGTGGCTATTGTGGGCGAAAATGAGATGGCACAGGGGAAAATTAATCTGAAAAATATGGTTACTGGGGAGCAGCAATTAGTTGATCAGCAGGAACTGATAAAAATCCTTTCGGCATAAATCCGGAATGCGTTACTTCCCTGTAAATTTCAGGGAAAAATGATCCGTTTACTCAAAGAATATCGTTTTTCAAAATCTATTGGGGGTGATATACGTTGCCCCTGAACTGAAGCCCCCTTTCCGTTCCCCCGAAGGGGGAAAGCTCCATCGCTTTTTATTGGGTATTGGGTATTGGGTATTGAATATTGGAACTTATTAAAAACCAAATTCCAATAACCAATATTGAATTTCCAATATCCAACTTTCGGCATTTCATCATTATTTATAAACAATTTTTATGGAAAGAGCAATTCATTATATATCACCTGATAAATTAACATATCCGATTATTGAAGATATTCTGGAGAACCACAAAATGTTGGTTTTGTCAGAAGAATCGAAACAATTGATTGAAAGAAGCAAGGCTTATCTCGAACGAAAGATAGCCGAAACCGAAGGGCCGCTATATGGTATTAACACGGGGTTTGGCGCCCTTTGCAATATTGAAGTTTCGAAAGACGAATTGAGTAAATTGCAGGAAAATCTTGTGATTTCGCATTCATGCAACCTCGGACCCGAAGTACCTGCCAATGTTGTTCGTCTGATGCTTTTGTTGAAAGCCCATGCACTGGCAAAAGGAAATTCGGCTGTTCAGCTTGTTACTGTTCAGCGCATTCTCGATTTGTTTAACAACAATATTTTGCCTATCGTTTGCGAGCAAGGTTCGCTGGGCGCTAGTGGAGATTTGGCCCCTTTGGCCAAGTTGTTTTTACCTCTGATAGGCATGGGCGAAGTTTATCAGAATGGAATCAAAAAAGAGGCATTGGCAGTGTTGCACGAAATGGGGTGGGAGCCTATCCGGCTCCAAGCTAAAGAAGGCTTGGCCCTTTTAAACGGAACGCAGTTTATGAGCGCCCATGCCGTTTACACACTTCTGAAAACCTTCAGGTTGGTTGATTATGCGGATATTATTGGCGCTCTTTCGCTCGATAGTTTTGATGGGCTGATTGAACCATTTATGGCACAGATACAGGAAATTAGACCTCACGCTGGGCAAATTAAAACTGCTGCGAACTTTAGAAAATTGCTGGAAGGAAGCCAGTTAATCAACCGGGCAAAGAAACATGTTCAAGATCCGTATTCATTTCGATGTATTCCTCAGGTTCATGGGGCTGTTCGCGATGCAGTAAGCTATGTGTCAGGTGTGGTCGAAGTTGAAATTAATTCTGTAACCGACAATCCAACTGTTTTTGTTGCTAACGACCAGATCGTTTCTGGGGGAAATTTTCATGGTGAACCGTTGGCGTTGTCGTTAGATTTTTTAGCTATTGCGCTTTCCGAGATTGGCAGTATATCTGAGCGTCGAATTTACCGGTTAATTTCAGGAGACCGTAGTTTACCCGAATTTTTGGTTGCCAATCCTGGTTTGAATTCGGGGTTCATGATCCCGCAATATGCAGCAGCTTCTATTGTAAGCCAGAATAAGCAATTAAGTACTCCTGCCTCGGTTGATTCAATACCATCATCGAACGAGCAGGAAGACCATGTAAGTATGGGGGGAAATGCGGCTACCAAGGCTTTAAAAGTTGCCCGTAATATTTATAGTATTCTGGCTATAGAATTATACAACGCGGCTCAGGCAATGGATTTTAGAAGGCCAATGAAAACTTCGGAATACCTTGAAAATTTTATGGGAGATTATCGTCGGCATGTGAAATTTGTTGCCGAAGATACATTAATGTCAGCCGAAATAAATAAGACCATACGCTTTTTGGAAGAGGGCAACTATCGTTTGGGTTAGAGATTACCTTTATTTTCAGGTAATTGAAAAGGCAACAAGATTGTTATCCTTGCTGCCTTTTTAATTTGTCGGTCTGGAGGGACTCGAACCCTCGGCCCGCTGATTAAGAGTCAGAGTTTAACTATTTGTTGTAATCAGTAGTAATTATTTAAAAGTATTGTTTTATTGATATTTATAACAAAAAATAATAGCTACTATTGTTTGTTATAATTCAATATTTGTTATTTTTGTGTATCAAATTGTGTTTATATTTTCAATTGTGATATACACATGGGCGCAACTATCTCAATATATCTTGATACCCGGATTAAAAAAGCA
Source organism: uncultured Prolixibacteraceae bacterium (assembly GCA_937915865.1). Lineage (GTDB taxonomy): Bacteria > Bacteroidota > Bacteroidia > Bacteroidales > Prolixibacteraceae > Aquipluma. Next base: position 99,251 of record CALGIG010000022.1, on the reverse strand, counting down.
GACAATGTTTATCCGTTAAAACTTCGGGCTACTTATTTACGTGAAAGGGTTTATCTGGGTATCAAAAAGGAGTTGGTGAACAATGTTCTAAACGGCTCTAAACTTGAAAGATTTCGGTTTGATGGTTCTGGTAATTATTCAATCGATAAATCAATCTTTGAAAAGACGATGAACCCAAAGGTTACAGGAATTTTAAAAGACCTTCAGATTGTTTTGAAAGGGATTGAATTAGATGCTCAAAAAGTTGCTGATAGCCTCAGCCCATTTACCTTCGATGCCTTTAAAGCAAGGCTGGGAAAAATGCGGAATGCAAAAAACCTGGTATTTCTTCAATTCGATACCCTTGTTAATGAGCTGAAAGCCGCCGACCGTATTGGTACAGCCATTAGTTACAACAATGCAGCGACATCGTTAAAAGCATTCACTGAAGGAAAAGATGTTCCGTTTGAGTATTTTACAAAGGAAAAGTTAGAAAAGTATAAAACTTGGATGCAAAGCGGTGAAAAACCGAAATCAAATACAACTATCGGGATTTATCTTCGTGCGCTTCGCCGGTTATATAATCGCGCTATCGACGAAGAAATAACGATCCATTATCCATTTGGAAAGGGGAAGGATAAAATGTCAGTTCCCAAAGGGAAAGGTCGAAAGATTGCCTTAAACCGGGCTGAACTTCAAAAGATATTTGATTTTGAATTACCAGAAAAACATCCATACGCCTTTTACCTCGATATGTGGAAATTACTTTACCTAATGGGTGGACCCAATCCGACCGACCTTTGCCTGATGAGAGAAAGCAATATCCAGAACGGTTTTATCTATTATGTGAGAGCTAAAACAAAACGTACTACTGGTGAACAGAAAGAAATCAGGTTTCCATATTCAGCCCATATAAAACAAATCGTTGAAAAATGGAAAGTAGTTGACCGTGAAGATTCTTTCTTGATTCCGGTTGTTAAAGACGTAAGCGATTCTACCCGACAAAAGACAGTTATAAATCAATTTGTGAAGATGATCAATACAACGATGAAGCAAGTGGCCGAAACGTTGAAAATAGACCAGAAGATCACTTCATACGTCGCCAGGCACTCCATTGCCACACAGCTATTAAGGTCGGGAGCATCGGTTAAGTTCATTGGCGACCAACTTGGTCATCAAAATACCAAAACAACCGAAGCCTATCTTAATGGGTTTGAGGACGAACAAATACGGGAAGTATTTAACCAGGCAACAAAATTTTAATACATAAATCTTTAAAAACAATAAAATGAGAACAAATCTAAATGGACTTTCCCCTGAACAGCAAGCTGAAGTACTGGAAAAATTAGACAATTTATTGGACAGTGCCAGTCCTGATGAAATTATTGATCAAAGTAGTTTGATGCTTATAGAATTATTGCAAAGTGAGTCTATTGTTGAAAAGGATAAAAAATCCGCTTTGTTTATTCATTCACAACTTCGATTTTTCTTCAAAAATATGAGCGAATTAATACAATCAGTTGAAAACTAAAACTATAAAACGATGACTACACCAGCAAAAACAATCGAAATTAAGCCTGAAAATATGGCTGAAATCCAAAAGATTGAACAAAAAATGATCAATGAAACCAGGCAACTATTCTATGAAAACCATTTATTAATAAAAGATTTGAGTGATTCAATCATTGGTTTGCTCGATGACCATATTAATGATTCGCTGGAAAGAAATGCTGAAAAAGCTATGGCAATAGCCTATACTATTTCATTCATTTGCGAGCAAAATAACAATATCAGAAACCTAGATTTTCATAAAGGTGAAAACCATGAGTAAAGCACTTTTAAAAACCTATGCTGAAACTCAATTCGGGATGGTTTGCAGTAAAAATCGGGTAGATAGATTTTACTCGCTGATTTATGAGGTGGCAACTGATATTCGGCTTCTTTATTATACGCTTCGTGAAAAAAATAATTATAATAGATACATAAATTATGACCGCTTGGTTAGCAATTTTATACTATCAAATCAATGTAATCCAGATTTCTTGTTTTATCTGATCGATCAAAGTAAAAATAAGAGGCATGAATACTGTAAATATAAAGTGAACAAAACTAATTTGTTACAAGATATTCACATGCTTGAAAAAATTGATCAAAGAATGAGCGATAAAGACCTCGAAAAGTTTCATTCATGGTTTATGTCCTATAATTTTTATTTACAGCGCCTTGATGCTGAGATAATGTTAAATATTCATAAATTATTGAATGATTCTGCTAAAAATAATTTAACGGTAATCCATAAGGGAATTACACGAATAGCTACTCAAGCCAACAAGCGACAAAATTATTTAACTGTGGTAAGATAGCCTTGAAAGTAATACGCAAAGCACATCAACCGGACAATGTCTGAAAAACAAGCCGTGCGCATCATGGAGGCGATAAATCAAATTGGTAATGAACTTGTGCAGCTTCATTTATAGATAAAATTTACGACTAATCGGCTTCATCCACATTAAAACACTCAAAATTTTACAGCTCAGAACCAAATTCTGGGCTTTTTTTATGCCTTTTTCGTTCATTTTGCGGCCATAGTTATTAACAATTCACTACATACTTATTAACAATTTAATCATTTGTACACATACGTCGTGTACAAATGAAATAACTTAAATTCAATACCTTACGTGTCTATTGTTTGTGAAAATCTAATGTGCGACATTTGATTTCAGAAAGGTTCAAGTAATTAGATTTTAATCATTTTTAAATATGTTAAATAATATTAAAACTCTGGTTGAAAGAATACGACATTGTCATATTGACTCGCCTCTCCTTTTGTTTAAAATTTGGCCAATAATTAATAATAACTAAAAATAATTCCCATGAGTACAACACCAAAATTATTTGATTTAGTAGAGGCCGCCGAATTTTTACGGTTGCCAATTGACACTTTTCGTAAACATCGCCCTGAGATCGGAGGTTCGAAATTAGGCCGCCGCTGGATTTTCACAGAACAGGAATTAATGAACTTCGTTGAGCGTAAACGCTCGAAGCCATTGCACGAACTAAAATCGGCTTCATAGCATGGCCAAAAAGCAAAAAATAGACTTTCAAAGCCTCTGGTATCTAGTTTTCGATCAGAAGAAACGAATTTACGCGGCCATGTCGTACTACGATTTTCACAAGAATAGCTTCCCGTTTAATCTGAAAATTGTCCAGCAAGGAAGCCATGAGGAAATGCAAAGAATTGCCAGCGAACAAAATAAACAAACTGACAGAAAATGAGAGAGATAAAACGGAATCAACCCAAATTCAAGGTTCTAAGCAATAACCTGAACCGCGATGAATTCACCAAGATTGTCCCTGTAACCTGTACCCGGTATTGTTATCGCGATTCTCCCTGGGTTACGGTTTTTACTGGCACCCGCGAGCAATGCAAAAGGTTTTTAACAAGAAAAATGAAAGCCCACTGAGAGAGTAAAAAGCAAGGTCATGCAACAAGGATTCATCAAAATTCACCGGTCGTTGACAGAATGGGAATGGTACACCGAACCGAATACACTTCGGGTTTTCCTTCACCTTCTTTTAATGGCTACACACAAGCAAATAAATTGGAAAGGAATTGAATTGATGCCAGGGCAATTGATCACCGGGCGGTTAAAACTAGCACAAGATTTAAAGCTTACAGAACAGGAAATAAGGACATCGTTGAACCGGCTAAAATCGACCAACGAAATAACCATCAAAACAACCAACAAATTTAGCATTGTAACTATCTGTAAATATTGCAGTTATCAATATCAAAACTCAGGTAATCAACCAACAAAAGAACCGGCAGAACAACCAACAATTAACCAACAAACAACCACATACAAGAATGTAAAGAATGAAAAGAAGAATAATAGGGTGATTTTCACCCCGCCCACACTTCAAGAAGTCAAAGACTTTTTTTTAGAAAAAGGCTATTTACCGGAAGCCGGTCAAAAGGCTTTTGATTATTACAACGAAGCTAACTGGAAAGATTCTACTGGAAAACAGGTTAAAAACTGGAAACAAAAAATGATAGCAGTTTGGTTCAAACCAGAAAACGAACAAAAAAAGAAGGTGAACGGAAACACTGAAAAAATTTATCAAGCAATATGAACCCAAAGAAATCGATAGACGAAATAAACGCCGCTTACGGTAAGATACCGCCACAAGTTCCTGAACTTGAAAAAGCCGTTTTGGGTGCTTTGATGCTCGAACGGGATGCTTTTTATTCGGTGAATGAATTTCTGAATGTCGATTCGTTCTATTTGGAAAGTCATCAGGTTATTTTTTCAACAATTGAAAGCCTTATCCAATCTGGGAAACCTATTGACCTGTTAATGGTTACCCAGGCATTGAAAGCCGCCGGAAATCTGGACAAGATCGGCGGGCCAATGTATATTACAGAACTTACATCCAACGTTGCAACCGCCGCGCATATCGAATACCACGCCCGTATAATATTCCAGGCAGCCACCGCCCGAAAACTGATCCGTGTTTGTACCGAACGAATGACTGAGGCGTATGATGAAACGCTCGATATTGAAGAAACGCTTTCGGGGCTGCAAAACGATTTGATTGGCTTGTTTGAGACTGGCAAAAACCGCGAATTCACAATTTCAGACGCACTTACCGACATTCGGAAACGCATTGAACTAAACCAACGAAATACAGGGCTTTCAGGGATCGGTACCGGCTTATACAAATTCGACCAATTCACTGGAGGGCTGCAAAAGACAGACTTGGTAATCATTGCCGGGGAGAGTTCGCAGGGCAAAACATCGTTAGCTCTCACAATGTTGAAAAACGCTGTTTTGAAATTCGGTGCAAAGGCCGCTGTTTACTCGCTCGAAATGTCAAAATCGCAGTTAGTTGCCCGTATTATTGCCCAGGAGACCAACATATCAGCAAAAAAAATACTCAACAAATTTTTGTCAAAATCTGAAATAGATTTAATTGCCGATACTGCCAAACGGTTGAACCATCTTCCGGTTTTCTTCGATGAAAGCAGCTCAACAACCATTGACCAGATTTGCAGCTCAATCCGAAAGTTGAAAATTAAGCACAACATTAATTTAGTTGTGGTTGATTACCTTCAATTAGTTGGCTCAACCCTGAAAAACAGGACGGATGAAAGCCAAATCGCCGACATTGCCCGCCGCCTGAAAAATATTGCAAAAGAACTTAATATCTCGGTCATTGCCCTTTCACAATTGAGCCGCGAACGTTTAAAACCGCGACCAACCAAAAGCCGCTTAAGAGGATCTGGACAAATTGAGGAAGCCGCCGACATTGTGTTAATGGTTTGGCGACCTGAAACTTATGATATTTACGAATTTAGCGAACCATTCAAAGGTATTAAAACCAATGGTTTGGCTGAAATTATCATTGATAAAGGCCGGAATATCGGCACGGGCTCTTTCTTGCTTCAATTCAACCCAGAAACCACGGGGTTTTACGACTACGAACCGCGCTTTGAAAGCAAAAAACCTAGTTATAACCCAGATCAATACATCGAATCAGAATCATCTAAATATTAATAATATGAAAATCAACATTTTAATCCTTAGTGACCAACCAAACGAACGTTTGTTGGCTGAAATCCAGAAAGAAAACAAGAACAGCACTGACCATCAAATAATTGGTTCGGTAATCTCTCCCAATGATTTAATGATTCAATTGCCGGGGAATGCCTCGCAGGGAAAAGTTTTTAAATCAAACTTTGAAAATAAGCCGGTAGGTGGTGGAATGATCGCTCTGCCAGACGATATTTTGCCAGGAATATCAATTGTTATACCGCTTTTGGAGACAGAAAATTTTGATTTGGGTACTGACCTTGTGCGTGTATTGACTTTTGCCGGGATTTACAGTACCGCGCCAGCCCACATGCTTGAAAACACCAGGAATATTTTCAAAACGAATCAATTGCTGATGGGTCAGAATCTGCCAATTGTCAACCAAACATCTTTCTTTTCTTCTGACAGGGTTAATCAGTTGATCGATATACTTGGTGGATTTCCCGTGGTTGGAAAGGTTTCTGTTTCAGGCGAACCGGTTGCAACTACCAAGCTAAACGACTTACAGAGTGTGGCTATCTTTTTACAGTCATCGCACAAAAGTACTGGCCGGTTTACGGTTAGCCGGTTCATTGATAGCGGTGAATCTTCATTTGCTGTTGTCCGCTCGATAGTTCTAAACCCGTTTGCCGAATCGCCTGATTTTTGGAATTGTGAAAATTCGACCGACAACTTGCATACTCCAAATAAAATTACTCCTGAAACATCCAAAGCAACCGAACTTAAGGACACTGAAAAAGAGGTTGTAAAAAAGGCCGCTCAGACCTTGGGCGCTGACTTGTGCCAGGTGAACTTTATTCGGGATAAAAAGCAACTTGGGAAACCGGTAATAATCGGTATTCAATCTTTCCCTGAATTCGAGACAATGGAGCGTATTTTATCCAAGAATATAGCCGCCAAAATTATCACATTCACTATTGGCAAATTGACCGAAGAAAAAACCAACACTAAGTCATTCAATCAGTTGAGGAATCAGTTTGACCAGATGGGTATATCGGATAAGGTTAGTTTGGCTTATCATGCTGACTGGATGAGAAATTTGAATAGAGTAAACAAAGGCTTACGTCTGATAAGGAACGGGTTAAATAGACATCCCGAATTAGAAGGTTCATTGCCTGATGTTTCATCAATGATATTTAATATTCAGGACGTTATGGATCAACTCGAATCATTGCGTTGGGTAGAAAAAATTTAAGCCATGAAATCAGAAAAAACAATCAATCAGTTAATTAGTGAATTTTTGGAGAATCTGGATGTTACCGAGCTTAGCCGGATGCACTACCGAACAAATCTCAACCGCTGGTTTAGGTTCTGCAACCTGAATAAAATTGATGTACGGCTCCCGCACCGTGCTGATGTGATTATGTACAAAAATGACTTAATAGCCAAAGGAAAATCAATGTGTACGGTTGATGCTTACTTGTCAGCAGTTCGGGGCTTCTTTTCTTATCTCGAAGAGGCTGGCATTTATGAGAACATTGCCGCCGGTATAAAATCGCCCATGAAATACAAGGGTTTTCGTAAGTCGTATTTACAGCCTGGCGAAATTGTGAAAGTTTTGGAAGCCATGCCCCGAAAAACCCTTTCTGAAATCCGGGATTTTGCCATCGTAAATATGTTGATCCGTACCGGGTGCCGACGTGTCGAGCTAATCCGTATGGACGTTGGGGACATTTTCCAAACTGAAAACGGTTGGGCAATGCGTTTGCAGCGAAAAGGCCATCTTGAAAAAGATGTTACAATCGGGATTAATGGCAGTATTGTAGAGCCAATTCACGAATATTTATCGCTTCGCCAATCAGCCAAAACCGATGAACCACTCTTTTGCAACCATTCCAGATATAAAGGCAACGACCGGTTAAACATTGATTATATCACCCGGCTTGTTAAAAGTTCCTTCCGTTCTGTGGGTATTGATGACAAACGTTTAACCTCGCATTCGCTCCGCCACACCGCCGCGATCACTGCAATACGTTCAGGCGCAAATATTCAGGAGGTAAAAGAAATGTTGGGACACGCTTCGCTTGAAACTACCCGCATTTATTTTAGTGCCATTGAGGCCGAAAGCAGGTTGAATAGTAATGCTATTCAGGCCATCGACAGAGCGTTGAATTTTGCGCCGAAATCTGGCTAAAAACAATCGATTTGAGTGTTGTTTTTGAAATAGGGTTTTCCTATGCCTATAATAGCAGTACATTATTTAATGACTTTGAGAATGAAAAAATACCCCTCAAAATTGACCAAAAATAAGGGCGGATAGATTGCAAAAAATTGATGCCAGACCATTACCTCAGAAAAAGTGTTTGCATGTCAGAATTCAGAAAGGGGGTTATGGTCAGACAGATAGTATCTGTTAGCAATGATAAAAATATTATTATTAACATAATATAGGGAGGGGGGTCTAAATATCCAAGTCAAATTTTCCCAAGACCATTACCTCGACCATCTATACGCGCATGCAAAATTACGGAATTGAGTAATGTTTATGAATAATGTATAAAACAATAATATTTTGAATATGGGAAAGAAAAACGGAATAAGCCTTAGCGAGTTTAACGAACTCATCATGTTTCGCAAACCAGATCGCGAAAAAACATCCAAAGGTCAAGTTAAAGAAAGCTGGATTGACTACCGTAAAGCTTTGGTAAGTATCGACCAATCGGGGAATTCTGAAAAGAAGGAAGGCAAAAGGATGAACCTTCCCGGTACTTTGTCAATTGCCGGGCATTACGAATCCGGTATTGATACCACTTTCCGCATTTTGTGGAATTCAGTTGAGTATAACATCCTGTCAATCACTCCTGACCAACACAAAAGGTACATGGAGATTGTGGCCGAAAAGGTATTTGAGTAATAACATTAATATTTAACATTTTAGAATATGGAAAAGAGTAAACAAATTTCAGTAGAAATAGATGGTGTAACTTATACGCCAGTCTTTAACCTAAATTCGATGGCAAAATTTACTGATAAGTACGGGTTGACCATTGAAAATTTGACACAGCTACCTAATTTAAGAATTAGACAATTGCTTGATCTAGTATTTTTTGGTATCGAAGAATATTGTAGGATATTCAGAAAAGAATGCCCGTTTGATGTCTATCGGATTGGAGAGCTTGACTCCGATACAATTTCGAAGTTATTTGCCAGTATCGCATCAAATATGATGCAATTCCCTAAAGTTTAAGGTTATGTCAGATACAGTAACTAATCTAAAGGTTCGGTTTGGTGCCGACACAAAGGAATTCAAAAAAGGTATGAACGAAGGGAAATCTTCACTTGATAGCTTTTTGAAATCAGCAAAAAACAGCGTTATGAGTTTTATCGGTTTTGCTGCAATTACAGCCGCCGTTAAATCTGTCGCTTCATCAATTATTAACACTCGAAAAGAGTTTGAAAAATACGAGGCTGTTTTAACGAATACGCTTGGTAGTAACAAAGCGGCACGTACTGAAATGTCAATGCTCCAGCAGTTCGCGGCGCAAACTCCATTTGCATTGTCTGAGATGACAGGAGCTTTCGTGAAACTCACGAATTACGGGCTAAAACCGTCTCAGGAAGAAATGCGAAAGTATGGAGACATAGCGGCCAGTGTGGGTAAAAGCTTTGACCAATTCGCTGAAGCTATTGCCGATGCTGTTACTGGGCAATTTGAAAGGCTGAAGGAATTTGGAATAAAAGCATCCAAAGAGGGCGACAAAATTTCATTTACGTTTAAAGGTCAGACAACAGTTGTTGAAAACACTGCACAAGCCATAAAAAACTATGTCTCCAGCTTGGGAGATATGAAAGGTGTTTCCGGTTCTATGGCTGCAATTGCCGGAACCCTTGAAGGTAAAATTTCGAACATGGGTGATGCCTGGGATGGACTGATGAATACAATGGGGGCTGGATCGTCGGGCATAATGGTTACGGTAATTACCTGGTTGACTAACCTCATTAGTATGTTCGATGGTGCATTTAAATCAATAACGCAGCTAAAAGAGGCCATACGGGATAAAGCAATTACCGAAGGCATGAATAACGCCATTGTTGAAATTGAGACAATGACCAAAAGGCTTGAGAAAAATGGGATGTCGCACAATGATGCTCAAAAACGAGCTTTTGAATTGTATCGTTCATCAATGAATGAAACTGTTGAAAATCTGAAAAAATCATATTCTGAAGCCACTGGCACCCAAAAATATGAGATTGGGAAACGACTAAATTTAATGATCGGGGAATATAACGCTGTCAAAGAGCATTATAAGGCAATGAACGATCTTAAGTCAACATCGAAGGCTACCGATTTAGCCAAGGAAATTGAAACGGCTAAATCTTTGGCAGAATTGAACGAAATGAAGGCAAAAAATGAAAAATTATCTTTGGAAGAAAAGGATAAACTTTTGAAAGAATTAACTTCAAACTATACGAATCTTGCTGAAATACAAAAGAAGGTCCTGAAATTAGATTTTGATTCTGGTAATATTTCTTTTGAGCAATACAAGATTGACCTTGAAAAGATCAATGTATTCACCGATCAAAAAATAGCTGAATTAACGGAGAAACTTAACCCGAAAATGGAGGCGCTGACAACTATCAAGTTTGATTTCGGTGCCAATTATAAAAAGGTCTCAACTACTGGAGAAAAGGGTCAAAGTGGCTCTGCACTGGAAAAAGTTGAAATAGGATCAGAGCTAGAAACTGATAAGCTCGAAGCAAAAGCGGCAAAAATTCATAGTCTATACGGAGATATTAAAGAAACAACTATTGCGGTGGGTGCTGAAATTGAGAAGGCTATGGGCGACATGGCGGTTTCGTTCGGTGAGAATTTGGGCTTAATGATTGCCGGTGCCGATGGTGCCAAATCAATAAATGAAATTTTAGGCTCTGTTTTTGGAGACATGCTTATAAATATTGGTAAGGCTGCCATTACTGCCGGTACTGCTTTTTTAGCTATTGGAGAAATGTTTAGAATTGGTATTGCAACGCCCGGTGCAGCTATTGCAGCCATTGCCGCTGGTATTGCTATGGTTGCCGTGGGTACAGCTTTCAAATCGGCTGTTTCGAGTGCCACATCAGGTGGTAGTACATATTCATCTGGGAGTGCTGGTTCATCTTACGGTACGGGAATAAGTTCGTCTGGTTCATCAAATAGCATACGATCCGCGCCTCAAACTATAATAGTTCAGGGTGAATTCAAATTAAAAAACGGCGACCTGGTGGCCGCCATTGATAAAAATAATCAACGCCGAATAATTTCAACATAATGAGCATCTGGAGAAGAAAATACGATAGGATTCAGGTCGGACGGAAACAGTACCGAGTAGAATTCAATTGGAACGCCTATTGTGAGTTTGCGGCTTTCCATGATTTGACAATGGGTAATTTGAGTGATTTAGGTAAAATAGGCCCAAATCAAACGATTACCTATATTTATGAAGCTATTAAAGAAGGATGTAGGATGGAAAATAAAAAGTTTCCATATAGCAGGGACGATTTAGCAGCAATGCTTAGTCCAGAAACGCTTGATCAATTGACAATTGTTATAAGGAGTCAAAACTCATGTTTTCAAAAAAGCGTTTGATAATTCGACTATGAATAATAGTCTGATAACATGCAAAAGCCGCTAAAGATCGAATGATTTTTGGCGGCTTTTGATTTATATGTATTAAAATGTGTATCAAATAAAAAAGCGGTTTAGATAATTGTATCTATAACCGCTTGATTTTAAGGTCGGTCTGGAGGGACTCGAACCCTCGGCCCGCTGATTAAGAGTCAGCTGCTCTACCAGCTGAGCTACAGACCGAAATCGGCGACAAAAGTAACAGATTGTTTCTCATTTTCAAAAAAACCATCAACTAAATCATTAAAAACTTTTATTACCAGGAATAGCTATAATATTTTAGGCTTTTCAGCCGTTATTGCGGATAATTAGTGTTTATTTGAAGATATTTTCTATTTGAAAATCTATTGATTAATAGAAGCTAATGCCATATCTTTGATAAATACAACAATGAATATGGAAATATTGAATCATATACCGGATGGATTTATCAAGTTCTCGTTAGTATTAATTTTCTCGCTACTTATTGGATTAGAACAAAGACGACATCACATAAACGAGAATGAAGATTTGTTGTTTGGAACCGACCGTACTTTTACATTTATTGGTTTGTTAGCTTATGTGCTTTTTATTGCTGATTCGGTTAATTATATTCCGTTTTTGATTGGTTTCGCTTTAGTTGGCTTGCTTTTGGGAATACATTATTATCACAAAATTGACCAAAGTAGTAATTACGGGTTAACAAGTACAATTCTGGCTTTGCTAACTTATTGTATCCCAATAATGGTATTCACTCAACCTGTTTGGTTGGTTTTGTCATTTATTGTAGCATTATTAATTATTACCGAATTAAAAAACCATTTCATAAATATATCTAAAAAAGCTTCAGAAGAGGAATTCATAACACTGGCAAAATTTATTGCATTGGCCGGAGTGATATTACCATTGGTTCCTAAGGAAAATATTTCGGAACTGATTCCTATTTCGCCTTATAATTTATGGTTAGCTATTGTAGTTGTTTCAGGTATTTCGTATTGTAGTTATTTGCTTAAGAAGTTTATCTTCCCCGATTCAGGAATAATGCTTACGGGTTTATTAGGTGGAATATACAGCAGTACAGCAACAACGGTAATTTTGGCCCGGAAACAAAAACAAGGACTTGCCGGAACTGAAACGGTTTCGGCAATCATGATTGCCAATGGGATGATGTACATACGGATTTTGTTTCTGGCATTTTTATTTAATGTGTCTGTTGCAAAACTTTTGGTCATTCCATTTATAGTTATGTTTCTTATTTGTTATCTGATTTCGGCTATATGGAAGCCTAAAACCAAGGAGGCTAATGAAGGATATTCGTTGGAAGATACATTGACTTCTGGTAAGAACCCATTGGAATTTAGAACAGCTGCTATTTTTGGACTCCTATTTGTGGTATTTGCCTTGATAACTGATTTTGTGCAAAAGAATTATGGGAATTCAGGAATAACCAGTCTTGCTTACATTGTTGGCATTACTGATATCGATCCATTCCTGTTGAATATACTTCAGCAAAAAACAGGTATTGAAGAAGTAACAATTGCCTTAGCAATCATAAATGCAACCAATAGTAACAACCTTTTGAAAATGATATATGCTATTTCGTTAAGTAAAAACAATATAAAAAGAAGTATAGTTCAGCGGTTTTCTGTATTGTTTCTTGTAGGGGTAATTATCTCTATATTATTTTATTTATTATAAATATTATATTTGGTTTTAGTTTGTAATGATTGATATTTTCCAAAATTCTATGCCATGAAAAAGTCGATATATAAGATTATTGTTAGTATTTTTTTTGTTTCGTATTTGTTTTTAGCCTGTTCAAAGGATGATGCCAGCGATGATTCAACAACTACAAATACAACAACAGTTGCTTCTGCCACAACACAAAAAGTGAATAATTTTATTAAAGAAGTTATGTCAGATGTATATCTTTGGTACAATTACCTTCCGACTATCGATAATAAGTATGAAACTGATTCCAAGGCATATTTTGAAAAATTGTTGTATACAGATGATAAATGGTCGTACATAACTGATGATGTTACTGAATGGGAAAACAGCTTAAACGGAGTAGAAAAGGCGTATGGTTATTCACTTGCATTTGGAAGTTTTGTTGACTCCAAAGGTGTTGCCACTGGTAATTATTTTGCAATTGTTGAATATGTATACCCAAATACCCCTGCATCAAAAGCTGGTTTGGAGCGAGGAAATATTTTTACCCAGATCAATGGGAGTAGTATTACCAAAGATAATTATTCTCAGCTTTTTAGCAGTGATAATATTACCCTTACAAAGGGTAGCCTAAGTACTTCTGGTATATCAAATGCCGGAACGATTTCAATGACCTCGGAACAGCTTAATTTGGATCCGGTTTTACTTTATAAAGTAATTGAAAAAGAAAATCATAAAATCGGTTATTTATTTTATGCACAGTTCATTAGCGATTACAATTCTACAAGTTTAAAAACAGCATTGGATTATTTTAAGACAAACCAGATTACTGATTTGATATTGGATTTAAGGTATAATCCAGGAGGGCAAATTTCGGCAGCACAATACCTTTGTAGCTCTATAGCTCCTGTTAATACGGTTACTAATTCGAAAACACTTGTTACTTTTCAGTGGAACGATAAATATCAGGATTACTGGGTTTCGAAAAAAATTACGGATCAAACAACTGTCACATTCGATAAAACTGTTCCCGATCAACTTGGACTAAATAAAGTTACTATATTAACCGGATCAGGTACTGCAAGTGCATCAGAATTAACTATTACTGGCTTGCAACCATATATGAGTGTTGAGATGGTGGGAGATACAACTTATGGAAAATATACGGCCTCCATTACAATAAAACCTGAAGATTATTATGAAACAGCTTCGACTTACGCCGATTTTAAGAACTGGGGATTGCAACCAATTGTTTTAAGATATGCTAATGCAAACGGTGTGACTGATTTTAAAGATGGATTTGCACCTACTTATTATGTTGACGACCAATTGCTGCCGGCTCAACCGCTTGGCGATTTGTCGGAGCCATTGTTGAAGAAAGCAGTTGAAAATATTACAGGGGTTAAAATTACCGCATTGAAGAATGCCACAACACAAATTTATCAGTTTAAAGAATTTGACAGGGCATCGTCCCAGTTTGATCCAATAAAACGAAATATGCCACTAAAAATCGATAAAAATTATTTCAATAAGTAATCCTTAACCATTTTAATGCAGTCCATAAAAGAATGACTGAAGAAGTTAAGGCATTGAGGTCAATTAAAATGATTCTTTTTCTTACCTCACAGAGGTAAAATGTGATGTAACCAGGGTTAATGATAAGGGGAAAGCCGTACGTAGAAAAGCATTATTTAAAGCAAAAACCATTTTCGGGGATGGAATAGGGCAATTCATTGAAAAAGTATTTTTATAAAAGAGTTATTTAGAGTTTTATTGAGTTAATTAGCAGCAACAAACTAATGTTTTATCCTACTAACTAACTCAATGATTTCAAAAGTCCTTTCGGCTTTTTTCTTGCTATTATTGGAATTGCAAGCTTTTCCCCAGGTTTCAGGATTTACTTCTTCAAATCTCCCCATTGTAGTTATTAATACCAGCGGAAAAACGATTATTAATGGTTCAAAGATTTCGGCCAGTATGAAAATAATTGCCAATGGTGAGGGAAAGACCAATAAACCAACCGATACTGGAAATATTTATTCTGGCAATATCGGGATCGAAATCAGGGGCTCATATTCTGCATCCTTGCCTCAAAAACCTTATGGTCTTGAAACCCGGGATGCTAGTGGAGCAAACCTGAATGTTTCTATACTGGGTATGCCTGAAGAAAATGACTGGATTTTACTGGCTAATTATAACGATAAGGTTTTCATGCGGAATGTTCTTGCATTCGAATTATTTAGGAGAATGGGCCATTATGCCCCAAGAACACGGCTAGTGGAGGTTGTAGTTAATAATGAATATCTTGGAATTTATGTTCTTACCGAAAAAATTAAACAGGATAAAGGCCGAGTGAATATAGCAAAATTGAAAACTTCTGATACCTCGGGTGATGATATAACAGGAGGGTATATTTTTAAAATTGATTATTACGACCAGTCGAACAGTTGGCAAAGCAGCTTTCATCCGACCGATCATCCCGAAAAGACTGTAACTTATGTGTACGAGGACCCTTCTCCTTCAGATTTGGTTTCTATTCAAAAGGAATATATAAAGTCGGCAGTAAATTCATTTGAATCAGTGTTGTATGGCAATAATTTCAAAGATAAATTAAATGGATATGCTTCGTGGATAGACATTAATTCTTTTATCGATTATTTTATTGTGAATGAACTTGCCAGAAATGTCGATGGATTTAAGAAGAGCGTTTATTTTTACAAAGACAAAAACAGTAAAGGTGGAAAGATTAATGCCGGACCAGTGTGGGATTTTGATTGGGCATGGAAAAATATTTGGGATTGCTCAACTTTTTCGGCAACAGACGGATCGGGCTGGAGTTATAAAATTAACGATTGCTCTGGAGCTTGGCCAAGTTCAAATGGATGGATTGTAAGGCTTCTTCAGGATACATCTTTTGCCAATGCCCTTAATAAAAGATATTTCGATTTTAGAAAGTCGTATTTAAACAATCAGTATCTGAATTCATTTATTGATTCGGTAAAAAATCTCGTAAATGAGGCTCAAACCAGACATTATACCAAATGGCCAATTTTGGGGGCATCGGTTGGAGCACCTGAAGTTGATTATCAGCCATCAACCTTTGACGGACAAATAAGTATGTTTAAGAACTGGATACAAACACGTTTGACCTGGCTTGATAAGAATATGCCAGGGACAACTATTACTTCTGATCTTGAAGCGCTTGAATCTACCAATAATTATCGAATATTTCCGAATCCGGCAAGTGGTGTAGTTAATCTGGAATCTCAAATTGAAATAACAAATGTTGAAGTTGTAAGAATTGATGGGATTTCCGTTTATAGAAAACAGGATTTGGTAACTCACCTTGTGTGCATCGATGTTGCGAATTTTATTCCCGGATTGTATTTAGTTCGATTCAAAACCAGGATAAACAAAGTTTATACAGAAAAGCTGATCGTAAAATAGGATAACACCGTTGACAGCATTATTTTTATGAGGTAATTCGTTAAATTTAGACCATGAACCACAAACTAAATCACCATGAAAAAGACATTTTTCTCACTTATTTTATTTTTTGTTACCATTTCGTTATTTGCTCAATTACCATACAGGTACGAGGAATTAACAGCTCCAGATTTTGTTAAAGCTGTCCAGAAATCAGCTAAAACATGTATTTTGCCTATAGGTGTTTTCGAAAAGCATGGACCGCATCTCCCTTTGGGAACCGATCTTTATGAATCTCGTGAATATGCGCTTCGGGCTGCTGCACAAGAATATACGGTTGTATTTCCTTGGTATTATTTCAGTCAGATTAATGAAGCAAAACACCAGCCAGGTACTATAGCTTATAGTCCCGAGTTAATTTGGAAAATCCTTCAGGAAACATTAAATGAGCTTTCAAGAAATGGTTTTGAAAAAATAATAATAGTTAATGGTCACGGGGGGAATAATGCTTTTCTGAATTTCTTTGGAATGGCACAACTTTCTGAAAGGAGAAATTACAGTATTTATTGGTTCCAACCGGTTGACGATCCTGAAGTGACAAAGAAAGTTGAAGAAATTACCACGCACGATAAATACGATGCTCATGCCGGAAATTCAGAATCATCAGAAATGAAAGCTATTCAACCAGCGATTGTTCATTTGGAAAGAGCTGGGGAACAATCAGGTTTGGATCAGGACCGGTTGAGAAATCTGACTAATGTTTACACCGGAATATGGTGGTACGCCAAATATCCCAATCATTATGGCGGAGATGGATCGAAGGCTAATGGTCAGGCGGGCGAATTGCTTATCAACTCCACGGTTTCTCAGCTTGTGAAGGTTATTCAGGCGGTAAAGAAAGATACAATGGTGCCAACCTTACAAAAGCAGTTTTATGACGAGTCGGAGAAACCACTTAATACAAAACAATAAATAAGGGTTTAATATTCCATATATTTATTTGGCATCACTGTTTACGAGAAAGCTTAATCTGGCAACCATTAAGAAAATACTAGACTACCACGAACGGATAGATTTTGGGCTATTGCTTTTTGATAAACCAAACTTGTTATAAGAAAAATATAGCTACGCCGCCAACTGTAATAACAGCACCAACTATTTCTTTCCAGTTAACTTTTTCGTGAAAAAACAAAATGGATGGAGGAATAATTAATACGGGTACAATAGCCATAAGCGTTGCTGCAATTCCAGTTTGCGTGTATTTGATGGCAATTAATGAGAATGAAACTCCAAGAAAGGGGCCAAAAAATGAACCAAGAGCAATTCGTTTCATCGCGGTTCTATGATGGATAGCATTCCAAACTTTAGGGTATTGCCGGGTTATAAGGAAAATTAGAGCAAAACCAATTAATCCGGCAATTACCCGAATATGTGATGCTGCAAATGCGTCGTAATTGCCCATCCCTTTTTTGCTTAAAACAAGCCCGACACCTTGACCAATAGCTCCTCCAAATGCAAGCATAATTCCTTTAATGCTGTAACTAGTCGTAATCCTTATTCTTTTTGATTCAGGATTTTCAGACGTTTCTCTTTTTAAAATAACAATAGAAATACCGGCCAGTGTAACAATCATACCAATCCAGTTCATTAGGCTAAGTACTTCGCCTAATAATAACCAACTAACAAAAGCTGTAATTGGTGGAGCCAGCGCCATGATCAGCATGGCAATTCGTGCTCCTATTACTACATAGGATTGAAATAGTAATAAATCGCCAAATACAAAACCAACCAATCCAGATAGGGCTAGCCAGGCCCATCGTTCAGTTCCTGCGTCAATGGGCAAGAATGCTCCCCTTGTGAAATAATTGAGAAAACAATAAATTATGAAAGCAAAAGCCAGCCTGATTAAGTTGACAGCTAAAGAACCAACTTTTCTCCCAGCCGATTCGAATGATAAACTGGTTATTGTCCAAAATACGGCGGTAAACAAAGCGGCAATCTCGCCATAATAATGAGTCATGAATAATAGGTGTAAATAGAGCCGCTAAGGTATAAAAGATGTTTGGAAGGTACTTGAATGATTTGAAAATTTGAGAAATAGCTGAAGGAATGTTGTATTGGTTTGTGAAAGAATAATTTAGCTGTTTGCAGTAGTTTGTCAATAATTATAAATAATAACTTCAAGTTTCGTTATTCCATATCGTTTAAATGAATATCGAGAGCTTTGACAGAAATTTGTATTTCACGAATAGAAATGGCCAGCGATAAAATTAAAAGGACCAGGGCAATAGCGAAAATTATTTCGGCTAAAATATTGAGGTGTACATAAATAAGGAACATGCAGAAAACGCAAAGTAAAAGGCTGGATATTCCCAAAACCTGCATGAATTGGGTTAATCTGAGTCGTTTACGCAAATTTTGAATTTGCCCGAATAATACTGAATTTGGATTTTTTTTAAAATCAGCATGTAGGTTTCGCACAACCTGGGCATAAGCCAGAAACCGGTTAGTATAGGCAAGTAAAATTAATGATACTGCTGAAAATAACAGGGCGGGGGTTGTAAGTGTTAGTTCTTCCATGTCTTATGGTTTAAAGTGCCCAAAGACTGGGTTTAATTCCAAACATTGGGCACTTTATTTTTTATTTCAATAAACCTGAAATGGTTTCCTTAAGTTTTTCTTCTCTTAAATTTCTGGCTATGATTTTACCAGTGTTATCAACTAATAGATTTGATGGAATTGAGTTTACTGCGTACAGCCCTGCTGCTTCATTTTGCCATCCCTTTAAATCAGAAACCTGAATCCAGTCGAGTTTATCATCGGCAATTGCCTTTTCCCATTTGGCTTTTTCCTTGTCGAGCGAAACGCCAATAATTCCAAAACCTTTTGATTTATATTCTGAATAAACAGCAACAACATTTGGATTTTCACCACGGCATGGTCCACACCACGAGGCCCAGAAATCAATAAGTGTATATTTATTTTTTGAATATATATCACTCAGTTTTATAGGGCTACCATCAATGGCTGCCATCGTAAAATCAGGTGTAATTTGGCCAATGGCTACTTTCCTGAGTTTGCCCAAACGCTCACTTAATGTTTTTATAATTTGTACTTGCTCCAGTTTTTTGTCAAAACTTTTCAGGTAAGATTCCAAAGTGTCAGCGTCCATTTCATAGTAAACCTGGCTCAATAAAAATGGTGAGATATATGAGGATGGATTAGTTTTAATGTAATTCTTCTGAACTTTCTCAACTTCCATAAACGATTTTTCGGCGATGCCCATTAAACTATCAGCTTTTGCTTTGTTTCCGGCATCTTTTGCTTCTTTAGCTTGTTTGTAGTATTTACTTCCTTCTTTTTCAATTGTTTCTAGTTTATTTTTTAGTGTTTCGTATTCGTCCTGAATTTTTGATCCGCTAACTTTTGCTTTCCATAACGAATCGGCCAATCCTTCAATATGTATAACTGAATTTTCAATAAAAACAGGTAAAGCGTTACCTTTTCCCCCAACTTCAAGGTAATAAACTTCAGGAGTTAATACAGATCCTTTTAAGGAGCCTTCTCCGTTTACTAAATCAACAGAATCAAGTTTTATCCATTTTCCGTTTTGACGTTGGCTAAGATAAGCCTTGCCAATTGCACCTGTAAGTTTAAAATTCACCTCGAATGAAGGTTTTGAGGTGCAGGCAACTATCCCAATTAAAGCAGCAAATAACCAATAAAAAATTTTCTTCATTGTGTAATAATTGTAAGTGAAACAAGTACTTGCAAGTTAGAATTATTTACCAAGATTCCTATGTCTGAAAACAAAAAAACCGGGACAAGACCCGGTTTTATTTGTGATTTTAGGAGAAATTATCTTCAACAATTATTTTTTATATCCATCGATATGAACACTTCCAACAGAGCGGCCAGATGGATCAGCATTGTTTTTGAAACTTGCGTCCCATTCTAAAGCAATTGGAGTACTGCAGGCAATTGACGGAACTGAGGGTACACAACTGGCTGCCGAATCCGAAGGGAAATGTTCGGTAAATATACTTCTATAATAATACTCTTCTTTCGACATTGGTGGATTAATCGGAAAGCGATATTTGGCAGTTTCCATCATCTCTTCGGTAACTTTTTCAGCAACTAGTGCTTTTAACGAGTCAATCCAGTTATAGCCAACGCCATCAGAGAATTGTTCTTTTTGTCTCCAGGCTACACTTTCGGGTAAGTAATCTTCAAAGGCTTTACGTACGACCCATTTTTCCATTCTCCCGTTTTTAGCCATTTTTTCTTCGGGATTCAGACGCATTGCAACATCAAGGAATTCTTTATCCAGGAATGGAACGCGACCTTCGACACCCCAGGCAGCCAACGATTTGTTAGCGCGTAAACAGTCGTATAAATGCAGTTTGCCCAATTTACGAACTGTTTCATCGTGGAATTCTTTGGCATTTGGCGCTTTGTGAAAATAAAGGTAGCCACCAAAGACCTCGTCTGCACCTTCTCCCGAAAGAACCATTTTAACGCCCATCGATTTGATTACGCGTGCTAAAAGATACATCGGGGTTGATGCCCGAACAGTAGTAACATCGTAAGTTTCCAAGTGGTAAATTACATCGCGAACTGCATCCAACCCTTCCTGAACTGTAAAATGAATTTCGTGATGAATAGTTCCAATATGATCAGCAACTTTTCTGGCAGCAGCCAAATCTGGTGAACCAACCAACCCTACAGCAAACGAATGTAACTGTGGCCAATACGCTTGTTCGTGAGTTTTTGATTCGACACGGTAAGCTGCAAATTTCTTTGCAACAGCCGATATTACTGAAGAATCCAGACCTCCTGACAGTAACACCCCATACGGTACGTCGGACATTAATTGGCGTTGTACAGCATCTTCCAGCGATTTTCTAAGTTCAGCTATATCACAACTGTTATCTTTTACTGCGTCGTACGACATCCAATCGCGGGTATACCAGGTTTTCACTTCTTTATCGGGGCTATATAAATATTTCCCAGGCAAAAACTCTTCTATTTTGTTGCAAAAGCCTTCGAGTGCTTTTAATTCGGATGCAACAAAGTAGTTACCTGATTTATCCCAACCCTGGTACATCGGAATAATACCTATATGGTCGCGGGCTGCCATATAAACATCTTTTTCCTTGTCGTAAAGGCAGAATGCAAAAATACCATTAAGTTCTTCCAGAAAATCAGGCCCTTTTTCGCGGTAAAGCGCAAGTATAACTTCGCAATCAGAATGGGTAAGAAATTCATATTTATCTCCAATCCGTCCACGTATTTCGAGGTGATTATAAATTTCGCCGTTTACTGCTAATATAAGGTTGCCATCTTTACTATACAATGGTTGCTGACCTGATTCCGGGTCAACAATCGATAAGCGTTCATGAGCAAGTATTGCTTTGTCACATGAAAAAATACCTGACCAATCAGGGCCACGATGACGTATTCTTTTCGACATTGTTAATACCTGGGGGCGTAGTTCCGTTGCCCTGCCTTTTAATTCAAATGCTCCTACAAATCCACACATAATATATTCGTTTAATAATATTCAATCTTTGTTTGAGAGCTCAAAAATATACAATTTGATTTTATTTCGAAACAATGCTTGACAATTTTCTTGAAATTTTAATATTTTTTGAAAATAAAGATATTTTTTAGATGTATTAGATATAATACTGATTTGTATTTTTGGAGAGGACTCCCTGTTTTTTTGTTTGAAATAAGTAAAATCTATATGAATTTTGATTACCCCCCCCCATTTAAAATTCTGAATGGCAATAAAAAATTGTAAGTTTTTAACTTGGCTATCATCAATTAAAAGAAACAAATGTTGCTGAATAAAAACACAAAAGGCAGTTGAAACAACCGCCTTTTGTCAAATTATTATAAATATTTGGTTATACATTAAACCTGAAATGCATAATGTCTCCATCCTGAACTACATATTCTTTCCCTTCAATCGAAATTTTTCCGGCATCGCGACAGGCTGCCTCCGAACGTAAACGAATGTAATCGACATATTTAATTACCTCGGCCCGTATAAATCCTTTCTCAAAGTCGGTATGAATAATACCAGCAGCTTGTGGCGCTTTAGTTCCTTTAATATATGTCCATGCGCGGCTTTCGTCAGCACCAGTAGTGAAATAGGTCTCTAAATTTAGCAATTTGTAAGCAGCATGTATCAGTTTGTTTACACCAGGTTCGGTTAAACCAAGCTCTTCCAGGAACATTTGTTTTTCATCGTACGATTCCAGTTCGGCAATGTCGGCTTCGGTTGCAGCGGCAATAATTAATATCTCAGCTTTCTCATCTTTTATTGCTCCTTTTACCATTTCAACATAGTTGTTGCCTGATTTTGCAGAGCCTTCATCAACGTTACAGGCATATAAAACTGGTTTATTGGTAAGCAAAAAGAAATCTTTGGTTAAGCTTTTTTCTTCGGAATTAAGTTCAATTGTTCGGGCTGATTTACCCTGAAGTAAAGCTTCGCGGTAACGATGGCAAACTTCTACTATTTTTTTTGCATTTTTATCGTTGCCAACCTTTGCAACTTTTTCCCATTTGGCAATCCGGGCTTCAATTGTTTCAAGGTCTTTCAATTGTAATTCAATATCAATCACTTCTTTATCACGAACTGGATTGATTGAACCGTCGACATGAGTGATATTCGGGTTGTCAAAACATCTCAAAACATGAATAATGGCATCGGTTTCGCGGATGTTGGCCAAAAACTGGTTTCCAAGACCTTCGCCCTTACTTGCACCTTTTACTAATCCTGCAATATCTACTATTTCAACGGTTGTTGGTACTACCCGTTTGGGATTATCAATTTTTTGAAGTTCTATCATTCTGTCGTCGGGTACAGTTATTACACCAATATTAGGTTCGATAGTACAAAACGGAAAATTTGCTGATTGCGCTTTTGCACTCGATAAGCAATTGAACAAGGTCGACTTGCCAACATTTGGAAGTCCTACAATTCCACATTTTAAAGCCATGCTTTTTCTCTTATTTTTGTATTTGGATGCAAAGATAATCGATTCGCAAAACTAAAAAGCAAATAATTTGGAGAGTTAATATTTTAGGCACATTGTGCCAGTTTAAATCTGGTTTATTATTTTTGTAGATCAATCAAATACTCATGATTTTAAATTCTATTTCCATTGACTGTGTAATCTTTGGATTCGATAAGTCGGGTCTTCGTGTTCTTTTAAACCAGATAGATAGAGAAGCTCTGCTGCAAGCTTTACCCAGGCAGGCTAGTTCAGAACAAATCAAACAGATTTACGAAAAACATCCGGTTTTAACTGGCGAAAACTATTGGAGCCTTTTTGGTGAACATGTACCCGAAGACAAGGACCTGGATGAATTTGCCAAAGAACTTTTACACCAGGCAACTGGGCTCGATGATGTATATCTTCAGCAAATTTTTGCATTTGGTTCGCTCGACAGGGTTCCATATACGCGGGTTATTACCATTGGTTATTATGCTCTTATCAATCCGGATTATTACAGCCTGAAACAATCATCGCTGGCAAAGTCGCTGCAATGGTTTAATTTAAATGAATTACCGACGCTTTGTTTCGACCATGAAATAATTATAAGGAAAGCGCTCGATAAATTACGTCAGGAAGTTATGTACCACCCGGTTGGTTTTCATTTGTTGCCCGAAAAATTTACACTTTCCGAAATACAATTGCTCTACGAGGTTATCCTGAATAAGAAAATGGATACACGTAACTTCAGAAAGAAACTGGCAAAAATGGAGTTACTCATTGATTCGGGAGAGAAACAACAAAATGTAGCGCATCGTGCAGCTAAATTGTACCAGTTCGATATTCAGGTTTACGAAAAGCTAAAGCAGGAAGGCTTAAACTTTAGGATTGAGTAAAGGATTAATTACTGCTTAGTTCTGTTTATTTGAAAAGTTAATGATCATTATATACATGATCAATTAAACCTTTTTTGCTTTTGATTGTCAGAAAGACATCCATCGATTCAATTATGACCAATGATCAGCAGATTCTTGATGCACTGAGAGTACCTTCGACGCGTGAAGGGGCTTTTAGGCAACTGGTTTCTTTATATAAGGAACGGCTGTATTGGCACATTCGAAAGATTGTATTGAATCATGACGATACCGATGATGTTTTACAGAATACATTCATCAAAATATGGAATGGAATTGACTCATTTCGTGGCGATTCGTCGTTATTTACCTGGCTATATCGCATTGCAACCAACGAGTCAATTACTTTTCTGAATCAGAAAAAACGAAAACTAACCTCCAGCTTAACCAGTGAAACCGATTTTTTGGTGAATAACCTTGAAAGTGATCCATATTTCGATGGAAATCATTGGCAAAAGCTTTTACAAAAAGCAATAGCTCAGTTACCTGAGAAGCAACGAATAGTTTTTAATATGAAGTATTACGATGACATAAAATATGAAGATATGTCGGAAATACTGGAAACATCGGTTGGTGCCCTTAAGGCTTCGTATCACCACGCAGTAAAGAAAGTAGAAGAGTTTATTAA
Organism: uncultured Prolixibacteraceae bacterium; assembly: GCA_937915865.1. Lineage (GTDB taxonomy): Bacteria > Bacteroidota > Bacteroidia > Bacteroidales > Prolixibacteraceae > Aquipluma. The sequence continues at coordinate 74,442 of CALGIG010000022.1, read as the reverse complement.
ATATCATGAAACCAGGGTCGAATATTAGAACATATAGGTTTTCGATAAAATAGGGATAGAAAAATCAAAAAATAAAAATAATTGCTTTGTATTAAACTATTTCTGAAAGAGAATGTCAAAGCAACAGAATTTCACAAATCATGTATAACGAAGAAGAACATATTGAATCCGAATTCATGAAACAACATGGAGCGAATCCATTTAAGGTTCCCGATGGTTACTTCGATTCGTTCAACGACCGTATCATGTGTAAAATACAGGCAGAAAATAAACAGAAAGGCCGATCAGTTAATTTTGTTCGCATATTAAAGCCTGTATTAGCTGTGGCAGCAAGTATTCTTTTAGTTTATCTTGTGGTAAACAGTCAATTTACAACGCACAATGTCTCCCGGGAATTATCTATGAGTGCAATAAGCACTGTTAAAGATGATTCAACTTTAAACTTTTCGCTTATCGATGAAAGTACTTTGGTTAATGCAATTTTTTCTGATGATAATAGCAATTCTACCGACATAAATTCGGAAGATATGCTAGCTTATCTTTCTTCGGGACTTAATGAAGTTCAAATTTTTTCTGAAATTCAAAATAATTAGTGATGAAGAAGTTAATACTTATAAACTTTCTGTTGCTTTTTACGCTGTTTATGGTAAATGCTCAGGATATGGGGAAGCCTGCTTCCGAAATGTATGAAAAAATTAAGGCTCAGAAAATATCCTTCTTTACCGAGAAATTGAGTTTAACTCCAGCTGAAGCACAAGTATTCTGGCCTGTTTACAACGAGTTTGAGAAAAGGCGTTTTGATATACAACGTCAAAAACACGATTTTGAACGTATGCCTGATGATAAATACGATCAGCTTTCGGATAGCGAGATTGAAAAACTCACTGGAAATTACATTGATTCATTTGAAAAAGAAGCAATGCTGCTTAAAGAATACAATAAGCAATTTTTAAAAGTTTTACCAAAGAAGAAAGTTCTGTTGCTCTACCGCACTGAGAATGAGTTTAGGGGACACTTAATAAGAGAATACAGAGGTCAAAAACAAAAGAGGGATTAGTTAACGTTCAAGATTTCTGTTAAAAGAGAAAAGGCTGGGAAACCAGTCTTTTCTGCTTTTATGAGATTTCTTCTTTATACAATGTTTACGTTTTATTCTTTTCTTGCCTGGTTTTCCAGTAAAGAGGCATCATGAAAATAAGGCTGATCATGAAAAATATGGTAATTGCCAATACTGAAAAACGCATACTTCCTGTAAGTGCTTCAATGGCTCCAAAGCTAAATGTTCCGGCCACTGTTGCCAGCTTTTCCATTACATCATAAAAGCTGAAAAAAGAAGTATGATCGGTGGTTTCGGCAGGCAGCATTTTCGAATATGTGCTTCGGGCAAGAGATTGAGAACCTCCCATTACTATACCAATGAAAAATGCTGCAATTAAAAAACCAAGCGCATTGGTAATAAAATAGGCGCCGATACAGATGAAAGTCCATGCAACCGTAGAGATCATTAACGCTCTTAGGTTCCCAATTTTTTCCGAAATACGTGCAAACATCCAGGCACCTAGCATCCCAACCAATTGAATGGCCAAAACTGTTGGAATTAAAACATCTTCTTTCAGTCCAACTTGTTTTTCGCCATAAGTGGCTGCCATAAACATAGTGGTAAGTACCCCCATCATCAGAAAGAAAAATCCGGCGAGGTACATGCTTAGCTTATACGATTTTTTAATTTGGTTGAAAACCAGCCTTAATTCGTTATATCCATTGGTCCAAACTGATTCTCGTGTTATTCTTTTTCTGAAAGTGTACTTGGGCAACCGACTAAATGTTATTTGCGAGAAACCAACCCACCAGATACAAACACTCAAAAAAGAGATTCGGGCAGGTAACGAACTGTCAGAAGCAATTCCAAACCATCCGGGTTTCATAATCATTAGCAAATTGAAAAGCAACAAAACTACTCCACCAAGATATCCCATGGAATAACCTCTGGCACTAATTCTGTCTTGATCTTCAGGCTCCGCAATTACCGGGAGAAACGAATTGTAGAAAACAATACTTCCACCATAGCCAATTGTTCCCAGGGTAAAAGCTATAACTCCAAGTTCGATATGGTTTTTGTCGAAAAAATATAATGCTCCACAGGCAATGGCTCCAATCAATGTAAAAGTTCGCATAAAGCCTTTTCTCCGTCCTGTATAATCGGCCATTGACGAAAACAGCGGCGACATTAATGCTACCAGAAGATAGGCAGCAGCAATTGCCCACGAATAAAGGACAGTATTTATGATTTTTGCTCCAAAAAAAGAGACTGTAAAATTGTTGCCCGAGCGGGTTACGGTGTTATAATAAATTGGGAAAATTGCGGAAGCAATGGTTAACTGATAAACTGAATTGGCCCAGTCGTACATTACCCAGCCGGTAACGATTCGCTTATCGCCCTTTACTATAGTTTGAACGTCATTTCGTTTGATCATAACTGTTCGACTTATATTAACAGTTCTTGAGGATAAGAGTTAAAGAGCGCAAACCTAATTAATTTTTACGTCCTAATTTGTTTCATAGCAAGAATTTATTGATGATAAGTAATGAGAATGAAATAATGTCGTACTTAAATTTGTATTTTTATCTGGACTCACCCCCGCGTATTGTTCGACTGAGACTTCGGCGTGAGCTCAGTCGAACGTTCACGTCGAAGTCTGCGATGCTTTCCTCTCTCTTTTCTGAAAGAGAGGGAGGAACGGCCGCTTTGCGGACGTCGGGGTGAGTACATTTAAAATACGACAATAAATCTTTCCTATTACTTGTATAATCATCAAATTATAAAGTAGTTACATGAAATAAATTGAAGAATAAATCTATAATTCGAGTTTTTTTTGTTTGGTAAAAACACCAATTTTAAGTACTCCGGTGGCGTGGCGGTAAAAATGTCCGCGCAAGTCTTTCGAATAGTCGTTCAGAATTTGGTTTCCCAAGCCATTATAATCGCCACAACGGTATAGTGCACGACCAAGTATAATTTCGCGCAAGGCATTGTTTCGGGTGCTGGTATCGGTTCCGCTGGCTGGCGTGTCTTGTATCGCTTTTTGGATGCTTGTCATAGCATGGCCCATTACTCCTTTCATTTGGAGTAACTCGAACAAGGTTTTAGCCGGAACTTCGCTGGCTAAAGTTTCAAAAGCTACCGAGATCGCCCTGAAATGAGAGAACTCGCTTTCAGGAGTAAGCATTTTTGCTAAACGGATTATAGATGGAACTGCTTCTTGTTTCCACGATTTTCCAAGGGCGATAACCAGGCAATCCAAATAGCTCATACTCATACCAAATTGTCCCATTCCGGTATAATTCCAGCCTTTGTCCCATTGATTGTAAGAATCGACTGCTTTTTGAAGAATTTCCCATCCCGCGTTATTATCGAGCATTCCCAGAATACGGGCAAATACAAGCTTTTCATCAAAAGTGGCGGCCATATTCAGTTGATCGGTAAGCGCCTGAATACCCTTTTCTGTATCCCACATTACAATTTCCAGTCCATCGAGTTCGTGAGTGAGCGTTCTGGCAGCTTTTTGCACATCTTCAAATTTGGGTGGATAATTATCCTGATCGGTCAAAACACGAGGTTCTAGACTTTCGATTTTCACCAGTTCTTCCTGAAGTTTTTTAATATTGATATACCGTATTTTTTGGTTATTGGCCGAAGCCATTGCGGCTGCTTTTCCTACAGCATAGCCTTGGTTTTGAAGGCAGGGTTGCATGCGGATTACCGGCATGGCATCGCGGTGAGCCGAAGCGCCAAGTCCGGTCACAACAATTCCTTCGAGACCTTTAGGCAGCAAAGCCCTGAACGGAACATTCGCTATTACTTCTACTCCGCTGTGTGCCGGAGGTTTAAGGGCAAAAAAAGGATCGATTGTAAATCCGTGTGTGTCGAACGAGCTTTTGTGTATCGAAATCGTGTCGGGGTAAGTCCGTCCATTGTAAACATCGAGTACCGAAACGGTAAAGTCTCCATTCATGCGGCGACGCTCACGCGTTTGCGGTAGTTTCCCGAGGTCAAACTGGTCTTTGAATTTTTCTTTCCCAACAATTAATGTCGCCCAAACATCAATCATATCCGAGTCGTCGGTAAAGGTCCAGTCTGTATTGTTGTAAAAATCATCCGGATTTTTGGGAGGCATTCCTGCCCCTTGAACGGCAACATTGTAACCATCGGTGTATGAATAACCGGCGCCAGCAGCGATAGCAATATCGGCGCTTCCGGTTGAATCGATAATTGTATTGGCCAAAACTACACCACGTCCGTAAGGAGTCGAAACCACCACGCCTTTAACCTGTTTATCTTCAACATAGGCGCCAATGCCAATTACGCCAAACCAAATGTCGCCACCGGCTTTTCGTATTTCTCGGCGGAACCATTCTGTTTTCCAATCGAATACCCATTCATCCAATCGTTGTTTCTGGCGCGGATTATCGCCACCAAGGGCTTTTACACCCGCGTCAACCTCGTTCGTAAAACCATGCCTGTACCCATAGTAGTAACGGCCAATCATGCCAAGTGTTCCTATGCCGCCCATTCCATGCAGGTATTCAACTACCAATGTTTTTGCTCCTGAACGTGAAGCTCCAAGTCCTGCTGGTGCTCCGGCAGTTCCACCACCCATTACAACCACGTCGTAAGTTCCTAAAACCGGAAGGTGAGTTGGGTTTGATTTTACAACTCCAATATTTAAGGTTGGACGTAACCCATCGAGTAGTTCACCAATATCGCCAATTTTGGTTTGTTGTAAAATTTCCCCCTGAACGGTTAAAGTAATAGCATTCCTTATAGTGTTAATTTGTCTGGCGGCTTCTTCCCCGATTCGTTCTCCTATCCGAATCATAGCAGCAGGTTGCGTCAGTTGCTCAGCGGCTATGCGCTGGATGTCAGCACAACTGCTCAATACGAACAAGCGGTCAACTTTCTTCGGTTGAAAAGCTTTTAGGCTGATATCCTCAACATTTATTGTGCTGTTGTTTTCATGTTTTCTGCCAATCATTGGGTCGGGAGCGACCTGAAACAGTAAATCGGAGGCTTCAACCTGGTTGGGGTCCCATGTGAGGTCCCTGGCAAGTTGCTCTGCCCGTGCAAACGATGCAATTGAAGTATCGGGCATGTCCACCAGAACTTTGTACTGATAAACGGTGTACGCTTTATCTTTTATCCTGATTTTTTGCGAATTGTCAACCAATGTCAAGCCGGTAGCCTGTTTTGGATCGTTTCCAACAACTACATAGTCAAATTCGTGTTTCCCGGTCGGATAATCTTTAAAGTTCGCTGAAGTCATTCGGGCTACCATCGCACGTGGAGTAGCATCAATTATTGTTTTAGCCAGAACTACCTGTCTCCCTGAGCGGTTTGATATTACAACTCCGGCTATTTCACGGTTCTCGTCGTAAACCAGATCGGTAACATAAGTTGAATATAGAAAGCCAATTTTGTTGTTAATCAGTTCTTCATCCAACGTGCGTTTGATGGTCATAGGTGTTGGTTGCCCATACCCGAACAATTTTTTGCCTAGTTTGGAGTTGGTCGCCCCATTGAAAAAACGGTAGGTTCCACACATATCTTCTCCAAGGTAAGGTTCCTGCGCGGCTAAAAATACAGATGCTCCTTTCCCGGAAGCAGCCACAGCTGCAGCTACTCCTGCTGTGGCCCCGCCTACAACTATAATATCAACTTTATAGGCAATTGGTATTTCGCGTTCCGACTGGAAGCAGTATCTTATATTTGTGAGGTTGGCGATGTTTGTTTTACCGGCAGCCCACAAGCCAGAGGTGGCTATAAATGCAGTTCCGGTTGCAGTTGCCCGGATAAAATCTCGACGTTTCATAGGTTGTAGTTGGTTGGTTGTGTTGGTATATCAAATACTAAATCTGTTTATTTTTTTTCATCCATTTCGGAATTGCTTCCACGATGATGAGTACAACACAAATCAGAATAATTCCAGTCAAAATTGTATTGATTGAGCCTTGTACTTTGGTTTTTTCAGCCAGCATTTGTGGAATATAAATGTTGATCATATTCATGATTCCCCCGGTAATGGTGGTAATACCAACAAATACCATTGGAAAAATGGTTATCCAGATGTATTTGCGTTTCCCAATATTTATCAGGAATGAAGTACCAATTGCCAAAGCAAGAGTTGCCAGCAGTTGGTTGGCAACACCAAACATGGGCCAAATAGTTGAAACACTTCCGGTATAAATAAAATATCCCCAGGCAAAAACAACTAAAAAACTGGTGATTAAACTACCTGGAACCCAATTGGCTTTTGAAAAAGGAGTATAAACTTTGCCTAAGGCTTCTTGCATGATAAAACGAGCAATACGGGTTCCGGCGTCAACGGTTGTTAGTATAAATAAAGCCTCGAACATGATGGCAAAATGGTACCAGTACGACATCAAGCTGGCCAGTCCGGGAATGGCCGAAAAAATCTGAGCCATGCCAACTGCAAGAGAAACGGCACCTCCAGGCCGTCCGGCAATATTTTCGCCTACTTCGCGGGCAAGTTCGGTTAAATTGGTATTGGTAAAACCTAAAGCCTGAAGTTGCGGCAGTATTTGCTGAAATTTCTCAGGAGAAACGTTGATTTGGAAATAATCGAGAGGGAAAAGGCTTGTTGCTGCCACCAAAGCTAAGATACTTACCATCGATTCGGCTAGCATTGATCCTACAGCAACTGGTTTAATATGCGATTCTTTCATTATCATTTTGGGAGTCGTCCCGGAACTCACCAGTGCATGAAATCCTGAAATAGCGCCACAGGCAATGGTAATAAACAAATAAGGGAACAGCGTTCCGGGAATGATTGGGCCACCGCCGTGAATATATGGAGTAAGCGAAGGCATGTGGATGGTTGGAGCCACGGCAATTACACCAATAGCCAGCATTCCGATGACACTGAGTTTCATGATTGAACTGAGATAATCGCGGGGCGAAAGCAACAACCAAACAGGCAAAACAGAAGCAAAGAAACCGTATGCAGCCAGTAAAATAGTTAATGTCTTTCTGTCGAAAGTAAAATACGGTTCCAGCATCGAACCCGGTACATGTTTTCCGTAGATAACAGCCAGCGAGAGCAATATAACACCAATAATGGTGGCTTCAACGGTTCTTCCTTTGCGGAATTTAAACATCCAAAGTCCCATGAAAATAGCAATCGGAATGGTAGCTGCTATGGTAAATGTTCCCCATGAGCTTTCGGCCAAGGCGTTGACAACCACTACTCCCAATCCAGCCAATGCAATAATAAGGATGATTAAAACTGCAATAGAAGTAATAGAACCACTGAATGAGCTTATTTCTGCTTTGGCAATCTCGGCCAACGATTTTCCGTCGTGCCGTACAGATGCTGTAAGAATGACTACATCGTGCACTGCGCCAGCCATAACCGCTCCAACAAGCATCCATATAAACCCTGGCATAAATCCAAATTGCGCGGCCAATACTGGTCCTACCAACGGACCAGCCCCGGCAATTGCAGCAAAGTGGTGACCAAAAACTACCCATTTGGTCATAGGGTAGTAATTATGCTTATCGAATAAACGGATTGATGGAGCTTCGATCCCGTCGTTTAAGGTTAAAACTTTTGCGGTTATAAAACTGTAATAGAAGCGGTATGCAAGAGCTAAAACAGCAAGAGCTCCTATTACAAAGGGCATTGCATTCATAGTAAGGTTTGGTTTAGTTTACAATAACAGTTTGTTTTAATGAGGTGAAAAGTACTCTTTTATTTGTTTATTTAATTCTGATTTATCCAGTTTTTGTAATCCTGAGATTAACTTTTCGTGTTCTTATTATTGAATATCCCTATTTTTCCACAGATCAAAGACTTTATCCAAACGTTTTATTTATTGGCAGGGTACCTACATTTAATGGTTACAATGCGAATTCATCTCAACAGAAATCATTCGATGAACGTAATTTTGTGTAATGATATTTAATTTAAATAATAATTGATCCTCCTCTTTTTAATTCATTACGAACATCGTTTGAATTTATCGTTTGGATTGACTTATTTTGATTTAAAGCGATATAGGAAGCTACTCCTGCAGCTTCTCCCAGCTGATTCATATTCACCATCACCCTGATACCAGAGAATGCTGTGATACTTGCATCAAGCATCCTTCCAGCAATAAGCAGGTTTGAATATTTGTTCGGAATAATAGATCTTAAAGGTACCTGATAAAATGTAGGATTTGTGTTTGTTTCCTTTCTCCATCTCTTTTTTTCTTCTGGGTAACCGGGTCTCGAATAAACCTCTGTCCCGTCAAGGTATTTAAATGTAAGGCCTGGTTTATCCTGATGATGAATATCAAGTCTGTAACTTCCATTTGCAATGGCGTCATCAAACCGTTTTCCATAAAGGGCATCTTCGTCTTTAACTTGGTAAAGGCATTTAATATGTCTTGTTTCTCGAATACCAATTTGTGATGCGAGCGTAACAAGCTCCGGTTTATTAGTATCTCCGTACTTTCGTATCATATCCATAATGGCTCGTATTTGCCGTCGACCTTCTATTTCGGCTTTGGTCAAATCGTCAGCAATCGCACAATTCACATTATACACCCTGGTTCCTGCAAGCATAAATGTTTGGGTATTTGGCAATTGGGCCCCCCAAACAAATCCGTCGGGAATATTGAACTCTTTCCCATATTTACGCAAAAGAGAATAAAACTCATTCGAATTCCAGTTTTCGAAATGGGCACAGGTAGTGGGTGGCTGTAACAATGTACTTGTATAAGTTTCGAGCCCTAAACGATAGCACAAATCCCCATCTCCGGTTGCATCAATAAAAAATTTGGACTTAATAATTCCCCGTCCTGATTTATTGTCCACAACAACACCCGCAAGGTTCCCATTCTGATCAAGGTATGGTTCTGAAAACCAAGTATGCAAATAAGGGTGTACTTTGGCTTCGGTAATAAATTCGTCGAGTTCAATTTTCAATTCTTGCGAATTGAAAGTAAATCCGGCACTTGCACTTTTCCCCGATCTTAATACTGCCTTCCGTTTATTAAGCCTTTCCATTGTTTCGGATGTAAGTCCAGCTATGATTTGTTGTTTAAACTCGGTATCGAGCAACGAATGCCAAATGTTGACTAAAGCGTTTGTAGCTACACCGCCAAAAGCATTTTGTTTCTCAATAACAGCTACTTTTGCTCCAAGACGGGCAGCCCGTACTGCTGCAAATACACCAGTGCAGCTTCCTCCGAGGACACAAATATCAAACTCGGCGTATACTGGTAATTTTTCGGTATTACTGTTCTTATTACTATTTTTTGGAATAAACGAAAGTGCTGATAAAGCGCCTATCCCGAGACTACTTCCCAATATGTTGTTTAAGAATTTCCTTCTTGAATTGTTGCTCATAATTCTATATTTTTAAGTCAATAACTATTTCCAAAGCTCATTTACCGGGTGTTTCTTATATTCCTCCGGATTTGTTTCCCATCTGGCTTTCTCTGAAATAGGTTTCCCATATTTGTTGTATCGCCACAATCGATAACCCTTACCGTCCCATTTCAATTTTTGACCATATTTTGTTAATAAATTAGTCAACTCATTTTTATTAATATCCTGAACCGCTTTGTTTTCTTTTATTGCAAGAGCTGCGGCAATTCCAGCCGATTCTCCCATTACCATATAGGTAGCTTCCATTCGGATTGAAGAATAAGCTATGTGGGAGGCTGACATACATAAAGGCACTAGTAAGTTATTGCAATCTTTTGACTTGGGGATGATGGCACCTAAGGGTATCTGGTATGGACCAGGTGAAACGTGAGCCCACAGATTTCCTTCGTGCGCAAGGGTTCCATCATCCAAAACAACTAATCTGTTTGGATAAATGTCAATATGGTAGTAACCTAATCCGATAGGGGTTGGTGGATCAGTTTGTAGTTGTAAGTCTTTTTGTGTCATAATATATTCTCCAACCATTCTACGTCCACACCTTATGTAAAGAAATGGCCAGCCGTCAGTATCTTCGTTGCAATCTGAAACTAACCTGATTTCTTTACCTGAAAAATCGGTCAGAGTTTTTATATGATCGATAAATTCTTGCCAAATCTTTGATCGGGTAGCCCAGTTTCCGTCTGGATAATCCAATTGCATACCGGGTAATGTTCCGGTCATTAATTGGTCTCTTGCAAAGTTATCATGAGGCCAGGTAAATGTGTATCCAGCTTTAATATAACGCCTTAATAACTCGTAAACATCTTTGTTTTTCTTTTCAGGCGGAGTTATTAAAATACCTGGAAATTCGGCTGTAGGATTTTGTTCCCAGGCTAGTTTAAAATTATAAGCCATAAAAAAGCGACTGGCATCTCCTTCCTTTCCCAACGGATCGGGTGTAATACATGAAAGCAAACCACTTTTGGGGTTTCCTTCCTCTACATAAGGATCGACTCCCGGAAATTTTTTACTTACCACGGTTCCGGCCAGAGATTCACCATATTCTTGTTTTGATTCTTTCCCAACACGATAGGGGACGCCTGCAAAGGCCATCATATCTCCTTCGTAACTTGCATCGATATACATTCTGGCTTTCACATTGATCGTGTTATCATTTTGTCTGGAAGGTTGTGGCACTCCGTCTTTTCCAAAAGGAGCATACTCGAATATTGCCTCGATAATTGTAGTGCCGGTTTTTTTTACTGAGGCCAACCTATGATCTGTAATAACAGTTATCAAATTTTTATACGGATCAATCATCGATTGTAAAATTTTAATATTGTATTTACCTGCTCCCTGGTGGTGTCTTGGCTCGGGTTGAAGAGTATCCTGCACATAAAAATAACCAGTCAATCCGCCTAAATGATCGGCATACGGAACATCTTGCTGCATCCTGAATCCTGAGCCAAGTAGCCCTCCAATTTTGTGGGCAGGCTCAATAATAACAACTGAGTGACCTTCGCGAGCTACTGCTATTGCCGCATTAATACCAGAACCGCTTGCACCATAAACACATACGTCGGATTCTATTGTTGTTTTTATAGATGCTCCATAAGAGTTGTACTGTAAAGTGAAAAAACAAAACGCAAGGAAAATCCAGCTAATAAAATTTATTTGTTTATTCATTTCTTTCGATTATAAAATAATTTTCATCAATATGTTTAATGTGTTGCGAATTAAAGGGAAGAAGGGATTTTCCATGATTATCCCTTCTGTCCCTTTCAAAACAGAACTAATAACCAGGGTTTTGTGAAAGGTTTGGATTTACGTCTCTTTCTGATTGGGGAATTGGCCATAAATAATCTACATCTTCACGGAAGTTGGTTTGTTCGCAGAAATAATATCCTTTTGAATCGACCTTCACCGTTTTGTAACTAGCTGCTTTGGATGCCGGACAGACTTTCATTCCTGTAAAAGTACCAGTCAAATTAATATGGGCAATATGCCATCTATACAAATCAAAAAGACGTAATCCTTCCCATGCTAGTTCCACTCTTCTTTCCCTCCTTAATATAGTTGTTAGGTTGGCTTTGTTTGTCTCAGTAACCGGAGGCATTGCTGTTTCGTTTCGTCCCCTGACCTTGTTAATCGTTTGGTCTAATATGTCTTGCGTTATGGTTGTTTCACTTTCCATACATGCTTCCAAATAACTTAACAATACCTCGGCATAACGAATCATGGGAAAATCGCACCCATACTGTGTAATTTGGCCCGTATAATCTTCATCAATGAATTTATCCAGTAAATACCCGCTCCATGGTCGCCGCGTCACCTGATCCTGATATTTTACAGCAGAGGAGTCGGGATGGGAAACGTACAGCTTTCCCTTAATGACTGTTAGTCCATTAATCCCAATTGTTTTATAAAGCCTTGGATCTCTGTTGACATACGGATTTTCTGGATCGTACAAAGGCGATTCGCTGATAGTTTTTCCATCCTTGCATTCAAATTCTTCAACTAGTTGATTATAAGGGCTAAACCAATGGTATCCACCAAAACTAAATCCAAAGCATCCTCTCAACATTGGTGTTCCGTATACATCTTGCATACGTACGCTTACCAGTACATGTTCTTTGCTTGTTTCTCCTTTTTCTTCAAAAATGCTTTTGAATTTAGGGTCGATGATATAAATTCCCATATCAATAATTTGTTTATAGGTAGTTTTAGCTTCTTCCCATCGTTTTTCAGCCATTAGTACACGTCCAAGAATTGCTAAAGCACCTCCGCGGGTAATTCGTCCATATTCAGCATCTGGTCGGGTAATTGGTAATTTCGGAATTGCCTCTTGTAATTCTGTAATAACAAAATCTTTCACTTCGTTTCTGGCAGTTCGAGAAATAGTATTTGCTTCATTAACAGTCAAAACATGTTTTGTTAACGGAACATCCCCCCAATAAAAATAGAGGTTGAAATAATCGTAGGCCCTGATTACTTTCACCTCTGCTTTCATTTCAGCTAGTTTGTTATCATTCATTTTTACTGCATCAATATTGTCGATAAAATTGTTGCACCTCGAAATGTGTGTATATGTATTAGCCCATAACGTTTTGACAGGACCGTATGTTGAAGCAAGCGAACCGTTGTTGAAATCAGTAACCGCATTGTCTTTTTCGAAACCATTGTCGGTCGTAGCTTCGAAAAGATATAAGCATGAAAGTTGGCTCCACAGATCGTAATTGCCTTGTTGTAAACCTCCAACGACCTTATAAACGCCTGTCAACCCCAACATGGCATCACTTTCAGTTTTCCAGAATGTACCTGTTGACAAACTATCCAATGGTTCTTTATCCAAGCTCACACATCCTGACAAGCACCCCCAAATAAGCATTCCAAATAAAAATGGAATACTCATATTTTCTTTTGATATATTTGATTTCTTCATTTTACCTGATCATTAAAAGTTAACATTAATTCCTGCACTAAAGTACCGGGCTGGCGGATATCCAGCACCCATTTCAGGATCCCAACCTTCTCTGAAATGATCGAATGTAAATGGATTCTTTACATTTATATAAACATAAACGTTTGATATAGATATTTTTTTCACTAGCGTCGTTGGAACTGTATATCCTAGTTGGATGTTGCTGACTCTCAAAAATGAAGCATTTTGCATAACAAATGTAGATTGATAAAATTGCTGCTCACTACCTCCTAAGATAAGGAAGCGAGGATATGCAGCCTTAGGATTAGGATTTTCTTTAGTCCAACGATCCATCATCCATTCCTGGGGATTGGAACCCTGAAAAAAAGCATTGTCAGCGAATCCGCCCAGTATCTTATCCACGCCACCAACACCATATAAGTTCACAAATAGATCGAAGTTTTTATATCGTGGGCTAATTGTTAATCCGTATGTATATTTTGGAAATTGATTCCCGATTATTTTTCTGTCGTAATCGGCGTTTACCTTTCCATCAGGAACTCCATCAGGACCACTGATATCCTTTAGCTTGATGTCTCCTGGTGCAGCTGCTCTTGGTTGAGTAGGGTAATTATTCACGTCTTGCTGGTCGACGAATAAACCATCGGCAACATATCCGTAAATCGACTGTAAGGGAGATCCAACAAATAGCCCTGAATTAACATCCCTAATAACTGTTGCTAATTTTACTACTTCATTTTTTACATACGAAAAATTGGCTGAGATTGTATAGGAAAAGTCACCAATTTTATATTGATGCTGAAGGTTTAGATCGATCCCCTTATTGGACACCACACCGGCATTTTGGACTGAAGGCGTCATACCCAATACCGATGATGCGGTTACATTGTACAAAATATCTGAAGTTCGTTTGTCATAAATATCAATGGAAGCATTTATTTTATTGTTGAATAACCCAATATCCAACCCGGCATCGATTACTCTGGTTGATTCCCATGTTATATCAGTACTTGGAACATCGGTTGCAGCGGTTCCCGAACTTATTTTTTCAGATACTCCAAAAGGAGCATTGATTCCAAGTGTCAAAATTTGCTGATAAGGATAATTTCCGATGTTCTGATTCCCTAGTTTTCCCCATGAGGCCCTTATTTTCAGATTGTTTATTGAACTAACATTGAAAAATTTTTCTTGAGAGATAATCCAACCGGTAGAGACCGAAGGGAATAAACCCCATCGCTTATTTTTTGGAAATCTAGAGGATCCATCATACCTTGTGTTCGCTTCTATCAGATATTTCCCATCAAAAACATAATTAATACGTCCGAAGAACGACTGCAAAGCCCACTCATACCCCGAGCCACTGTTTTGCATATTAGATTGTGCTCCAGCGCTTATTTCGTATAGCGTATTACTTGGAAAATTATCTCTGGATGCCTGCAACCAGCTGTTTGTATTACTTTCCTGCGAAAATCCACCTAATACATGAAATTCGTGTAATCCAATTACTTTGTTGTAATTAATATATGATTGCAAGGTTAAGAGCGAATTTTCAGTGCGGGTTTCCGTCAATTCAGAAGGACTTTCGGTATAAGTCTGGTCAACAACAAGCGTAGGCCAAAAACGTTTGTATTTCGTATTGTCGTAGTTATACCCGGCCAGCCCAGTTAATTTAAGTGATTTCAAAATATCCCATTCAAACCCTGCGCTTGCATTCATACGGTTACTTGTACTTTTTATAAAGGCCTCGCTGTCCATCCAGCCTTCGATCGTAAACCCGGTCTGTTGCCCATAATAACCATCCGATTTTTTCCCGGCAATTGTATTCGGTATTTTTAATGCATAATTGAGAAGTGCATCCACTCCATCACCGCTTCTGATAGTTGTTGGTTCGGTGGTTGCACCAGTCCTTCCCTGAAATTTTATATTTATTCTGAAAGAATCCGATATTTTACTGCTCTCGTTGAATAAAACATTATAATGTTTGTGGTTGGTTTTGTCGATAAATCCATTTTGATTCAGATAGCCGAGAGAAAACAAATAGGAATTCTTATTGTTTCCACCAGTGAAACTCAGGTAATGTTCATTCTGAAAACCGTTACCGGAATTGACTAAATCATCATAATGCCGTTTGTTTGCATAGTTATCCGGATCTTCTCCTGATCTAAATTTGGCGATTTCTGCTTCAGTGTATTGCAAATTACTCCCGGCATTTTGCAATGCTTCATTGATCATTTCTGCATATACCCAAGAGTCAACAATCTTAGGTATTTCTGAAGGTCGTTGAAACCCGAAGTTAGCCTGGTAAGTAACTTTGGTAACGCCTTCCTTTCCTTTTTTAGTTTCGATGAGTATTACGCCGTTTGCTGCTCTGGTTCCGTATATTGCAGCTGATGCGGCATCTTTCAAAATAGAAATACTCTCGATATCACTTGCGTTTATGTTATTCAAGTCGGAAGAAATCCCGTCAACCAAAACAAGAGGAGAGGTTCCTGCAGAACTGAATGTTCCTAACCCGCGAATTCGTAAAGTAGCCTCATCTTTTCCTGGTTGACCTGAGGATTGTGTAACCGTAATCCCGCTGGCTAAACCCGCCAGCAACTGAGATGGTTGTGTAACATTCAGTTTTTTAATATCGCGTTCGCTTACAGCTGAAATTGCTCCTGTTAAATTGACTTTTTTCTGAGTTCCGTAGCCAACAGCTACAACTTCATCTAACCCAATTGTTTCATCTGCAAGAATTGTGTTAACCGTTTCCTTTCCTTCTACCTGTATTTCTTTGGTTTTCATACCAACAAAAGAAAAAACCAGGGTTGCATTGGCCGGAACATTTGCTAAGCTGTAATTGCCGTCAACATCGGTAATGGTGCCGTTAGTTGTTCCCTTCACAAGTACGGTAACCCCGGGTAGCGGTTCACTATTGGCGCTTTTTACATTTCCTTTTACTTTTATATTTGATTGCTGGAAACTATTATCTGATGGTGAAAGCGCTTTTATAATGATGTTTTTACCTGCAATTTCATACGTCAGGTTTAACTCAGGCATGATTGATTTGAGTACTTCGTCGATGGTTTTATTGTGGTAATCCACACTAATAATCTGATTTTCATCAATCTGAGTCTTGTTGTAAAAGAAGTACACATCCGATTGACGCTCTATTTCGTCGAATACCTGCGAAATAGTTGCATTCTTCATTTTAAGATCCAAACGGGTATTTTGCGCCGAAACACCGGCTGAAACCTGCAAAACCACGAAAAGGATCAACACAAAATTCAATCTCATAATTAGCCAGATTTTTTTGAATGATGGCAATAGCCTATCATCCGATTGCCGAATAATTTTCATAAATTTGGTTGGTTTTAAATAAAAAAAATGATTTTCGTTTTTTTTCGCATTCCGCGTTTTTTAACAGGAGTAGTTCGCAGCTATTCCTGTTTTTTTATGTTTTTGCGGAATGAATGCTGTTGGAGTTTAGTGCTTCATAATTTTGTCTATTTTAGGTTAATAATTAGGTAATTAGTTTATTGTAGCCAAATTTGGCGGCCATCCATTTTATACTTCATGTTTGTTGTGGTTTCAAGTCGTTCCAACGCGCTGAAAATGTTTAGATCGTATTCAAACATTCCACGGAAGTGCATGTGTAGTAATGAATCGTTTTGAACATGGAATTTTACATCGTACAAACGTTCCAATTCATTGATAATATCTTTTAATTCAGCATCTTTAAACACATATTTGCCATCTTTCCAGGCAGTGAGCAGGTAAGTATCAACCTGGTGTACACTTAATTTTTGATTGACATGGTTAAACACAACTTGTTCACCAGGTTTCAGTTCAATTGGGTTTATTGTAGCGCTGTTCACTTTAAATTCTACTCGTCCTTCTTCTAATGTTGTTTCAACTTTACTTTCACAGGTGTATGCTTTCAGGTTAAAAACTGTTCCAAGTACTTTAATCTGAGCTAACTTTGTATTGACTATAAAGGGTTTGTGAGCATTTTTTGTGACTTTGAAATACGCTTCTCCATCCAGATTTACTTCACGTTGGTTTCCATTCATTGTCGAAGGATATTTCAGTGTTGATCCGGCATTTAGCCAAACCTCTGTTCCATCAGCCAGAGTACATCTCGAAATATGTCCTTTAGGTGTGCTAACTTCGCAAAGAACCTCTTCTCCATTATTGCCTGAATTACCTAAATACCAACCAATTTCGAGTAAAACAGGGATGGCTAGAATTGCAGCAATACGGATTAACCAGAATGAAATGCTTCGTCCTTCTTTCCTGTTAACTAATTGATTAATAATTTGGTCTTTGATGTGTAACTGATCGGATAAAGATTCAGTCCGAGAAAAATAAGTTTGGCTATTGTCCCAGATTCGTTTAGATTCTTCGAATTGCTTTTTGTTTGATGAGGAAGACTCTATCCACTCAGTTAATTCTGCTTTCTCGGTATCAGTGGCTTCTCCACTCAGGAAGTTTGCAATGATGAGGTCGATACGATTAATTTCGTTTTCCATTCGTCAGTCTGGGAATTTTGTTTTTGCCCTCTATGACGAGTTGATTTCAAAATACCCTGTAACGAAAATGTATTTTTTTTGAAAGAAAAAGTGAAAATAAATTAAGCGGCTGGTAATCTGATAAATCCATTCGTAATTTTTTCAGGGCTATACTTATTTGCATTTCAACAGTTTTTACTGAAATTCCCAGTTTCTCAGCAATTTCGGCATACTTCAGTTCTTCAAAACGGCAAAGTATAAATATTTGCCGGCACTTCTCCGGCAGATTATTAATTGCATTGTTGATCCGGTCAGCAAGCTCTGCATTTTCAATCCAATCAGTCATCGGCTCGTTTTCCGACTTGTCGAGCATAGAAAGATATTTCGACTCAGCTTTTCGATGTTTCAGTATGTCGAGGCAAGCATTTCGAGCCGACTGAAATAAATAGGCTTTTAACGAAACGACCTGGAGTCTTTCACGCTTAATCCACATGTCAACAAAAACCTGCTGAACCACCGAGCGCGATAAATCAAAATCATGAAGGATGGTGTCGGTGAAATAGCACAAACTGGTATAATACAGCTCAAAAGCCTTGTTGAAAGCTTTCTCGCTGCCGCTTTTTATATCCTCGAACAAAATCAAATCTCTAGTTTGTACCATGCAGTAAAAATAGAAACATTTTTAAACAGAAAATGGAAGTAATTAACTCTTGAATTTGGTTTCGACCCCAATAACAAGGCAAAGTTTAAAATTATTTTTGACAAAGTCTGGTGCAAAAAAAACGTATGAACTCAAGTAAACCTTGAATCCATACGCGAAGAATACTTAACTTGAACTTTGATGAGAATAAATTGGTTTATTTGATTTGCAACGTGTAACAAAATGAAGTAGGTTCAGCAAAAACCTGGTATTGTGGCAATGGGCGCGGCCCACAACCATTCGATCCTGCACCGAGCGTTTTGTGGCTGATACATAAAACTGTTGCAGAACTTTGAGGCAAATCGATGCGGTATTCCACATTTTCCATTTCTTCGTCGGTGTATGGAATAGCGGTAAATTGCATCAAATCCTTGTCGCTGGTAACTTTAAGTGCGGCTCCTCCTTTTTGCGAGATTTCAGCCCATCGAACATCTTCGTGGTTTCCGCAATCCATAGGTTTTTCGTACGGAGTCATTTGCTGTTCAATAGTGCTGCTGTACAAACTCACGTCGAAACCACTTTTGCGGTCGGCGTAATTTTCCATCGGGCCACGTCCAAAATACGAAATCTGATCCATCTGTTTGTTCAGCATCAGGCGAACACCAAGGCGGCCTACCACTACTTTCGGATTGCTCGAATCAATTTTATTGCTGGCAACAATTTCGCCGTTCCCATTTATTTTATAGGTAGTTTCAAACGAAACGCTGAAACCTTCTTTACCTTCGCCCTTCATTTTTACTGAAATTTGCGCATTGTTGGCATCCAATTGACTGGCGGTCAAGTTGTCAACTGTCCATTTTAATTCTTTTACACCGAATTTAGTCCAATCGCGGTTGGCCCACATATCGTCGTTGCGGTGAGGTGCGCGCCACAAGTGCAATTTTGGTCCACCTTGTGCTGTAAGCAATTCCTGATTACCTTTTTTCATACTGTAGAAAGTTCCGGCAGCTTTGTTGAATACAACAGAAAAGCCGTTTCCTTTCACTGTAATTTCTTTGTCATTCTGGGTTAAGGTTACCGGCATTTTTGCTTCGGCAACTGGTAGTTCAGCCACTTTAACTGGTAACTGGAACTGCTGCCATGCAACTTCAAATCCTTTTTTAGCCCAAAGTTCATTGTTGTTTTGTACAAACGAAACACGTACAAAATATTCGGCCCCAGCTTTTGGATTAGCTACTTTTACCGGAAGGGTGATTACCTTTTCACTGCCAGCTTTGATTTCCGGGAGGGTAAGTTCCCCACTTGAAATTTCTTTTCCGTTTTCAGCCAGGCTCCATGACGCAGAGAAGCCATTCAGGTTGATAAACTGGTATTTATTTTTGATTTTGATGGTTGCGGTTGCAGCATCTTCTACTGAAATGCCAATCCATTGAAACGATTTTTTCATTTCAGGATAATGCGGTTTCGGCGAACGATCGGAGAAAACAGTTCCTTTGTGAATGAAATAGTGGTCGTTCGGGAATTCGCCAAACCCGCCGCCGTAAGCGATAATCGGGTGTTTTGGATCACGATTGTTATACAATCCCTGGTCTTGGTATTCCCAAATGGCGCCGCCTAAAATTTCAGGATTTTGATCAAATATTTCTGAATATTCATCCAGCGAACCCATTGAGTTGAACATAGCGTGTGCGAATTCACAGATGTAGAAGGGCTTGGTTAACTCTTTGTTCTGGGCAATCTTTGCAAAATCGGCGGGTGTACCATACATTTTGCCATCGAAATCTGATGGATTTTTTGCTCCAATTCCGAAGCGTTCATAATGTACAAATCGGGTAGGATCTATCGCTTTTATCGTATTCATAGCCTGAACAAAGTTGGTTCCCACGCCGCCGTTTTCGTTCCCCAACGACCAGATAATCACTGACGGATGATTCTTGAAATTCTCGACATTAGCTACGTTGCGGTCAATAATCTGATCTTTCATCCGTGGTTCTTCGTCGAATTTGTGGTCGTAACCGTGGCATTCAACATTGGCTTCGGCCACCAGCCAAATTCCCCATTCGTCGCACAACTCGTACCAGCGCGGGTCGTCGGAATAATGACAGGTGCGCACGTGATTGCAGTTTCCCTGTTTAATCACTTCCAAATCGCGAATCATTTGGGCCTCGGTAATGGCATGACCAACTTCAGGCCAGTGCTCGTGACGGTTCACTCCTTTCAACTTTATTGGAGTTCCGTTTACCATGAAAATGCGCCCTTTAATCTCCACTTTGCGGAACCCGGTTTTTGACGAAAGGATTTCGTTGGTTTTTGAGCCTTCGTTCAAAGTTAAAACAGTAGTGTATAATTTGGGTGTTTCGGCAGTCCATTTAGCCGGATTGTTTACCTGGAATTTCAACGTAACTTCTTTCTCTTCGCCCGGATTCAATGCCGGAACATCTACTTCAGCTTTGGCGCCTTTCACTTCCTTTGTTCCGTCGAAAAGGGTAGCAACCAATTTTTGAGCTGCGCTCTTTGAGGCTCCATAGTTTTTCACTTTGGCAATTACTTCAACAGTGGCATTTTCGTATTTCTGGTCCAGATCGGTTTTGATGAAATAGTCGCGAACGTGGGTTTCAGGAGTACTCCAAACAGTTACGTTGCGGAAAATACCGCTCAAACGCCACATGTCCTGGTCTTCGAGAAAACTTCCGGCGGTAAAACGGTAAACCTCTGCAGCCACCATGTTTTTGCCCGGTTTCACGTATTTGGTAATATCAAATTCGGCAGCGTTGCGGCTGTTGATGCTGTATCCCACTTTTTCGCCGTTCACCCACAAGAAAAAACCAGCGTCAATACCATCAAACGTCAGGAAAATGCGGCGGCCATTCCAGTTCTGCGGAATTTCAAATTCACGGCGATAACTACCAACTGGGTTTCGTTCTTTATATGCGGTGTATTTTTTAGGTGGTTCGCTCATTACATGCGGAAAATCTTTCTGGAAAATGTAGCCCATATTTTTGTAGTAAGGCGTTCCGTAGCCCAAAACCTGCCAGTTCGACGGAACTGAAATTTCTTTCCAGCCCGACACATCGAAAGAAGGTTTGTAGAAGTCAACAGGACGTTCCTGCGGCCAGGCTACCCAGTTGAATTTCCACATTCCATTCAAGCTTCGGCAAAACGATGAGGCGTGGCGGATGGCTTTCAAAGCCTCAGCCTGGTTTCCATAAACCATCAGCGTTGCATGCCACGGCTCTTTATTGATGCCTAACAATTCGGGATTTTCAATTTCAGGAGGAACAGGGGCGCCACTAACAACCGTATCGGTACCGGATGAGTATATTGTTACTTGCGGACTCATTAGTCCATTTTTTGATGTTGACCTGGTCTCGGAGCGAAAACTTTGCATAACGAAAAAGGTGGCAATGGCTATGCTTAGGCAAACAAATTTCTTCATTTTAAAAATGGTTAGCTATTTTAAACATTGCGAATTTAGAATTCACACGAAAAACAAATATTCACTTATATTCAGAAATTTGTCCATATTCAGAAATAGCCAGTCTGTATGGAGAATGAAATGTAGTTAGGAATCAATTACTTGTTTCCCTAATATTCACATCAAATGGCTTACTGGCCTCACCAGCATAGATACTTACATGCGGGAATGGTATTTCTATACCTTCGCGGTCGAAAGCTTCTTTTATTTCTACGAAAACAGAATTCTTTACCGCCGAATAATTAGCCTTTTCGAACCATACACCAAAAGTGATGTTGATGCTACTGTCGCCGAAATTCTGGAAAAGTATATAAGGTTCGGGCTCTTCAAGGCAAAGCGGATTATTTCGTGCTACATTTTCGAGCAACATTTTCACCTTGCGAAGATCTTCCTTGTAAGCTACGCCAATTTGGAAATCGAGGCGGCGAATGGGAAAACGGGTAACATTTGTCAATTCTGAAGAAATAACCGACTGGTTGGGAATACGGATCAACAGATTATCGAAAGTCTTTATCTTGATTGACAGTAAATCGATGGAATAAACAGTGCCGGTTTTGTCGCCAATGCGCACTACGTCGCCAATCTCAAACGATTTTTCTCCCACCAAAAATAATCCGCTTATAATATTCCCAATGCTTGTTTGCGACGCCACACCAATAACGATACCAACTACACCAGCAGCTCCAAATAAGGCAGTAAGGTCGTAGTTTAACTCTTTGATAACAATTAGTACCAAACCAGTGTATCCGGTATAAATAATGGTACGGGTTATTAACATCATGCGTTGACGTGAAAGTTGTTTACGCAATGATCTCTTCAACATAAAAGCGATTGTCTGAATAGAGCTTATGCCTATAATCAGGATAAAAATGATCCGTATAAATTTCTCGATGGTAGCCGGATTAATATATTTTTCAAGATCAAGACCCATAATTTAGCTTTGATAAATGTTCTTAATAAAGAAAAAACTTCGCCGAAGTAGTTTTTTCGAATCAGATAACCTCTTGTTGGCTATTATTTGGAATTTATCGCCATGAATATTATCGCTGGTACTTAGACTTACACTTTCAACCTGCTCCTGACCTTTAAATTCAATATTGACATAATTAGAAAGGATATAGTTGTCATTCCGGTAAAGATTGAAATCCTCGACACGCAGTATTAACCTTTGCAAATCAAGGGTTCCGGAGGTATTGTTTATGATCTCGACTGGAATAACTGCTTCCCAGTATTTTAAATCAATTTCGCTTAACGAGTTGTAATACGTATTGCCAATTGAATAAGCAGGTTCCCCATTGTCAATTTCGCCAAACCAGGTATCAGAAAGGCGTTTTAACGGAATCTCAACTAAACGGTTTTCGTCTTTTATTTCTTCGAAATATAGCTGAATTGAAAGCGGAATTCTAAAGAATAAATTGGCAGACTCTCCTGCACTGATCTTCAGGTTTTTGTTATTTCTGAAAACCACAGGTTTATCTGGTAACGCTGGTACAATTAGTAAATTATTCGAAATTCCGGTATAAAAATGAAATACATCTTGTTCGTCGGTCAAATCCATTGTTCCAGCAACCATTAAATTATCAGTGGGTTGTGCGGTTGACTGACTTTTAACCAGCCACCCGTTCGGAACTCGTTTCACTCCTATTTCGGTAAAACCTGCCCAAAAAGTTAAGGTTTGATTGACTGCGAAAGTGTATTTATTCCAGAAACTTCGAGAATTCATTTTTTCATTTTGTTTTGCTGATTAAAAGTAAAACAAATATTAATTGAAGAGGTATAAAACAACAATCAAAAAAAGTAAACTTTCAGATATGATTAAGTTACTTGTAACCTTTTCGTAAACGAATGATCAAAGAGACAAATCATAAAACTTAAAGAATATGGAAGATTTAGGAATAACCTTGGTTTGGCTTGCTTTTTTTGCCTGCATTTTCTTCGGATGGTACTTTTACCTTCAGGCCCGCAATAAGGAACGAATGGCCTTAATTGAAAAAAATGCCAATGCTGCCGAAATCTTTAAAAAGCGGGAATTCAATTTTAAATTTCCGTGGTTAAAATTAGGAATGATTGTTTTGGGAATGGGTATTGGATTGTTTATACCTGTAGTTTATGATGCTACGGGTTTAGAAACAAGAGTTCCGGAGGGTATGTTGGTAATTGGTGGAATGATGATATTTGGTGGACTAGGATTGGTGATTGCTAATTTTATCGAGAAGCCCAAAGCGAACTAAAAGAACCAGATGGATTCAGTTTACATCAAGCGAGTTTTGGATGGGAATACTGATGATTTCAGGTATTTTATACAGAAGTATAAATATCTGGCATTTTCGGTGGCTATTTCCGTGGTCAAAAATGAATTTGATGCTGAAGAAGTTGTCCAGGAAGCATTTTTGAAGGTTTTTAAGAATTTGAACTCATTTAAAGGGAAATCGGAATTTAAAACATGGTTTTACCGGATAGTCATTAATGAAGCTTTCAGGAAGATAGAGAAATCGAAAAACGATAAACTTGTTTTGTATGAACAGAATTTGCCCGAAGCAGAGGATTTTACCGAAACATTTCGTGGATTGAATCACGAAGAACAACATGTTTTGGTTGTTGAATCGTTGAATCGAATACCTCCAAAGGAGGCTCTGGCGCTTCAATTATTTTACATGGACGGAAACAATATGGAAGAAATGGCAAATCTTACCGGGTGGTCAATTGCCAATATAAAAGTTGTTTTGCATCGAGCCCGAAAGCACCTGCTGACAGTTGTTAATGCAAAAATTAAGGATGAACATTTAATTTTAGAGAGATGAAAGTTGAAGAGGAAGATAAAATTGTTGGCGAATTGATGCAGAAATCTGCCCGCCCAATGCCTTTTTCTGATTTCGAACACAAACTGATGGCTCAAATCAACGAAGAAGCCCTGTTGCGGAAACGTTTAAAAAAAGATGTAAAACTTTCGTGGTTCTTCCTCATTATTGGCCTTTTCCTGGGAATGTTTCTCAGTTCGTTTCTTATGCAGACGAATGTGACCATATTCGGAATATCCGTGCGTTCTCTTATTCTTTTTACTCAAATTATTTTTGTTGTATTACTTCTAACCCAGTTTGACCGGTTAGTTGAGCTAACCAGGAATAAAGAATAAAAGCTGAACCCATTATTACAATCATTGTTTAATTACTTTAAACAATGAAAACAAAAACAATGAGTTCGACAAAAAACAAACTGAAAATAGAAATATGGAGCGATGTGGTATGCCCGTTTTGTTACATTGGCAAACGGAAATTTGAAACAGCCCTGGATAATTTTAAATATTTCAACGAACTTGAAATTATCTGGAAAAGTTACCAACTTGCGCCGGAAATGAAGACGATTCCGGGTAAAAGTATCCATCAATATCTATCAGATCATAAGCGAATTAGCCTTTCAGAGGCTACTGCAATGAACAATCAGGTTGCCGGGCGGGCAAAAAATGTTGGACTGCAATACAATTTCGACAAAGCTATTCCTGCCAATACATTTATGGCGCATCGGTTTTCGCATTTGGCAAGAGTTCAGGGAGTTCAGAATGAAGCTGAAGAAAAACTTTTTAGCGCTTATTTTACTGAAGGAAAAAATATCGATGATGTGGATACGCTTGCCCAAATTGGTGCAGAAATCGGTATCGATACTGGCCTGGTAAAAAATACGCTGGAAGGCGACGAGTTTGCTGATGCGGTAAGGAACGACATTCAGGAAGCATTTAGTTTGGGATTACGAGGCGTTCCATTCTTTGTGTTCGACCGAAAATTTGCAGTTTCAGGAGCGCAAGACAGTCAGGTTTTCCTGAATACACTGGAGAAAGCCTATGAATCGTGGAAAAAAGAAAATCCGGTATTCAGGATCGATATTTAAGCGAATAATAAGGATCCGATCTCTTTGAAAAGATCGGATCCTTATTGTTTTCAAGCCTGTAACCTTATTTTTTGTGGAATTTGGCTTTCACGATAAAAGTAAGAGCGATAAAGGCAATAATCAGGATAACTGGAAGTACCGACATGTTTCTCAGTGTAGTTTGTGCGCCCGATGTCTCGATTGATTTTCCCATAATGGGCAAAACCATCGACGTAGCCACAAATCCGGCGCCTCCCAGAATTGACATGCCCAGCGCGCCACTTTTCGGAACATATTCCGAGGCTACGCCAATCATAGTTGGCCAAAAATAGCAAACACCCACCGCAAATACAGCAGCCGATAAAACAGTCATTACCGGGCCCGAAGCAATACTCAGCAGCATTAATCCGGCGAAAGCAAATATGGAAGAACCCAAAAGTACGCCAGTAGGATTCAGTCGATGAATCAATCCGCCAGCAAAGAAGCGGCCAACAGCCATAATGCCGGTAACAACGGCCAAAATCAACATCGGGCCAATGCCGTTTTGTGCCAGAAGCGCGTTAATCCATTGTGTGGTACCCAATTCGGTTGATGCGGTTAATAGCATACAGAAGAAGATAAACGGGAAAAGCAGTGATATTTTGTTTATCAAACGTCCTTCCAAAACAATGAAAAGGGCAATTAAAGCAACAATTACAAATGGAACAGCGCTGTCGAAACGAACGGTGAACGACGGGATGGTAGCCACCATAATCATCAGGATAACAGCTATGGTAATGGTGATGGGCGCTCCAACATTGCGCATCATTTCCTTGTAAGTAACACCGGTTGAAACACGTTCGGTTTCAGGGATTTTTTGCCCAAAGAACAGGAATCCGTAGATAGCCAGCGGAATGAAAAGAATACTAACCAATACTTGCCAGGGCAGATTCAGTTTGTCCATAATGAGGGCAGCCAATAGGCTGCCAATCACAATTCCGCCCGGGAACCAAACATGAAAGCGATTGAGCATTTTTGTTTTCTTGTCGGGGAAAAGTGTTGTTACGAGCGGGTTACAAGCGGCTTCAACACTTCCGTTGCCAAGGCCGATAAATACGTTGGCAACAAACAGCGAAGCCATGTCTTTGGCCAGGAGCAGCAAAACAATGCCCACCAGGTGCAAGGCAAAAGCCATCCAAATGATGCTCCTGGTTTTTACAATGTCGATGAAATAGCCACCGGCAAACATGGCCACAGCAAAGCCCCAGAATGCTGGCCCGAAAGCGCGTCCAACCTGCTCTTTACTCAATCCGTAATCGTCGGTAAAAACGCCCTCAATTTTTGCCCTGATGGCAAACGTGATGGCCGTAACCAACAGAGCCAGGCAGGCGCCGATAAATAACCTTTTTTGATTCACATGTTCCATAGACTTAGTTTTTGGTTGTTATTTGAATAAGGGAAATTTGTAAAAAGAGGTTGGGTAATTGAAAAAGCAGAACCGACTTAATGAACAGAAAGGCAACGGCTTGGCGATAGCGAAGTTGGTTCATAAGCTAAGAGTTTTATTAGGTTTCGGTAAATATAGCAAATCAGAACAGAATATACCACTCGGAACAGTAATTTTATGAAGCGAGTGGATTAAATCGTTTATGATTAGCTGTTTAAAGCGAAAATGGGTGTTGCAGGATTCGGGAGATTAATTGGGAATAACGAATAAGATAAACTCAAAAATTAACAATGATCGCTATACTGTTTGAATATAATTTGCTATTTTTCTTGGGCTTGCCTAGCTTTGAAAAAGGATTAGTGTTTAAAATATTGAAAATAAGACACTTAATATTTTTATTAACCCTGGAGATCATTCTTGTTATATTACGGAATAATCTTTCAAGATACTGATTTTCAGTTTTTTATCTAAATTTATCGTTGCTTATTTTCTTGAGAACCAAATATTTATATTGTTTGTTTACCGAACTATTGTTATAAATTCATTGATAAAACTGATATTTACTTATAAATTCATTTTGGAAGTTCAAATTAATTTTTACTTTTGCCAGCACTAAAACAATAGTACAAATGCAAAATATCAACATTATATCTCTAGTCATTATCAGCGTGGTGGTCCTACTTCGTTCTGAATGAGATTGGTATAATGTAAACTATAAAAACTTTAAAGCCTTTCTCATTCAGTTGAGAAAGGTTTTTTTTTAGTAGAAAATAATTTCAGACAAAAAGGTATGCAAAAAAAATTGAGATCAGCTACTACGACCGAAGGACGGCGTATGGCAGGAGCAAGAAGCCTCTGGAGGGCTAATGGAATGAAGGAAGAGCAACTCGGAAAGCCGGTGATTGCAATTGTCAATTCATTTACCCAATTTGTCCCTGGGCATGTGCACCTTCACGAAATTGGCCAGTATATAAAAGGAATAATCGAGCAAAAAGGTTGTTTTGCTGCCGAATTCAATACCATTGCTATCGACGATGGAATTGCCATGGGGCACGACGGCATGTTGTATTCATTGCCATCGCGCGATGTAATTGCCGACAGTGTTGAATACATGTGCAATGCACACCGTGCCGATGCTATGGTCTGCATTTCGAATTGCGACAAAATCACCCCCGGTATGATGATGGCAGCCATGCGCCTGAATATTCCCGCCATTTTTGTTTCGGGAGGACCAATGGAAGCTGGTGTTGTTGATGGTAAAAAATACGATCTGATTGATGCTATGGTGATGGCTGCCGATCAAAATATTTCAGACGAAACTGTTTCAAAAATAGAGAGAGATGCTTGTCCAACTTGCGGTTCTTGCTCCGGAATGTTTACTGCCAACTCGATGAACTGTCTGGCTGAAGCTTTAGGTCTTGCCCTTCCGGGTAATGGAACTATTGTTGCAACACATGCTAACCGTAAACGCTTATTTGAGGAAGCTGCTTCGCGCATTGTTGAAATGACTATCGAATATTACCAAAACGGAAATGAAAAAGTACTTCCGCGCAACATTGCCACCCGAGCTGCATTCCAGAATGCAATGAAACTCGACATTGCTATGGGCGGATCAACCAATACCGTTCTTCATATCCTTGCTATTGCAGCTGAGGGTGAAGTTGATTTCACGATGAAAGATATTGACGAATTGTCGAAAGTAACTCCAAACCTGTGTAAAGTGGCACCCAATGGCTATTATCATATAGAAGATGTAAACCGAGCCGGTGGTATTCTGGGTATTCTGGCAGAACTTTCGCGTCAAAATATGATTGAACTCGCTGTATCTCGTGCTGACGGAAATACCCTGGCAGAAGCCATTGCCAAATATGATGTAATGTCGGCTACTGTTACTGAAGACGCCCTCCGCAGATACAAATCGGCTCCGGGTGGTGGCCGCAACCTGGTTATGGGTTCTCAGGAGGCTTATTACAAAGAATTAGATACTGATCGTGCTGGCGGTTGCATTCGCGACTACGACCACGCTTACAATAAAGACGGCGGTTTGGCTGTGCTTTACGGAAACATTGCCCGTAACGGCTGTATCGTTAAAACTGCCGGGGTTGACCCTAGTGTTTACCATTTTAAAGGAACCGCCAAGGTTTTCCACTCGCAGGAGGATGCCTGCAACGGAATCCTTGGCAGCAAAGTCCAGGCGGGCGATGTGGTAGTTATCCGCTACGAAGGCCCAAAAGGAGGACCCGGTATGCAGGAAATGCTTTATCCAACATCATACATCAAATCGATGAACCTTGGAAAGGCTTGTGCGTTAATTACCGACGGACGGTTCTCTGGCGGAACTTCCGGACTTTCGATTGGTCACATTTCGCCTGAAGCTGCTGCTGGTGGCGAAATTGCCTTGGTTCAGGATGGCGATTTGATCGAAATTGATATACCATCGAGGAAAATAGATGTGCTGATCACCCAGGATGAAATGGAAGCCCGTCGCGCTGCCGAATCGTCAAAAGGTAAAGATGCTTTTACTCCTGGCAGTCGCGAACGCTATGTAAGCAAAGCACTTAGAGCTTATGCCAGCATGGTTTCGTCGGCTGACAGAGGCGCAATAAGAATTATTGATTGATTGACGATTTAATTATTTACGATTGACGCTTTGCAGAATTTGTGCAAAGCGACAAAAATTGTAAACAGTAAATTGTTAAATAGTAAATTAGAATTGAAAGGAAATAAATAAAAATAAGAATATGGCCACACAACGAGTAACAGGCTCAGAAGCTGTAATTTTATCTCTTTTAGAGGAAGGAGTTGATACCATCTTCGGGTATCCGGGCGGTGCAATCATGCCCATTTATGATGCACTTTACGATTACGACAAGCAAGTCACACATTATTTAACACGCCACGAGCAGGGCGCTATTCATGCTGCTGAAGGATATGCCAAGGTAACCGGTAAAGTTGGTGTTTGTTTTGCTACATCAGGCCCTGGAGCAACCAATTTAATTACCGGTTTGGCCGATGCTCAAATCGACTCCATTCCGGTAGTTTGTATTACTGGTCAGGTAGCTTCACCGTTGCTTGGAACCGACGCTTTTCAAGAGTCAGATGTAATTGGTATTACTCTTCCGGTAACTAAGTGGAATTTCCAGGTGACACATGCCGACGAAATTCCTGAGGCTATTGCTAAAGCGTTTCATATTGCGTCAACCGGTCGGCCCGGACCTGTTTTGCTTGATATTGCTAAAGATGCACAGTTTGCCGAAATGGATTTTGAATACAAGAAATGTACTAAAATAAGAAGTTATGTCCCGGAATATCCGGTTGATCCGTTTCAGGTAAAAGCAGCTGCCGATATTATCAACGAAGCTAAAAAACCATTGCTGTTGTTCGGGCACGGAGTAATAATTGCTCATGCTGAAGCTGAATTGAAAGAGTTCGTTGAAAAGACTGGTATTCCGGCAGCCTGGACTCTCTTAGGTTTGTCTGCACTTCCTTCCGATCATCCATTAAATATTGGTATGTTAGGGATGCATGGAAATTATGGGCCAAATGTAAAAACCAACGAAGCTGATGTAATAATTGCTGTTGGTATGCGTTTCGACGACCGCGTTACCGGAAAAGTTGCGGCTTACGCCCGAGGTGCTAAAATAGTTCATCTTGAAATAGATCCGGCAGAGGTCAACAAGATTGTAAAAGCCGATGCTCCGGTTTTAGGGAATGCCAAGAAATCGCTAAGAATGATGATTGATAATGTGAATGCAAATTCGCATGAAGATTGGGTGAAGGAATTTAAAGCCTGCGATAAAATTGAGTATGAAAAGGTTATTTCCAAAGACATATACCCGTCGAAACAAGGCTTGACAATGGGTGAAGTCGTTCGCATCGCTTCGGAAAAAACCAACAATGACGCGATTTTAGTTACCGACGTAGGCCAGCAGCAAATGATTGCCTCGCGTTACTTTAAGTTCACACAAACCCGAAGCAATGTAACATCAGGTGGTTTGGGAACTATGGGATATGCTTTACCGGCTGCCGTAGGTGCTAAAATAGGTCAGCCTAACCGTGTGGTGTTTGCAATGGTCGGCGATGGTGGTTTCCAGATGACTATCCAGGAATTGGGAACAATTTCACAGTATAATCTTGATTTAAAAATTATTGTTCTGAATAACAATTTTCTTGGCATGGTGCGACAATGGCAACAGTTGTTTTTCGAAAAACGCTACTCGTTCACCGAACTTAAAAATCCTGATTTTGTGGGTATTGCTAAAGCTTATGGATTGGCCTCGCAGAAAGTAACTTCGCGCAACCAACTCGAAGGCGCTATTCAGGAAATGATCGACCATAAAGGCCCTTATGTGCTTGAAGTGGTTGTTGAGAAGGAAGACAATGTTTTCCCGATGGTTCCAACCGGTGCATCGGTCTCTGACGTTTTACTTGAATCCTAAAAAGCCTCCCCCAACCCCTCCAAAGCGGAGGGGAGCAAGAAATGGCGCTTGGATTTTTTCAATAATTGATTAGAATGATACGCTATAAGTATCACTGGTTTTAAATTCAAAACTTCGCTTTTTTAAGCCTCTCTTTGGAGAGGTTTGTAGGGGCTTTAAAATAAAACTATTATGAAGCAAGAATATATCATAACCGTTTTCTCAGAAAACCATATCGGGTTGTTGAGCCGGATCACCATCATTTTTACTCGCCGAAAAATAAACATCGACAGTTTAACTGTTTCGGAATCGGCCATTACCGGTGTTTTTAAATTTACGATAGTAATAAACGAAACTGCCGACCGTGTACAGAAAGTTGTTGGACAACTCGAAAAAGTGGTTGATGTGCTTAAGGTATTTGCCAACACCAACGACGAAATGATTTACCAGGAATTGGCTCTTTATAAAGTATCTACAGAATTTCTGTTCGAATCGAATGATGTGGAAAAAATTATCCGTAATTCTGGCGCACGTATCCTTGAAATTACCCGCGAATATATCGTTATTGAGAAAACCGGGCATACCAGCGAAACTCAGAAGTTGTTTGAGGAGCTTAATTCAACGTATGGCGTTATGCAGTTTATTCGTTCGGGAAGGGTAGCTATTACCAAAAGTACCATCGAACGACTTTCTGTATTCCTAAAAGAGCGCGACGCCATGCTCGAACAGGTTGATTAAAACGTTTAGAGAACCTAAGGTATAAGTGCCTAAAGTTGAATATTCAATTTCAGCTTTAGGCACTTTTTTTATCTACAAAATTTCAGCTACCAGTTGATTTACAATGGTTAAAATTTGCTAAAAAAAACTAACAGGCCAAATTTCTCCAATTTTCGGAATAGTAATTGTAGATGATTAGAAAATTTTAAAAGAAAGGAGAAACCTATGAAACGATTAGTATTGCTATTCGCACTTGTCATTTCTGCAAGTTTCTTGTTTGCTCAGGTTAACAATGAAAATTCTGGTTTATCCAGAAAAGAGAAAAGAAAAGCAGAAATTGAGAAAAACTTTCAGATAACCAGACAAATGCTTGAAAATAAAAATTTTGTGCTTGAGACAAATTGGTTACAGGATCGCTATGGCTTTCGGGTGCCTGTAGTTTCAATGATTAATTTTGTTTCGGTCGATTCAACTAAGGCTATTATCCAAATTGGATCAAATTCAAGGATAGGGCCTAATGGAGTTGGTGGGGTTACTGCCAGAGGTGATATTACCAAGTGGGAATTGAATGAGAATGAAAAAAATAAAACATTTACACTTCGAATAAATGTAATGACACCAATCGGAATATACGACTTGTTCTTTGATATTGGCGCATCAGGGCAAAGTACCGCTTTGTTAACGGGCTTGAGTTCGGGCCGACTTACATTTGACGGCAATCTGGTGCCACATTCCAAAGCATCGGTTTACGTTGGTCGATCTATTTAAAATTCATGTTCCACAGGGTTTAATTTTTTTAATCATTTGTTAGTACTTTCGTAGCAATGCGAAAGTACTTTTTTTATGAAACAGCAAGGCGAACAACTTCCTGTATACAGTTTGCACAATTTCAGCAAGCCAGAACGAAAAAGTCAACAATTTCAGGTTGAAATTTTCGATGCTAATCGCCATTTTGCAGTAAAATACCCTCACCGGCATGATTTTTTTGAAGTTCTTTATTTAAATCAAGGAACAGGTTTTCATGTTATCGATGGAAATAAATATGAAATAAAACCGCCTTGTGTTTTCTTTATGTCGCCAGGGCAAGCTCACAAATTGGAACTCTCGCACGATATTGAAGGCTACATTTTCTTGTTCAATGCCGATTTCTATCTACTTAACCGGCGCAACCAAAATAGTTTGGTTGAATTTCCGTTTTTTTATACAATTCATCAGGATAATCCACCATTGTTGCTCTCCAATTTCAATGATGTCCATTTTCTTGAAACATTGTTTCGCCAAAGTATTGCAGAGGCCGACCTTTCAGGAGAATATAAATTTGAAATGTTATGCTCGTTGCTCGATTTAATTTTAACTACCTGTGCTGCACGCTATCATGAGAATGAACCACTTAGCCAGAGAAGTAAAGGACAAATTCTGGTTAAGCAGTTTTTTCATTTACTTGAGGAAAATTATGCCCGTAACTTAGCGATAAAGCAGTATGCCGAGATACTCGGAGTTACACCCAATCATCTTACACAAACAGTCAAGCTGTTGACTGGCAAAACCTCATCGCAAATGATTAAGGCCAAACAATTGCTCGAAATAAAGCGTTTGCTGGTACATACCAACCTCACTGTTACCGAAATTGCCAACCAGCTTAGTTTCGAAGATCAATCGTATTTTACTAAATTCTTCAAACGGGAAACCGGGATCACGCCACTTCAATTCAGATCAGAATCCTTGATATAGCTGGAAAAATTACCAAAATATAGCTATTGGTAACTAATTGAATTAAAGATGATACAAAAATTAGCTGATGCAACATTTTTTTTAAATCCATGAAAAATACCTAAAATTCATTCATTTTTCCACTTCAATTTTATAAATATTGCGTTGCTTTGTATTACTCAAAACAGATGAGAAGTTTACATTTAAGAAATAGAAGAAAATGGCAAATTATTTTAACACACTTCCACTTCGTTTACAGTTGGCACAACTGGGAACCTGCGAATTTATGGACCATTCGGAATTTGCAGATGGCGTAAAAAAACTGATTGGTAAAAAAATTGTTATTGTAGGCTGCGGCGCCCAGGGCTTAAACCAAGGTTTGAATATGCGCGATTCAGGACTGGATGTTTCCTATACTTTACGTGCCGTGGCTATTAAAGAGCAGCGTCAGTCGTATAAAAATGCAACTTCAAATGGTTTCAAAGTTGGAACTTACGACGAAATGATCCCATCGGCTGATTTGGTTATCAATTTAACACCGGATAAGCAACATACGGGTGTAATCAATACAGTAATGCCATTGATAAAAGATGGTGCAACACTCTCATATTCTCATGGGTTCAACATCGTTGAAGAGGGGATGCAAATTCGCAAAGATATTACTGTCATTATGGTTGCTCCCAAATCACCTGGCTCTGAAGTTCGCGAAGAATACAAACGTGGTTTTGGGGTCCCAACCTTGATTGCAGTTCATCCTGAAAATGATCCCAACGGAGACGGCCTTGAAATAGCAAAGGCATACGCTGTTGCAACCGGGGCCGATAAAGCCGGTGTTTTACGTTCGTCGTTTGTTGCCGAAGTTAAATCTGACTTAATGGGCGAGCAAACAATTCTTTGTGGCTTGTTGCAAACAGGCTCAATTCTTTCGTTTGATAAAATGGTTGAAAAAGGAATTGATGCCGGTTATGCCGCTAAATTGGTACAGTATGGATGGGAAGTTATAACCGAAGCGTTGAAACATGGCGGCATCACAAACATGATGGATCGTTTGTCGAATCCTGCAAAAATTAAAGCTTTTGAACTTTCAGAAGAACTAAAACGTATTATGCGCCCCTTGTTCTGGAAGCACATGGACGACATTATGTCTGGCGAATTCTCGAAAACCATGATGGAAGATTGGGCTAACGACGATGTGAAATTGTTGACATGGCGTGCAGCTACCGGCGAAACTGCTTTTGAAAAAACTTCGGCAGGGACAATGGATATTGCTGAACAGGAATATTTCGACAATGGTGTTTTGATGATTTCATTCGTTAAAGCAGGTGTTGAGCTTGCCTTCGAAACAATGACTGAAGCCGGAATAAAAGAAGAATCAGCTTACTATGAATCGCTTCATGAAGTACCACTGATTGCAAATACTATAGCACGTAAAAAATTATTCGAAATGAACCGTATTATTTCAGACACAGCCGAGTACGGTTGCTATTTATTCGATCATGCGTGTAAGCCATTGTTGGCCGACTTTATGTCGAAAATTGACACCGATGTTATTGGAAAAGCTTATGGAGAGGGCAAAGGAAATGGTGTCGACAATAAACAGTTAATCAGCGTAAACGAAATAATTCGTTATCATCCGATTGAAATCATCGGTGAAGAATTACGTGCTGAAATGACTGCGATGAAGAAAATCCTTTAATTAAACAGCTCCCCTTATTTAAAAAGGCCTCGTTGAGAAACGGGGCTTTTTTTGAATCTATAGTTTCCTTACCTCCACTAGCAACGCTTCAATTTTATGAGTTGCTTCCTTCATGGTGCACGAAAAATTATTCAGCATAACTGCAAAGGATATTTCCTTTCCTGTGGTTGTTTTTAAATAACCCGCAAAACAACGCACCCTGGTCATCGAGCCACTTTTGGCATGTAAACATCCATCCGGAAAATTCTCCGGACTGAAAGCAGTGAGAGTTCCATATCCCGCCATTGGCATTGACTTTAAAAATGCTTCGTAATTGGCGCTAGAGTGCATATAATTGAGTATCCGGCACATTTGATCGGCAGTAATGGCATCGAACCTCGACAAGCCGCTGCCATCGTTCATAAAAAAGCCTTCCATAGGCAACCCTTTTTCTTTCCAAAAATCCTGAATAAACTGACAACCGCCCTTTGTTGTGCCTATTCCATCCTTCTGCCATGCAAGATGTTTCAGCAAATGTTCAGCAAACAAATTAATGCTTTCGTGGTTGGTCAATTTGATTATCTCGCTCAATGGCGGCGAAAGTGTTTCCGTTAAAGTAATATTTGCAGGATTTGCTTTCTCGTAAACAGTATTACCGGCAATTTCAACGCCATATTTTCGTAACCGGGCTCTGAATTCGTACGACAAGACAACTGCCGGATATGGAATTGACGCCTTTACAACAAAATCGTTCCTCCCTTTTGGAATAATTCCGCGAATAACGCGGCGACTGTCTTCCGGATTCCCAAAAACATACCACTGATCATCATTTATATCTGCCGAACGCACATCATTTTGCAACTCCAAGCCAGGGATTTCAGGCACAGTTCTTATCACTGTTGTTAGCTGGTCAGTAATTTGCGGCGACTTCAGGTGAATTTCAAACACATTATCGAAAACCGATAATCCGCTTGCTCCCGCGCCATAATAACTTCCCAAATCTTCCCACGCCCAACTGTCGGGCACCTGAACTTTTTCGTAAACAGAAGAGTCCACGATCAAACGTCCTTTAACCACACGAATATGATTGCCGGCCAATGTTTTTGCCCATTCGTTTAAAAAGCCTTTTGTTTCCGGAAAGTAGCTTGATCCCAAAGTTGGATCGCCTCCTCCAACAATCAGCAAATCGCCCCAAAGCGTATCGTTTTTTATCGTCCCTGAATAGCCAAGCGTTGTTTTAAACCGGTAGTTTGGCCCAAAAACTTCGAGGGCAGTCGATGTGGTGACAATCTTAAAAACTGAAGCTGGTACCAGACTGAGTTGAGGTTCAGTACGTAGCAAAGCTTCGCCCGAACTCGCGTCGTACACGGCAATTCCAATACCTGCATTGGCAAGTAATGTAGACTTTTGCCAGGTTTCAACTATTTGTTGAATGGCATCGGCCGGTTGACAGAAACCGCTGTCGGTAAAAAATGCAAATGCAAATAAATAGGTGAGAAATTTTACCATACTTCTAATTTGTACCGGCAAGATATAAGTTTGGGGCGAATCAGTCTACTTATTTTTCCAAAATTCAGAGTATGAATTAACAATACTTGTTAATGTTTGTTGTTTTATTTGAATGAGAAAAGCCAATATTAAAATAACTTCGGTTGCTTTTATTATTTTTGTATAGTTGGCTGAAATGATTGTAAGTTGAGAATCAGATTTGTGAATATTATATATTTATGTTTAATTTAAACAAAAACACAATGCTTATTGATAAAGTAGTTGGTAGAGAAATTTTGGATTCACGTGGAAATCCAACTGTTGAGGTAGAAATTACGTTGGAATGTGGTGCTGTTGGGCGCGCTGCTGTTCCTTCAGGGGCTTCAACTGGCGAAAATGAAGCACTTGAGTTACGTGATGGTGATAAAGGCCGTTACCTTGGGAAAGGTGTTCTTAAAGCTGTTGCCAATGTTAATACCGTTATTGCAAAAGAAATTATTGGTTTAGATGCTTCGAACCAGGTAGCTATTGATAAAAAATTGTTGGCGCTTGATGGTACAAAAACCAAATCGAAACTGGGCGCCAATGCTATGCTTGGTGTTTCGCTGGCTGTTGCCCGTGCTGCTGCCAATGCGTTGGATGTTCCGTTGTATCGTTACATTGGTGGAACAAATGCAAAAACTCTGCCGGTCCCTATGATGAATATTATCAATGGTGGTTCACATTCTGATGCGCCCATTGCATTCCAGGAATTTATGATTCGTCCGATTGGCGCCAAATCGTTTCGCGAAGGCTTACGTATGGGTGCCGAAGTTTTCCATCATCTGAAAAAAGTCCTTCATGATAGAGGATTAAGTACAGCTGTTGGAGACGAAGGTGGTTTTGCTCCTGCACTGGATGGAACGGAAGACGCTTTGAACAGTATTATAAAAGCTATAAAAAATGCCGGTTATAAACCAGGTAGGGCCGAAGACGGAGGCGATGTTTCAATTGCATTAGATTGCGCTTCTTCCGAATTTTATAAAGATGGTATTTATGACTATTCGAAATTTGAAGGAACCACTGGTGCTAGAAGAAATTCGGCAGAACAAGTAGAATTCCTTGCAAATTTAGTTGCCAATTTCCCAATCGATTCAATAGAGGACGGAATGTGCGAAAATGATTGGGATGGCTGGGTTGCCTTAACCAAAAAACTTGGCGACAAATGCCAGTTGGTTGGCGACGACTTATTTGTAACCAACGTGGAGTACCTGAAAAAAGGTATAGAATTGGGAGCTGGTAACTCAATCCTTGTTAAAGTTAACCAGATTGGTACACTAACTGAAACTTTGGATGCTATTGAAATGGCGCACCGTGCTGGTTATACTTCGGTAACTTCTCACCGCTCAGGAGAGACCGAAGATTCTACAATTGCTGATATCGCTGTTGCAACGAATGCCGGACAGATTAAAACTGGTTCGTTGAGCCGCTCCGATCGTATGGCCAAATACAATCAATTACTTCGTATAGAAGAAGAATTAGGTGCTTCTGCTATATATGGATACAAAAAAGTACTTAAAAAGTAATGTTTTGAAAAACTTTTATAAGCCGGATCTGCAAAGTTCCGGCTTTTTTTATTCTGCAATTT
Organism: uncultured Prolixibacteraceae bacterium; assembly: GCA_937915865.1. Classification (GTDB taxonomy): domain Bacteria; phylum Bacteroidota; class Bacteroidia; order Bacteroidales; family Prolixibacteraceae; genus Aquipluma. The sequence continues at coordinate 36,040 of CALGIG010000022.1, read as the reverse complement.
GATTGATGATGCTATATGTAAAGGAATCGCTTATACCATCAAATATCAACGCTACCACCTCAGGTTATCACTTGGGTTGTTCTTACTTTACCAAACTATCAGCGCTACGCTTCTAAAAGGTTGTGTTAATGGTAATAACATAGTAGAAATTGCACCAGGGAACATAATAACTTAACCGTATCGCGATAAAATTGAGTTTGTGCAAAACTGAAATTTTAAAGGCGATTTCCCGGTGTTTTATAAAGTCAATATTATATATTTGTATATGACCTATTTGATGAGATGAAAAAAGAGTGGATATTTTTTATTAATCTTAATTTCTACTGAATGAAGCCGTATGTTAAACTAACTTTGAGCATTTTTTTAATGACTTCTATTTCTTTAAGTTGTTTATCTCAGGATAATAATTTATCGAGTAAAGGAATTGGAATAGCCATAAAGGCATCCACAAATGGAATTGGTGGTGATATGGTCTATAACTTTCACAAACGAATGGATATTCGTTTGGGTTACGAGCAGTTGCGCTATAAAACTAATTTTAGTTTTTCTGAAGAATCTGTGGAATATAATGCTGATGCTGACTATAAAACTGGTAGTCTATCTCTCTTTTTTGATTTTTACCCTTTAAAGACTATATTTTTTACCGCCGGAGTTGGATATAACATGTTCCATGGAGTACTTGATGGTAGAGCTGCAAGTGATATGGAATTTGGAGATATTTTAATTTCGAAAGAAAAGATTGGAACATTTAATTTTCAGGTTGACCCTTCACTGCAGATTTCTCCTTACCTTGGAATAGGCTTTGGCCGAACTTTAGGTTTTAATAACAGAGTTGCTTTTGCCTTTGAAATAGGTGGATATTATCAGGGTTCTCCTGATATTACAATTAATGCAACAGGATTATTATCTCCAACATCAAATCCCGATCAACAGTACGAAGCGAGATTGGAAAAACAAATAAAACAGTATACAGTTTATCCTGTTTTAAAATTTTCACTTTCCTATAAATTGGTTAAATTCTAATCTTAAAACACTAAAATTATGTTAGTTAAAATTAAATATAGATTATATACTCTTTTGACAATTCTTTTCTTCGTATCAGGAATCATCTCATGTAAGGATCTTTTTAAGGATCCGTCAAAAGACAAGGAAACAGGAGAAAAAGTAACACTTCTGTTATTGGACAGAAACTTCATTAATACCAAAATCAATATTCGGTTAGTCGATATAAACAATCAGCAATTAAGCACGACAGAACCCATTCAGGTACAGTTTGATGGGTCTGATTCAAGTAATTTAATTACGTTCGCAGGGAAAAAGCAAACTTCTTTTTCTACAAGTACCGGATATGTTGAAGTTGGATATGATCCTAATGTTGCTGTTACCACTCAAGATCCTATCGAATTAACTGTAATTGCTAAAAATAGTAGCTATATCTCAGCTCCTTTACTTTTAAGTTATACTACAGAAGGAACTAAGGATGTTACTATTAAAGTTTATCCTGTCTCCTCTCTTAAATCAGCTCAAGTAGGAGGGTATAATGAACCATTTGATATAAGTTTTAATAATCAGCTTTCCTCTTCCAATCTTCTATATCTATTTGATATTAGTGCATCGCCAACTGGTTCATCTTATGAATATCGGAATCTGTACTTAGCTTTAGGTAGCGGATCGATTCTATGTAATAATCTAAAAGACAATGTTAAATTCTCTGACTATGGAATTTATTATTCCAGCCCAACCAGTTATTCGATGCCACCATCCAATCCGATAAAAACCGGGAATTTGTCTGCAAGTTCAGTTGTATACAGTGCTGTTTTACCTACTGGTAAATCAAAGTGTGATAAAGGGCTTAAAATTCATGTTTCATCTTCTGATGGGAGTTCTGGTTCAGGAGCTTTTGATTATAAGATTACATTTTCGGATAACTCTACTAAAACCGACAGAATAACATGTTCGTTTCCATCGGATACATATATCGAACAAATTTATTACCCAACTGCTAATCCAGCTGTAAAGGTTGAACTATTTGGCGATGCGCAATATGATGTTTCTTCAGCGGTTAACCTTTCATCTGTTTGTGATGGAACTGCTAGTTTTACTGTGACACCTAAAAGTGGTTTAAAAGCTTATAAACTGGTAACCCGTTATAGTTGTCCCGATTCAAATATGGGGTTAGGACTTTCGATACCTGGTGAATTTAGACAAAATGGTTCCTCAGGTTCCTGGACAACATTCAAGTTTGAAGAAGGTATTTGTACGATTCAATTAGTTGCCGGTCAGGAATATGAATTCAGATTTAATATTGATGGCAAATATTACTCATATTTATTGCCGACTGACCCGAACGGGGTAAAAACATTTCTACAGAATACACAAAGCCAGGATTTTAGTTTTAGAAACTTAGAGGTAACCAACACTGCCACACTGGTTATTATTTCATGCGATGTTCAGTTTAGCCAAATGGTTTGCGACGAAATGGATACTGGCTTATAATATTCTTTTACTTTGAGTTATTCTAAGAGTCTGTTTAAATTTCCCGGAGGAAAATATATGGGTAGAAAAATGACCATTTATCGTTTCATTTTGTCCCGTACGGGACAAGAGATCATCTAAAATCATTCTTTTCCTACCCACATTTTGTTCCTAACGGAACGGTAAAATAAAATTTAAACAGTTTCTCAACATCAGGTTTTATTTCGACTTGTTAAAAGAAGAATCAGTAGATGGCAAATTAAAAGCCGTTTGGATATTGCAACCAAACGGCTTTTTGATAATTATTCAATTACACGCTTTAGAGTCATTTCTCCCGGGCCACCAGGTCCGCCACCATTCTGATTTCCTCCTGGTCCTCCCTGGCCGCCACCATCGGGGCCACCGGGGCCACCTACAATTTTCATTTTAATGATGTCGCCTTCAAGCGTGCCTTTATGAGGCATTGGATTGCCTCCCATATCAATATCAAACGAGAATTCTTTCCCGTTGATTTTTCCGTTCGAAATAGGTAAATCGCCCATTGGCGACGAAACAGAACCCGTTAGCACATTTCCGTTGGTCTTAAATGTGAACGTAATTTCCATTTTCCCATCAGGACCTTCCATCGAGGCTTTCCATTTGCCATCGATTTCTCCAGCTTTACTAACAAATGCGGCCAGAATTACGGCAGCAATACCAAATAGCCATTTTTTCATTCGTTAATTGTTTTTAGTTAATAATAGTTTGTCGGTAAATTTCCCGGTACATCTGATTAACTTGTTAGTTAATCAGAACAAAAGGTAGTAATGAATTGGTTTTATACCCAGGCAAATGGAAGAACTGCCTTATTTTATCTCTATTTGGCTAAATTTTATCTCATTTTTGCTTCAGGTTTTTTCTGCTTTACTTTACAAGCTCATAATTCAGGTATGTACAGTAAAGACGAAATTAAACAATTACGAAAAGAATTCTGGATCGTATTTGCCCGCCGTTGTGAAATTATTCCTCAATTGCGTTACAAAAAGAAAAAATGGGTATTGTACGATACCGGACTGGCAGGTATCGACCTGAAATTTGACGTATCGCGCACTGAAGCCCTGGTAATGATTGAAATTAACAGCCGCAAGGAAGAACGCCGTCTCGAAATATTTGAAACTTTACAGAAATACAGTCAATTTATCGAAAAAGGTTTTGATGAGCCGCTTGAATGGGATTTTTGTTATACCAGAGAAAGTGGACAAGAGGTTTGTCGCATTTACTGTTTGTTATCCAATGTCGATTTTCACCGCCAAGACCAATGGCCCAATATTTATAATTTCTTTATCGACAATATGCTTATTCTCGAAAATAACCTGATGGAATTGAAAGATATACTTGATGCAGAACTTTATTAGTTGAAATATTCAGCTAAGCTTTCCTGTACTATTACTGATAACTAAGACTGATAGCAGAACACTTTTTATTATCACTTTACAAGTTTTCTTTTCATCCCATGTAATGAAATCTCCACTTGTTCGTCTTAACTTTAAAAATAAGCAAAAAACAAAGAATGTTTGCCAAAGATTTTAAAACAGAGGTACTACCTATCAGCAATAAGTTGCTGCGCTTCGCTCAACAAATACTTCAGAATGAGGAGGAAGCCAAAGATGTACTTCAGGATGTGTTTCTGAAACTTTGGCAAAAACGTGATGATTTGGCTAAAATAGAAAACATTGAGACTTTTGCTTTTAGGATGGCGAGGAACCGGTGTCTTGATATGATTCGGTCGAGGCGAACTGTTTCGTTTGATTCGATTACTAAGACAAGATTACAGGAAGAACAAAGTATTGAAGTTGATCGGCTTGATGTGTCAAATTCAGTTGACTTAGTTAAACAAATTATAGGAGAATTACCCGATTTGCAGCGAACAATCATTCATTTACGAGATATTGAGCAACTCGAATATGAAGAAATTGCAGAAACTACGCAGATGAATATTAATGCAATAAGGGTAAATTTGTCGCGGGCGCGCAAGAAAGTGCGTGATGAACTATTAAAAATTCAAGGTTATGGAATCACAGAAAATACATATTCTGCTACAAAAGTACTTTGATGCCGAAACCACTACAGACGAAGAAAATGAACTGATCACTTATTTTACTTCTGACAAGGTGGATGAAAACCTGAAAATGTATGTTCCCATGTTTTCAGGATTAAAGGGACTTTCGGCTGACGAGAATGAGGATTTGAGCGAAGATTTGATGAATTATATTCTGGAATCGGAGCATACCGAAAAAATACGTTACCGCTGGATGTGGCAGGTTGTTACAGGCATTGCAGCTTCTGTGATTGTAGCTATGCTTGCGGTTAACTTCTACAGTAGCAGGAATGACTACAAAGACACGTTCTCTGATCCTCGCCAGGCTTATGCTGAGGCTGTTAAAACCCTTGAATTTGTATCGGGCAAATACAACAAAGGACTAGCCCAACTTAAGTCGATGGAGAAAATTGACAATGCTGTTTATCCTTTAAAAACAGGAATTTCGAAAGTGAATAGGGGATTTAAGCAGATGGATGAATTAACTAATTTGAATAAAAAACTAAAAAAGGAATAGCCATGAAACGTTTATTAGTAATTATTGTTCTATTTATCCCAATATGGACAATAGCACAGGATAGTAGCCCAATTGACAAACTTTTCAGTAAATATGCCAATAAAGACGGATTTACAACGGTGAACATCAGCGGCAAGCTTTTAAGTTTTGCCAGCAAATTTGACGACTCGAAAAGTAAAGAAACCGAAATGCTCGGAAAACTTAGCGGAATACGGATTCTTTCGGTAGAGGACAAAGAATTGAACAAAGGCCTGAATTTTTACAAAGAGCTGGAAGCCGATGGTTTTTTCAGAAATAACAGTTATGAGGCTTTGATGGAAATTACCGAGAAAAATGAGATTGTTAGGTTTTACGGACGGTCGGGCGGAAAAGGAAAACTATCGGAATTGTTACTGGTTATTGGAGGCGACGATAATACTCTTATTAGTATTCGCGGGGTGATTGATCCTGACGACATTAGTAAAATTACCAATTCGCTCGATCTGGATATTAAAACCAAATAATTTGACCAAAGCAAATATTTGAAATGAAAAGTAGAGGTTGTCTGGTTTTACTTTTGACAGACAGCCTTTTCTTTACATCTGAGGAAAAGCTGGCCCTCCAGCCAACAGTTATTTTTTATACAGGTTATTGAGAGTGAGAATTGTAAAAGCCTCTGTAGTTTCTCGGGTAAAGTATTAGGATCCCTGTATAAATAAAGCCAACTTCTAAATCCTTCCAATCATAAATATAGCCGGTCGCTTCTGTATATCGGGCCTATGAGTTTTCCAGTACGAAACTGGTTTAGCTACAATAAATTCAGTTTCGAGTGTAATGTCGGCAGCAATGCATAACATGGTTTGCTGGTCGCAGTTTTTTACTAAATCGTCGAACAATTGCATGTTACGGTAGGGGGCTTCTATAAAAATCTGCGTTTGTCCTTCAGTTTGCATCCTGCGCTCCAGAAACTTAATTTGTTGGGCTTTGTCCGGGTTTTTAACAGGTAGGTAACCATTGAATGCAAAATTTTGACCGCTCATTCCAGAAGCCATTAATGCCAGCAAAATTGATGAAGGGCCTACCAAGGGGACAACCTGGATGTCTCTGGTGTGAGCGAGTTTCACGACATCGGCTCCAGGGTCGGCCACTGCAGGGCACCCGGCTTCAGAAATAATGCCGATATCCATTCCTGATTGTATAGGTTCCAGAAAACGACTGATTTCTTTCCGGTCAGTATGTTCGTTGAGCTCGAAAAAGGTAAGGTTATCAATTACAATCGACTGATTTACCTTTTTAAGGAAACGACGAGCAGTCCGAATATTTTCGACGATAAAAACTTTAATCGACGAAATTACAACAGTTAAATCAGGTGGAAGCACCCGCTCGATGTCCGAATCGCCCAAGGTGGTGGGAATCAAATACAATTTGGCCATGCGTAAATTTTTCTCAAAAATAGTCAAAAACAGTAGGCTGGGAGAGGGCATTCCTTATTTTTGTGTATCAAATTTTCAGGATGTGAAACTTATTTTTTTAGGAACAGGAACCTCTCAGGGTGTACCAGTAGTGGCTTGTCAATGTCCGGTTTGCCTGTCTGAAAACCCGAAAGATAAACGTTTACGCTCGTCGGTAATGATTGAGACTGAAGGTCAATGCCTGGTTATTGATGCCGGTCCTGATTTTCGCCAGCAAATGCTTAAATATAAGGTTAGGCACCTGAATGGAATTTTGCTGACCCACGAGCATGTCGATCATATCTTTGGGCTCGACGATATTCGGGCATTCAACTGGGTTCAAAAGCAGCCTACTGATATTTATGCCGAAGAACGTGTCCAGGTTGCTATTCGCCGTATTTTCGACTATGTTTTTGCCGACTGGAAATATCCTGGAATTCCACAAATGCATCTTCATCTGCTCGAAAATAAGGAATTTAAAATTGGGGATTTAAAAGTCATGCCTATTCGCGGATTTCATTATAAGTTACCAGTTTTTGGATTCAGGATTGGGAAGCTGGCTTATGTTACAGATATAAACAGGCTTGAATCACAGGAACTTGATAAACTTCGAGGATTGGATGTTATGGTAATTAATGCCTTGAGAAAAGAAGAACATATTTCGCATTACAGCTTACCCGAGGCACTCGGTGTGATTGCCGAAGTTAAGCCGGCCAAGGCTTATTTAACGCACCTTTCGCACCAAATGGGGTTTTACGATGAGGTGCAAAAAGAACTTCCGGAGAATGTGTTTTTGGCTTATGACGGGCTGGAGGTAGAAATCTAATATCTCCGTTGACTGAATAGACGGATAACTCAAATCTCGATTTTCTCCACCGGAATCACCGACATATCTTCAAAACTCACCATGGCATTGATGAAGCCAACTTTCTGAAAAGCTGGAATATCGCTTTCCTTGATTTCTATTTCAGAAATTACACCTTGTTCTAACAAATATTGCCGCTGTGTTCCTTTTAAAAGCGGGCTGTTTGGAGTAAACCATTTTTGCCCGTCGAAAAAAATCAGATTGGCAGCAAAAGCGTCGGTAACCAATCCATTTTTAATGATTATAATGTCATCGCAGTCACCACGTTGTGCATACAATTGCTGAAGAATTTGGCGATCGGTGTATTTCAGGTGATAGTCGATGCTTTCGTGGTGCACTACTTTTAATGATTGGATGGTGCGAAAATGATAGGGTTCAATCTCAATGGCATCAACAGATGGTCCATACAAAACTCGGACTTTAAATATTCCAGACAAGCAATGTTCCGGAATTGAAATTACAGTAGCCAAATTAATGGTTACCGCTTCGGGGAAAAGCTTCACCATTGCCTGGGTCAGACGTTGCTGATGATAGTCCAGATTAAACAGCTTTGCGTCTTTCAGCTTAATTGTTTCAACCAATAGGGACATATATTTTCTGTATCAGTTCGTTGTATTCGTTTTTGCAGTCGCTTAAAAATGTTATACCGCCACCACTTTTAAAAGTTAATTTGTTATTGTTTTTTTCAATGTAACGAATTAGCACACAACTATCGAGATTATGACCATCGAAAATACCGAAAATCCCGGTATAGTATCCGCGGTTATATTGTTCAACTTTTTTGATGATTTCTACTGTTTTCGGTTTGGGAGCCCCACAAATTGAGCCGGCTGGTAGCAATGTTGTGAGTATTGCTCCAATGGATTGTTGGTAACTTTGGGGCAGTATACCTGAAACCTGAGAACTCATTTGCAATAAATCTCCTTGGTTGGCCGAAATCCTGTCGATGTACATCAACCGTTCAACCTGTACATCAGTTGCTACCATGCTTAAGTCATTCCTTATCAAATCAACAATGGTGTGATGTTCAGCAACTTCCTTTTCGTCATTTAGCAAAAGTGTTTCAGCATTTTCTATGTTGGCATCAATCGTACCTTTCATGGGATACGAAGAGATAATACCATTATTTATCCGCACAAAAATCTCAGGCGAAAAGCAAACAAATTCATTTTTGAGCCATATTTTGTAAGGCGCTTCGCTCTGGTGAAAAATGTCTTCAAGTAATAGATTGGTCTTTATATTACTTGGCATAGTGAGATTTAGCAAATAAGTGTCGCCGTTGTGAATATGTGATTGAACCTGTCGAAAAGCTTTTTCATAACAATTGTATGGGATGGTTTCAACCTCCCATTTCACATCAACTTGTTTCTTTTCCAGTAATTTGAAATTTTGTGTTCCCGGAGTTTTCCATAACAGGTTCGAATTATCTGTTATCTCGAAAAGAAGAGGTTTTTCAAAGTCGAAATCGATCAGAAAAACAAAGGGTTTACCCATTGCGCCCCACCGATTCATTTGTTCTGTCGTATGTTTCAGTGCATCGTTCATAGTTGAGCCAAAGATAGAAAAAAGACAGAATACAGGAGAATAGAGCGCAGAGACCGGAAATAGGAAGACTACGCAATTTGAAAATTAGAATGGTTATTTGGTTAAATGGCTGAATGGTTAACAATTTAGCCATTTGACAATTTAACCCGAACCCAGCAACTCATAACCCGCAACGTTTTTCAACTTTGCACTTGTTTTATAATGCCTTTATATGTTATTTTTGGAATATGAGTATTTCAGAAAATATTGACTTAGTAAAATCGCATTTGCCAGCTCATGTTCAGTTGGTTGCGGTTTCGAAGACCAAACCGCTAGAGATGTTGATTGAAGCATACAATCATGGTCAGCGGGCTTTTGGCGAAAATAAAGTTCAGGAAATGGCAACGAAGTATGAGCAAATGCCGAAAGATATTCAATGGCATTTTATCGGGCATTTACAAACAAATAAGATTAAGTACATGGCCTCGTTTGTTCATCTTATTCATGGTGTCGATTCATTTAAATTACTTAGTGCCATCAATACCGAGGCCCGAAAAGTTTCCAAAATTATTCACTGCCTGCTCCAGTTTCATATTGCTGAAGAAGAAACCAAGTTTGGTTTGTTGTTGGACGAAGCTGAAGAAATGCTTAGTTCTGCTGAATTTGCATCATTCGAAAATGTGAGAATTTGTGGTGTAATGGGAATGGCAACTTTTACTGAAAGTGAAACCCAAATTCGAAAGGAATTTGGTATGCTGAGGAACTATTTCGATCTTCTGAAAAACAAATATTTTTCAAAAGATACTGCATTTTGCGAAATTTCCATGGGCATGTCGGGCGACTACCTGCTTGCTATTGAAGAAGGCAGCACGATGGTTCGTATTGGAAGCACCATTTTTGGCGAACGGCAGTACTATTGATGGATTGAAGAAAAGAAGGATTGATTTACTATTGAGGTCAAATTGTCAAATTGCCATATTGTTTTAACCATTTAGCAATTAAACCATATAGCCATCCTTTTTAGGTCACTTTTAAAACCCAATCGACGGCAAAAAATCAATTACGTCGAGTATAATTTGTTTTTTCTGATCTGATGCGCCGGATAATGCTTCTTCCAAAAGTTCAATTTCATGATCGATAATGTTCTGATCTATTCTATTCTCGAAGTTCATTATTACAGTATAAGCCTCGAATGCTATTGTAAATTCATTGTCGATCATCAAACTTACAAACAGGCTAAGGTAATTACTGTAATCAAGGCCATTTTCCCAGCAACAGGCTATCAGTTCCTTTAATTCAGGGGCATATTTTTGGTTTTGAATAGCTTCAATAATCAACGGAATAGTATTGCTTTCCTTTAAATTGGCAAATAAACCTGTGATTTTTGATTTTATTTCAGGATTTTGGGTCAGGTGTAAAAGTTCTACAAGCAACGGAATATCTGTTGCCCTTCCCGAAGAGCGTAATTCTTCAATGGTTTCAATTACTTTAAGCGAATCGGTCGATTCAAGTCCTTTTAAAATATTCTTATGATCGTTAAAATGTGGCTGTTCAATGGTCATTGTGTCCTTCATTGTTTGTGCAAATGTAAACATTTGAACCTAAAATCAAGAAAACTGTTCACGAGATCGCATAAACTTCGCATTTAACATGTTATGTTGCTGCTAAAATATATCCGATTTCTGTTTTATAAGACGTTGCTCACACCGGGAATTCTTCGAATAAAGTGAGCTACTGCAAAACAACTAATTATGCTGAGCGGAGCGACAATCAGGAAAGTAGTAAACGGTGGCAAGACAACTTTCTCGAAAAGCATGGTATAGGCCACAACGATTAGCGGATGTAAAAAGTACACTGCATAACTATTTGCAGCCATTGAGGTGAAAAATTGGTTGGTATAATTGATGTGTTTTCTGAAGAAAAGAAACAAGAAGTAGCAAAGGCCTGTACATACGATAGCTTCCCAAGCCGATAGGGCCAACGATCGCCAATGATATCCTCCAATAAACTCGTTGAATAATGATGGATTATTAATCAACGAAACCCAGACCAAAATAATTAGAGGAATAACTGCCAGAGAAATGTAACCCCAAAATTTTGCACGAGAGTATAACAGGCGCTCTTCCCAGTTTTTGCGACTTGCCCATATTCCGAGGAAATAGAAGATCGTGTAGAGGCCAAAATAACCGAATTGCAATCCGATAAAATTCTTACCACCAATGGGGTAGATTAACCTAATTGCGAACGCCAGGATGCTGCAAAAAAGAATAAAGGCCAAAATATTCAGATTAGTTGGTATAATATCGTGTATTTTGACCAATTGTAAATTTCTGCCAAGTAAGTAAATTCCTTCAAATATCAATAACGCCAGCACAAACCACATGTGCGAAGCCGTGGGGCCATTTGATATGAATGAAACAACATAGTCGAACCAGCTTTTACTGGTGTTACCTGTATAAAGAGCGATACTATATAACAAACTTGGGTTGATAAAAAACATTGTCAAAATTAACGGTATGCCCAAACGAATAAGCCTGTCTTTAACGAATTTACCTATACCTTTTCGGTCGACTGACTTTGGTGTAAACAAGGCTGAAATAAAAAAGAAAAAACTCATGAAAAAAGCCTGGTCAACAGCTAGTAGTGACGAAAGACCAATCATTTGAGCTCCTTTAACTGTATTATGGGATATGTAACACCAACCGCCCGACGCTCCATAAGCAATTGCAGTATGATGGATTATTACCAATGCTGTTAGAAAAATACGCAGATTGTCGATGTAGTAAGCTCTTTTCATAAGGAGGTTATTGTTTTAAGTTTTAACAGTTAAAATACGGCCCTGAATCCATCCTGCTTTTATTAATATTTCGATGAATGACCAAAAATAAAAGCTGAATTCCGAATACAAAATAATGGTGGCTAAACATCGACTACCACATCCATGTCGCGCAATTCGCGGATTTGTGCCTGAGTGACGCGGTTACCGCTGAGGTCGGCGTATTCAAGGCTCTCAATTTCAAATAAAGGCGAAATATCGTCAATCGTATTATTCGAAAGGTCAATACTTTTAAGATGTTGCAGATTGCTCAACGCGTCAATATAGCTTAACTGGTTGTTGGCAAGGTTTAGTTCCTGAAGTTCGCGCAAACCAGATAAAGGAGATAAATCTGTAATGAGGTTTCCTGACAAGTCCATTGAAAGTGTATGAATACAGTATTCAGCTCCATCCAAGTCCGAAATTTCCGATTCCGACAATTCAATCTCATCCATGTCTTCAAAATAATAAGTTGGAAATTTTTTCCGGGTATCGCCATATTGTCTTATTTGTACGGCTTCGTAAAACGAATATCCATCAAATTTTTTGGTTTTTGGATGTTTGCTTTTTTGTTTCTTTCCCTGAAAATGAAATGATGACGAGTTAAAGTCCCATTCATATTCGGGTTGATAATCAATATCATCCAAATCAATCATGTTTGAAGTGATGGATTCAATATCCTGAATTACGAAAATGTGCCTGAATTTTTCAAGTTTCTGAAATTGCTCTGACTTGGTAAGGTCAGCAATTTGGTTACGGTAAAATTCACCACGGTCGGGGTGATACAATGAAATGATTTTAGAAAAACCTTTTCCATCTGATTCGATAGAGATTTCAACCCAATCGGTGAGCATCCCGCAAATCAGATTCAGCTTTTCAAATTGTTTCTCTTTGTAAAGGGTTATCAGTGTTCGGGTAATTTTGTTCAAATTAGCCTCAGAATAAGCTTCAAGAAGTTCGTTTGATAATTTTTCAGTTGAAGTCATCATTTATTTTACTCGTTAAATTTAAGAAAATCCCCATCGATGATAAGTAGCTTCACACCTGATTTGGTTACCGAGCGGTGCGAACTCATTTCGTCGGTCACCACATAAGTCATACCTTGGGTAAGTTGTGAGTGGTTCCCATCGATCGATTCGCTGGTAAATCCGCCTTCGAGGCAATGCACAATATGACCTTTGCGGCACCAATGGTCGGCCATATATCCTGCTGAATATTCAACAATACGGATTCGAAGTCCGGGTAATTGAACAGTTTGCCACCAGGCAGTTCCGGTTTCGCCCTGATGTTCGGTTTTTTCTATTTTTGACCAATCGATGGTCTGAAACGGGATGTTGTTAATCATAAGTTGTGTTGTTTGTGTATATTTTTGTTTATCGTCTTATAATCTGTGTATTAGCATTTTTTCTTTTTTGAATGTCACAACGAGATGGAATAGCCATTTATTCATTTTCGGTTTGTCTCGCCTTAGGCGAGATGGTTATTTCATGATTTATTGTGCAAATTTAATCTACTTATAAACTAAAAAGGAACCGGGAGTTGAAAACTTATAATTGCGGACCGTTTCCTACTTCTATTCTCCCGTTATAGTATTTCAATCTTACTTCAGCCGATTTTTCGACAAATGCTTTTAACCCAATTTGATTAATAAGACAAAGGTTGAATACTTTCAGGTTGTGAGGTAAAATATCAGCCCGGTTGGCACAAGGCTGAAGGCGGTTGCACGGGAAATCGGTGCATGCTGAGCAAAATTCCAGTTCATTTACTCTCACGCATTTCCAGGTATCGCAAACACCTGGTTTTACAGGGCAGTTTCCTTCAATAGCCCGACATCCGGAGCAGGGCAATTTTTCCGCAGAAATGCCGCGCTGAACCATTGTTTGGTATAAAGTATCATTAGGGGTTAGAGTATGCAATTCACAAATACCGCAGTCAATACCACAGGGGGCGACCAAACTCAAACGGTCGGTGTAATTATTTGAATTCATGTTTACTGATGGTTTAAATTTCCAACAAAACTATTCTGGACTGAATTTCAAAAGAATTAAAAATAAGTGAATGCCTAAAAAGTGCTGGTGAAATGGTAGTTTTTGATAATTAGTGAATTTGTAATGGTACATAAATGTACTGTTTTCCTGACCATAACAATGTATTATCTTTTACCTTTCTGATTAATAGCGATGATAGAAAATACATGAACCCTCTGTGTTTTAGGTACAAACGGTCGAGTCGACATTATTTTGCATGGATAATAGGACCAGGCTCATAAAAAATAACTTATCGCAACTAAATCCAGTGGAAATATGAGTTTAACCTTTGCAATGAAGGCTGAAGAAGACCGGCCAAAATTTCTTTCGGTTTTTGTTTGCATTATGAATTCCGAACTATCTCAAAAAATTTTTCCTGAATAAAACAGGTAACTGGTCCGGGCTTCCCATTACCAACTATTTGGTCATCTATCTGGATAACAGGCGAAACTTCGCTACCAGTGCCTACAATCATCATTTCGTCCATTTGTTCCAGTTCCGAAGCCTGGAGACTCTCTTCCATAAGTGGAATATTCATTTTCCGGCAAATTTCCCGAACAACAATTTTAGTAATTCCCGGAAGGATCAGGTTCGAATCGGGGTGGGTGTAAACAATGCCATCTTTCACGGCCATGAAGCTTGAATGAGATCCTTCAGTCACCACGCCATCCCTGATAAATATAGCCTCCACAGCACCCTGTTCGTATGCTTTTTGGGCAGCCATTACGTTGGGCAGCAACGATACCGATTTAATGTCGCAGCGTAACCAACGAATATCTTCGGTGGTTATTACCTTAACACCATTGTTCAGCTGGTCCCATTGCGAAGCAAACGGAAAGGCAGTGGCGTAAATTGTAGGCTTAATGTTTTCAGGAAAGCGATGGATGCGGGTTTGGCTTCCACGCGTAATTTGCAGGTAAATTCCCGATTCCTGACTGGCAAGGCCGTTCTTTACAAGCAACTCTTGAAACATAGGTTCAAGTGATTCAATATCGTTGAATTCAATCTGAACTTCGCTCAAGCTGCGGGTTAGACGATCGATATGGTCATCGTATCTGAATGGTTTTCCGTTGTAATATTTAATCACTTCGTAAATGCCATCGGCAAAGTTAAACCCGCGATCTTCAGGCGAAATTGAAGCTTCGTTTTTTGGAGTCAGGTTTCCGTTGAGGTAAACAAATTCTGTCATTTATAGTGTGTTCTGTTTAGTGGGTACAATGTACTGAACATTAAGTTATCTGCCAATCGTTTTTTACAGGGGGAACCAGATATTGATCAACTCCAGAATATAAGGTGTGAGAATAGCTGTGAATATGCCATTGACAATCAGTCCTATACTCGACATGGCGCCAAATTTTGGACTGATTTCCATGGAGCGTGATGTTCCGACAGCGTGAGCTGCCGTTCCCATTGATAAACCCTGTGCCACCGGATTTTTTACACGTGTCCATTTCATGATGGTGTAGCCAAAAATTGCGCCGAAAATTCCTACTACGATTACTACTGAAGCCGTTAATGGTGGAATACCATTAATGGTTTTCGAGACTTCGATAGCAATAGGCGTAGTTACCGATTTGGGGGCCAGCGAATAAATGATTTCTTTGGGCGCGCCCATCGCTTTGGCAATCAGCACTACCGAAATAATGCCCACTACACAGCCCACCAATTGCGAAACGAGTATTGGAATGGCCTGCTTTTTAATTTTTTCAAGCTGTTGATATAAGGGTACGCCAAGTGCTACAACGGCAGGTTTCAGGAAGAATTCGATAAGCTTACTGCCTTCGTGAAACGCCTTGTAATCAATTTTAAACGCCGATAAAAAGACGATAATAATAATAACCGCAATTAGTATTGGGTTCAGCAAAATCAGCTTGGTCCGCTTTTGTATTTGCCTTCCGGCGAAATAAGCCAGAAATACAAAGGCAACAATAAAAACTTCGCTTTGGAGAAAACTCTTCATTGACGCAGGTTTAAGCGGTGGTTTGATCGTTGGTTTTTCCTGAAAAATAACTGCTCTTTCTCAGCCATTGGTGAGTCCAGCCGGTAAGTGACAGAACAAGCACTGTGCTAACGACTGATGCAACTACAATCGACCAAAAATTGGCTTTAATAACATCGAGATAAAGCATTATAGCCACGCCCGGAGGCACAAAAAACAGTGGCAGGTTTTTCACCAGAAAGTCGGAAATACCTTTTACCCAGCCCACTTTTACCCAGCCCACTTTCAGTAGCAAGGTAAGCAACAACATACCAATAATGCTTGCCGGAAGCTTGATCCCGGTTACCGAAGCAATGAATTCGCCAATGGCTAAACAACCAAAAATAATCACACATTGTCTGATCATAGGGGTCAAATCTATACTGATTATCAAATCGAATTGTGTTTGCAAAGGTAAAATTAGCCTAAATATAACCTGCATTTTGGCAGTTGCGTGTGAATGATTTTGGAAAAGGTTAACTTAAATGATAGTCGTTTTACCTGAAGAAGTAAATGCGGTTGGCATTCTTTCCCGTAATCAGAAAGAAATCGCCGTACCTGACCAGTAAATAATGACCATCGGCAATGCTGTCCTTGGGAATGAACCATTTCGGAAGCGATGGCCGTTCAATTTTGCCAATCTTTTCCTGAAGTAGACCGGCGGCAACAAATGGGCAGCTTTTGAGCTCAACTTCGTAAAGTTCGCGTTGCCTAAATTCGAACTGACCAAACACGTGGCGACTGCTTATGTCGTAGGTTTCCTTAATTCCAAAGGCATCCTCCTTCAATATTCCAGGGAACCAGCCGTGACTGAAAAACTTGTATTCCATCAGCTCGTGATACGAAAAAAACTCGACATAAGGCGATTCGCTGCACGCAGACAACAAGAGGAAGAGCATGAGGGAAGAGTAGATTTTGAGGAGCTTGAGCATTTGATTTATATGTTTTAGACCATCAGTACAAAAAATTTTGTTATTTTTTACTCATATATCCTCAAATATACTTTATCTCCTTTAAATTATTATTGATAATCAATTTGTTTTAGTCGTTTTAGGTAAAACTTACTCAAGCTTCCATCACAAAGCTTCGTCATTGCCTCGTTTCGATAGATTGTTGCCTCATTTCGAAGGAAATTTCCCTCGTTTCGAGGCAATTTTCCGTCCAAATGAGGAAATGTTGCTTCAAAAAGAGGCAATCGAGGATCAAAACGAGGAAATTTTTCCTCAAAATGATGAAATTTTGCTGCTTTTCGAGGGAAATTCCCTCGATTTGAGGAAATTCAGTAAAAAACCTTATTCTCAAAGTTTTTAACCTTAGTAGCACCAGAACATTTCCCCCAGTTTTTAACCTTATTTCTTCTGCGTGTACAGGTTATTAAACTCTATCTTCATGTAAATAAGGTTATAAGGAGTAGCGAAACCCAAAGCTACTAAGGGTTAACGAAATAAAATAAGGTTTTTCAAAAATTTATTTAACAAATTCTGTTATACCCATTGAGCTTATTGGGTATTGAATTCAGCCAACAAAAAACTTGGATACATTATCGGATTCAGGTTCTGAAAAAACATAGGGACTAAGTTAACCCAATCTGAATACAAACGACAAAAAATGCTTGTAAATGAGGTAATAAGGTTGTATTTGTGGCCAGATATGGTTCTACAAAGGTTTACAAGAGTGTGATAAAGTTTTATACCTTATTTTTCGAAAATTACCTTAGTAGAAATGATTCTATGAATAAAAGAAACCTTATTAACAGACAATCAGTCAGTTATTTTGCAATGTTTTTAGAACAACATGGGAATCAGCTAACCGCCAACGCCTGTTCCAATTCAATCGCTTTTTTGTGCAAAACGTTGTTTTCAACATGAATGTGCATGATCAAATCAGCCTCGAATTCTCCGAGTTTGGCAAATAGCGAACGGAAAGCCTGACTGGCATTTTCGGGAACAGAATAGTTGTTGCAAAGGCGGCTAATTTGGCTGATGATAATGCCCGAAGTATCGTGCTCAAATTCAACAACAGTAATCAGCGATTTGACCGATGATCCTACTGGTAAATCCAGCCCCGATTCAAGTTTTTTGATGTATGGGAATAAAACCAGTTCTTCTTTTTGCATGTGCTGTTTCATATCGTTTCCCAATTGGCGAAACAGGTCATTAATTCGTTTAAAGTCATAATCGTAAACCTCTTTACTTTCCCAAATTGCTTTTATCAGCGCCGTAATTTCCGGAACATGGATATTAACGTATTGGTGGTGAGCATCAATGATGTGGGCGATCAGCTTTTCCGATGTCAGGGAATTAAAATCTTGGTTTTCATCAATTTTTTTTGCAAAAGCGACCTGAAGCTCTTCCGAAACTGTTTGCATATCACAATGAAACAGCGCACAGGCATCGGCCAGCAAACTTTTTCCTTTGCAGTAAAAGTCGATACCGTATTTTCGAAATACTGGAATTGTATTGAAATTTTGACGTGCCATTTCGCCGATCGGAAAAGTTAGTTGATTCATCAGGTAATATTTTGTTGGTTTTCAGACGTAAAGTTACTTTTTTTTCGAATAGTCCGAGGTGGTTTGAATTACAGCAAAAAAAGAGGTTGAACTTTTGGTCCAACCTCCCTGATAAAGAAAATATTTTTCTCAAACACGTTTTTCTTTGATACGGGCTTTTTTCCCGGTAAGAGAACGTAGATAATACAATTTAGCTCTGCGAACAATACCTTTCTTGTTCACTTCAATCAGGTCGATGAATGGAGAATACAGTGGGAAAATTCTTTCAACACCAATGTTTCCCGACATTTTGCGTACAGTAAATGTTTTTGTAGCGCCTTCGCCTTTCAACTGGATAACCACTCCACGGAAATTCTGGACACGTTCTTTATTACCTTCCTTGATTTTGTAGTGAACGGTAATAGTGTCGCCGGCTTTAAATTGCGGTTGTTCTTTAACTTCTGCCGCAAATGCTTGTTGTGCAACTTTAATTAAATCCATTTTTTTATGTTTTAGTGGCAATATTACTTCAAATCAACGAGTAAGAGATTGCGAAAATGTGGCGCAAAAGTAACAAATAAATTTAAACCTCAAATGCCACAACTTATAAATTTACAACTTTTTAGTGGCTTGGGGTACCAATCATTTTCAAATGGGTACCTGTTTGATCCACAATTACTTTTTTCCACCAGTCGGGGTATCCCGGTTGTTTCGGACTTGGAGGCATTCCTGTTTCGGTACGTTCAAATGCACCATCTTTTTCTTTCTTAATATTTCCGTCGATATACTTCACAATAAGGTACTGCGACAATTTTTTCCACTCTTTGGTCATGCCATTGGCCTGGTTTACTGAATAGTCGGTCAAAAATTGCAGCGTTTCAGTCTTTTTCCCCGAATTCCACAAACTTTGAGCAGCCTGGTCAACACTTGGTGTGTATGCTGCAAATTTATCTTCCAGATTTTTCTGTACCTTCTGAATATCTGGGATCATATCGTCGTAACGCAGGTAAGCGAAATTCGATACCAGGTTGAATGTCCAGAATGCCGAAGTCTCAGAAAACGTAAGCATGTCGCCGTTTCCAACTTTAAAGCATTCAGGAATTTCGGTAATTCCACAATACATTGGGGCATAACAAGTACTATAGGTATCATCAACGCCAAACCAAAGGATTCCACCAATAGGATTTGGCAGCCATGAGCGCGACTGGGCTACAAATGAAAAACCAGTTTGCTGGGTTGAAATAGCGCGTTCGTTCACATAACTGGCCGAATCAACTTTGAATGTAAGCGGACGCCAGCGGTATGGCAATTTATAGGGGCCGGCGCCAACATCTTTGGTCATGTCCAAAGCAGTCCCTTCGTAATGGTCGCGCATCATGCCCATAACGTCCTGAACGCTGAGCTTCTTGTCTGGCTTTATCCACAGCGGCATACGGTTGGTCGGAAAATTATTTTCTCCACCATGTTTCACGTTGCCCAGCGCATATTCTTCGTATTGTTTCATTCCTGAAAATACTTTATTGAAGCCAGCAAAAACGCGGGCATCGCTGAAACGGGCGCCACTAAAATCAACTGGGGCATAAACATCAGAAAAACTGAAATCAGTATTTTTACCTTCGTACCATCCTTTTTCGCGTGCAAATGAAATAACATCTTTGGCAAACATACAATTAGCCTGGTCGTTCATCGGAAAGGTTGTGATGCGTGCCTGGTTGGCGTGCCCACTTATATATCCGTCGGGAATGCGCTGGGCCACCCAAACGGCGCCTTTTTCTCCTTCACCTTTGCCTATCATTTCCATAATCCAAACTTCGTTGGGATCAGAAATCGAAAACGATTCACCTTCACTTGCATAACCGAATTTTTCCACCAGGCTTGTCATTACCTCAATAGCCTCTCTGGCTGTTTTTGCGCGCTGAAGCGCCACATAAATCAAGCTACCATAGTCCATAATAGCGCCTGACTGTTTAAATAAAGTTTCGCGGCCACCAAACGTTGTTTCTCCAATAGCTACCTGGAATTCGTTCATGTTTCCAACTACACTGAAAGTATGGGGCACCTGCGGAATACGGCCAAGGAATTTACCGGTATCCCATTCTACAATGTCACGAAACGCGCCAGCGGCATAATCTTTTGCAGGCTGATAGTACAATTCGCCATAGAGCGTGTGCGAATCGGCTGCGTAAGTAATCATGGTCGAACCATCGATTGTAGCTCCTTTACTAATTAAAAAATTGGTGCAGGCATTCGAAAGCTGTGCTGCACCTGTCAGTACCAAAACCGACAGAATAATAATTCGTTGAATTCTTCTTATCATGTTTTTAATTTTACTTCAATTTGTCAGACAAATATAAATATTCCAGATTCAGCATAACTGATTTTGAAGAATAAAGGCAAAGAAGCCTGAATTCCACCAACTGAACCATGAGAAAGGTCAGGAAGACAAGGTAAAAGGAAAAAGTTTAATGTCAAATATCGCTAAGTGAAAATTATTTTTTCACCAAAGCCAATACCAAACAAATCCATCCGGCAATAAACGACAAACCTCCAAGTGGCGTAATGATTCCCAGCGATTTTATACCCGATAAGCTAATCGCATATAAACTTCCTGAAAACAGGATAATGCCAATTGTAATTAAAACACCAGCCCAACTAATAAATTTAGATTTTACATGAAAGCCGGTTAAGCCAACAAACAACAGCCCCAGCGCATGATAAAACTGGTACTCGACTCCGGTTTTGTATATCGCAAGCATTTCAGGCAATAATGTTTTTTTCAGGGCATGTGCCCCAAAAGCGCCGAGCGAAACAGCCAGCGCCATCGAAATTGCGCCTGTAATTAATATGTTTGAATTCTTCATAATGTTTGAATTTCTAATGAAAGAATAACAATCGGACAGGAGCGTGGTTCTTGAAAATAAAAATCCTGCTTACCTTGATGAGCAGGATTTCTTATGTCTTGGCTTTTGAGAAAAGACTTATTTCTTGTTTTTTAAGTATTTTTCAAACATTTGATCTTGTTCCCATAACAGGTGCATCAGGTTTTCTTTTGCTACGTAGCTATGCGCTTCTTTGGGCAAAAGTACCATTCTGACTGGCGCTCCAAGACCTTTAAGTGCCTGAAAATAACGTTCAGTTTGCAGCGTAAATGTTCCGGGGTTGTTATCGGCTTCGCCATGAACCAGCAGGAGTGGAGTTTTCATTTTCTCAGCGTTCATAAATGGCGACATGGTGTTGTATACATCTTTAGCTTCCCAGTAATTGCGTTGTTCGTTCTGGAAACCAAATGGTGTTAAAGTACGGTTGTAAGCGCCGCTTCGGGCTATTCCACAGGCAAAAAGATTGGAGTGGGTCAATAAGTTAGCTGTCATAAAAGCGCCATACGAATGACCACCGACTGCAACTCTTTTCCGGTCGATATAACCTAACGAATCTACAGCGTTGATGGCTGCTTCGGCATTGGCTACCAATTGATCGACAAATGTATCGTTAGGTTCGGTATTTCCTTCGCCGATAATGGGGAAAGCAGCATCGTCGAGCACCACATAGCCGCGGGTTACCCAATACACAAACGAACCATAATATGGAAAAGTAAATTCGTTGGGGTTTGTTGTGATTTGCCCAGCGCTGTTTTTATCTTTGTATTCAGCCGGGTAAGCCCAAATTAAAAGCGGCAGTTTTTCTTTCTTAATTTTGTCGTATCCGGCAGGTAAATAAAGGGTTCCCGAAAGATCAACTCCATCTTTACGTTTGTATTTGATAAGGGTTTTTTCCACATTTTTAATACTTTCGAACGGATTGGGAAACTGAGTGACTGCAATAGGTGCAATTTTCTTTTTCAGGTTACGGATAAAGTAATTTGGATATTCAGTTTTAGACTGAATCTGAACAAATGCTTCGCCTTTTTTGACATCCATAATTGCCATGATCCGCTCCATTTTATCAATTAATGTTGATTGATATATGCGCAAAGGTTTCAATGTTTTCAGGTTAAGCTGATCGATGAAAGGGAATTGTCCTTTGGGAGTAAATCCTTCTCCAATCAGGAATAGATTGTTGTCGTCGATCAGCAAAACGTCGCGTCCGAACTGATTTTTGTGTGTTTCAAAATTTCCGGGGTCAGAATAAACATCCTGGGAATTACGGCTATTGAGAATTTTTGGTTCCTGCTTTTGATCTGACGGATTAAATAAATAGGTATTTAAATGACGAGTATCGAACCAATTATCGTACAAAATAGCTGTCGTTTCATTTCCCCAGATTACTCCGGCAAAACGATCTGCGGTAGTCGTTAGTAATTTAGGACTTTCTTCAAACGGAACATCCCATTGATAAACAGCGTCGCGAAATTCCGTCTTAACCGCCGGATCACCCTCATCAAGTGCAACCACGTAGTAAAGTGATGCTGGTTTATCGCTTCGCCAGTTCATATTACGTTTTCCTTGGCGAACAGCCATAAAACCTTTGGGCATGGTTTCGTTCAATGGAACATCGTTTACCAGCTTTATCAGATTTCCACTCAGGTTGTATACATTGGTTTGAGAAGGGAACCGGTATAATGGAACAATGTATGAGAATGGCTTCAGTATTGTTGTTACCATCAGATAATTACCGTCAGGAGAAAAAGCTTCAGACATATACATGTCTTTGCCTTTAAACAATTCGGTTTGCCCAGTCAGGTCTATTTTGTATAATTCTGAAGTAACCAATGTTTCAAAATTGGTTTCATCAGTCTTATTTTTAAGCATATCGGGATATGTCCGGTTTTGTGATTTTGAGCCATCGCTTACCGAAATTGTTGGTCCCACCGGAATTCCTTTTTTACTGTCGATTAAGGCAGGGCGATTGGCCGGAACGGTTTTAACCAACAGGCTTTGACTATCCTTGAACCAGTTAACAGGACGTCCCAGATTGGCATTAAGCACTTTGTCCGAGATTTTTGATGCAGTGGCTGTTGCAATGTCAAGTACCCACAATTCGAGCGAATTCGTTGTTGTATTGGTAAAGGCCAGCTTTTTTTCGTCAGGCGACCATGTGAGGTAAGCGATCTTCGGGTTTTCGGGTAGTCCTTTTACCTGAATGGCATCCTTGTCCTTAATTTTTCTAACTTTCAGATTATTGATATAAGTTATAGCGCTTGCTATATTAGTCACAGGATTAATGCGTAAGCCGCCCAGTTGCATTTCTTCCTGGTTCAAATCGTCGAGCGTTTTGTAGGTATTGGTATAAGTAAATACCAATATTTCTTTTTTCTCATCCATCAAAACACCAGGCGCTCTTTGATAGTCGAAAAGTTCCATAATTTCTTTGGGTGGCTTCTGGTAGGTGAGGTTTTCCTGTGCATTTATAGCTGCAAAGTTGCTGATAAATAGTGCCAAACTCATTATTGCTTTTTTCATCTGTAAAAATTTTTGTTCGACGTCTTAGAATTTTCGTATCAACATTATCTCTTTTTCAAAAAATCCAACGAAATAGCCATTTATACATTTTCAGCTTGTCTCGCCTAAGGCGGGATGACAATTTCATGGTAATCGTTTTCTGATGAATAAGGGAAATACATAATTTGCTGATGCAAAAAGAATCTGCCGGATATTGGTTGCGTAATTTTCTCAGAAATTACAAGTTTCTAAAAGACAGCCTGCACAATTTCCAGTCCGATACCAGGTTTATCCTGAAGCGTAATTTTCCCGTCAACAACTTGCACCCCGGAATACGGATCGTTGGAAATCAACAGGCTCCCATCCAAATCGGCCCAATCGCATTTTGGTGAAAGTTGCGCTGCGGCAGAAATTGCACACGAGGTTTCGGTCATGCAGCCAATCATCACCTTCATTCCCAGCGATTTGGCCAGCGTAAGCATTTGATGGGCCTCGCGCATCCCGGTACATTTCATAAGCTTGATGTTGATGCCATTGTAAACTCCTTTGGCCTTGATTACATCAGGTAACCGTTGTACCGACTCGTCGCCAATAATGGGCAACGGGCTATTTTGTGTCAGCCAGGCTATATCGTCGATAGCTGTTTTGGGCATGGGCTGTTCCACAAAAACAACACCTTTTTCTTTGAGCCAGTGAATGGTTTCCAGCGCCTTTTGTTTGTCAGTCCAGCCCTGATTCACGTCCACACAAAGCGGTTTATCCGTCGACGAACGAATGGTTTCGATCATCTCGCGGTCGGTAGTTTGTCCAAGCTTTACCTTCAATATTTTATATGGAGTAGCTTCTGCTACTTTTTGGCGGACCACTTCCGGTGTATCGATGCCAATGGTAAACGAAGTGTTTGGTGTTGTCTCTGGTTTGAACCCCCATATTTTGTACCAAGGTTGCCCCATGATTTTCCCAAGTAAATCGTGCAGTGCAATATCAACAGATGCTTTGGCCGCACAATTCCCGGGAACCACAGAGTCGACATACGTCAGAATTTCTTCCACGCGGAATGGATCTTTGAATTGGGCCAGGTTAAGTGACGACAGGAATTTAGAAACCGAATCAATACTTTCGCCCAAATAAGGCGGCATCGATGCTTCTCCATATCCGACCACACCATCAAACTCAATTCGGGTAAGCACATCAGGCGTAGTTTTGCGCGAGCTGTTTGCCAGTGTAAAAGTGTGTTTCAGCATCAGTTCGTGAGGCACAAAACTTAGTTTCAGCCCATTTCCTGAAACTTTTGGCCTTTTATCTTTGGTAGCTGCAAAAACCGATTCAAATCCGGAAATTCCTGCTAATGTTGATAGTCCTGCAGTGCGTATAAAGTTGCGACGAGAGTTCTGAAGCCTCTCCCCAGCCCTCTCCGAGGGAGAGGGTGTAAAAAGGTCGCGGTGATTATTTTTTCGATTTGAGTTCATATAGGTATTATTTGTTGTTGTCAAAATATTGCTCAATACACTTTTTAAAGTCCCCTCTTTCGGAGGGGATTTAGGGGAGGCTATACCAGGGATGATCTTTTACCAGCGTAATTCCTTCGGTGTTGAGCGAATTAGCAATTCGGCTTGAGCCAACAACAATTTTAAGCAAGTTGGAATCAAACAGCGGATCGTATGGGTTAAGGCTGTTGAGCCGGACCATAGCCGAAGAACCTGAGGCATGGATAAATAAACCATTGCCAAGGCATAAGGCCACATGTGTTACCCTTTGCGGATTGCTTCCGAAGAAAATCAGATCGCCAGGCTGAAGGTTTCGGTAGTCCGAAAAATCGGGGTGCATTCCGTATTTTACCTGCTGCGAGGCGTCGCGGGCTAAAATTACGCCCTGTGAATAATACGACGTTTTTGTCAGGCCCGAACAATCAGTAGCTTTGCTCGAAGTTCCGCCCCAAAAATATGGCACTCCCATCATCTGTCTTGCCACAGACATAACCGATGAGATTTGAAGTGGCCTGGTGGTCCATTCCTGAAACGACAAGCATTCATTTTTCTTCACATAAGCCGTCCTTCCGTCGGGTAAAAGCGCTTGTAAATAGCCTTTGTGTTCGCCAATAACTTCAAATAAATCGCAAATAACCAGATCTGAAACAGGTAACGATTTTTTATCTGGCGAGAACAACGCATGACCATTTAATCCGTTGTATATGTACCGTTTACTTTTTTTCCAGACATCCAATTCTTCGGCTGTTTTAGTAATGATTGCTCCGTGATTGGTCCAGCCAATATATTTGTCGGGGGTTTGAATCAGCCACCATTCGTCTTTTTCTTCCAATATTTTAACTGGTGTTCCCATCAAAACTTGAGTAGCCATTTCTCCGGCATGTGCGGGAATTGTTCTTACATTGGCAACCGAAAGTTTAACAATTCCCCATGTCTTTTCCCCCAGGTTTTTATCAGGTAAAATAAGGACAGAGTCCTGAACATTAATTTTCAGTATAGAAAGGGAATCCAGCATTAGCTTTTGAGCTTCGGGATGATCGGTTTTTCCCTTCAGGATTATTTTCCCTGCAGACCCAACAACCTGAACCGAGAAAATGGCTGTCCGTTTGTCGGGTGCAAATTTCTTTCCAACCGATTGAATAACCCGATTTGCAACTTGAACTTGCCTTGATTCGGCGAATGAAGTTAGACTAATCGCAAGTATTTGAATAGCAATATAAAGTATTTTCACATTCATCTGTATGAATTTTAGCATTACTATTAAACTTTGTTATGTATTCATCAAATATAGCCATTTATCCGCTTTGCAAATTTCCCGCTGATCAATTCATCCTTGGGTTGTCTCGCCTTTGACGATAGTGCTATTTCATGATTTTCATTAGTTATACAATAAATATTTCGAGCGCATTTTTTTAAATTTCAACAGCCCAGGTTCCCACGATTTGCGGATTTCCTGTTCTGATTTTCCGGCAATAATTTGCTCACGAAGTTTACTTGTTCCTGCCAGTTTATCGAAATTCCCGATTTGGCTGCTTTGCTTCGAATCGAAGAATTTTACTTTATCGGGATATGACTTATACAACTCTATCAGCCACGAAAGGTTTATTTTTCCGTTTTTTCGAAGTTCAGCAGTATCATATTTCCGGAGATCAATTCCAAAACACTCCTGATTCTGAAAAAGTGGTGTTTCGGCCATTCCTTTTATGCTGACTGGAGTAAATGAAAAACTGTACTTTCCTTTCAGTGCCGGACTTCCAAGCACACTAAACGGCAAGCGTGTTCCTCGTCCCTGGCTGATAATAGTTCCCTCGAACAGGCAAAGCGACGGATACAGCCAGATAGACTGTTGCGTGTTTAAGTTTGGCGATGGGGCAACCGGCAATACATATTCGGCGTTGTGCATATAGTTTGCCACCGGAATAATGGTGATTTTGCATTTTTGTTTATTGGCAAGCCAGCCTTGGCCGTTGTACATTTGCGCCAATTCGCCCATAGTCATTCCGTGAGTAATAGGTATAGGGAACATCCCAATTCCCGATTTCAGTTTCATATCCAGAATAGGGCCGTCGATACAGCTTCCATTTGGATTAGGGCGGTCGAGCAGTAATAATTCCCTATTGTTTTCGGCACAAGCTTCCATTACGTGAGCCAACAGATTTATGTATGTGTAAAACCGGGCGCCTACATCCTGAATGTCAAAAATTACCAGATCGACATTGGCCAGGTCGGCTTTTGATGGTTTACTTTTCTTTCCGTAGAGCGATATTTCAGGAATACCGGTTTTAGGGTCAATGCTATCGGCGACATCAGCTCCGGCGCTGGCTGTTCCACGAAAACCATGTTCAGGCCCAAATATTTTAACAATTTTAGTGTGCAGCGTTAAAAGTGAATCGACTAACAACGTTTTTCCGATAACCGAAGTCTGATTGGCAACAATAGCAACACGTTTACCTTTCAGTAAAGGCAAATATCTTTCAGTTTGTTCGGCGCCAGTTTTAATTCCATCTGTTGCAAATAATTGGCTATTTATTATCAGCAGCAATATCGAAATGTATATTTTCATGAGAAGATACTTTGTTTTTAATTGTCACATAGCTTGCCTCGAATCGGGAAAACTTGTGTTTGCCTGTGTTCGAAGTTTTCTCTTATGACTATTTCATGGTTGAATATTTCTCAAATTTAAAAGGTCGCTTAAACGAAATAACTCATCTTTGGCCAATTCCTGGTTCGTAGCCTTTGATAAAGGCAACAACTTTTTGCCGTTCGATTTAAACAGAAAAATCAGGTAATTATTTTCTTCTGTTTCCCAAATCCTGTTGCTTAGGCTAAATGTTTTCCACACTTTTTTTGATTTCTGAATCCCAATTGACATATCGGGTTTCACAGTTAACCAAAACCCGGTTTTGAAAATACCGAAAAGAACGTCGCCCGACCGAATTTTTCTTTTCTCAACATCGATAGTGGTGCTGAGGTATGTAAATCCAAAAAATGCTCCTCCAAATATCAGAAAAACCGCATACGGCGAAAACCAGACAGTACTACAGCCAAATACAAAAAGAAGCTTACTTGCAAAACTAATTGGTCCAAAGGAATTATAGATTTTATTATAGATAATCATTGGCTTATAATAAAAATTGTATTCAGACAAATTTAGTTAAATCATCCTGTAATTGCCCTGTCAGTTCATCAAATGTATCCTGTTTTAGGCAAACTTGTTGTAATATATCTACAATGTTTTCTTTAGTTATTTTATCAAAATCTTCACGTCGGGGCAGAATAAAAACACCGCCAAAATCAACTGATCCCGGACTAATTAAAATTTGCTTTTCGCCATTTTCGTAAAAATGATCAGGCCTGTGTGCCCTGCGTGGAAACAGGTGAATTGTCCAATATCCTTCACTCCATGAACACAACGCATTCATCATTGGTTCCACTTTTTCGGGCTGAATTATCGAAAAATGCTTATAATATAATTCAATGATTCTCAGTCCTTCATCCATCGACCTGGTTTTAATTGAGATCATTTTTCGCAAATAATTGTCGAAAGCCCAAACACTGGTATTTTCCCCTTGAAACAATAATCGTTCCATAAGTTTTAGTCGCTCAAAATCATTAGTTACAGGCATAAAGCTGCTTTCTCCGGCTTGAAAATGCAGATGATCGGGAGCTGAAGCTCCGCATTCCGGTCCATTGTAAAAAACCGTGAATCCTTCCATGGCAGTAGCCAGTTCGAGCAACATTCGGGCATTTTCAATGAAACGCTGGGCCGTATGACGGTTGCACGAAATTGTAAAATGGTTTTTAAAAATAGGGAAGGGGTTTACCAAAATCAGGAAATTGTTGCCAAATTCAATAGCGCTTTGTTCTTTCGGGCGGTTTCCATTGCACAAAAAACATTGTCGGGCGGCAATTGATTTCTTATCCACTTCAGCCACCGATGAGCGCATCCGTTCAGGATTAAACTGGGTCCTGATCTGGAAACCATCATATTGATAGGTATGTTCCTGAACTTTTTTCAATCCTTCAAAATTAGCCGCAGCCAAAGGCCAATCTTGTATCTGCGATTGGGTAAATTCATTCAAAATATTTGTGGCAGACTTACCTGTTTCCGAAATTATATCTTTTAGTTGTGTCATACTTTATTAGTTTTCACTGAAAACCAAATATTTAGGCAGATAATTTTTACTTCAGTTTCCAATATTTCAGAATCTCGCCCAATAAATTGCTTCGTTGTTTTGCCGTAGTAATCGTCTCGAACGGAAAACCCAAAATTACAGAATGATAATTGCCATCAAAACAAATTCCCGCCGATTTATTGTCGTCTTTGTACCGAAACAGTACTTTGGCCCCTTCACCTTTGGGCTCAATTGCGTCGGGCGATTCTACTTTGTAAATATTCTGATTAAATCCTTGTTCGAATTGATAACCCTTCTGAAAATCGCTTCTTACTGCATTTACCGGATAAACTTCTCCGCTTTTGCTGGCATGGTTAGTCATAAACGTGTAATGTAGAACATTGTCTGCAAAATGTCGAGCAAGTGTATCGCCACACAAATCCAGATCAGTTCCAATATAAGCTCCTGTTATTAATAGTTTTGCATTTTCTCCTGAAATATATTCATAAATGGCTTTTTGCATTTCAGGAGTAAAAAGGGTAAAATCTTTCTTTTTAAATCCATAAAAATGGCTGGTCGTTTTTTCTTCGCCAAAAATGATGTCAAGCGCGGAATAATCATTCTTACTCCATTTATTTTGAGTAAATGCTTCGTCACTCATTGAAATAAAGCCGGTCCCATTTTCTCGAAAAGCTTGTCCATGAACCAACGGATAATCGAAGGTATTTCCTGTAATTATGCGCGTTTCCTGATCGGCGTATGATGAGCCAAAACCACAGGCATCATCGTCTTTCCACTGCGAATTTCGGTCGAAATCGTATTGTTCACCAACGAAACAAATATCTCGTTTGTCAGCTACGCCTTCGTCTTCCGAAGTCAAAAATCCGGCATATTTGCCATTATCAAATGCAGCCGGACCGCAAATCCGGTTGAAAGCGTTTACTATCAAAGCTGGTTTTTCATTGTTGGCGGGCAGGCTGCAAGCCAGTATTTCAGAAGGAAAGCTTTCACCACCTTCGTTTAACGCAGTTATTTTAAAGCTGTAAATAACGCCCGGTTTCAGGTTTTGGCAAAGGTAGCCTGGTTCAGAAACCTCAACGCCGTTGTCGAACCCATTATTTTCTATGCGGGTGTATACTTTATAGCTTTTGGCAATTGCTGTTGGTTCCAACAGATCAGTGACTGGTGTCCATGATAAACGAACTACCTGGCCTTCCAATTTCATCTGGAAATGGTTGACCGGCAAAGGTTGGATTATATATTTTTGTCCGTTTTGATATGCCAGAAATCTTAGGATTCCCTTGTAAAATGCCCGACACACATCGAATTTAAACCGGGGATCATAAGCCATCACCATATCGGCAAAGTTTTGGTGCGAGAGCAATTCTGACAAAATTGTAGGAACATTCGGACGTGCGGCCTCCGAATACTGTTTGTTCCACATGGCGCGGCGCGTCCATTGCGGAAAGTAAAGCTGTTTTAAATCGTTGGTTACCTGGGTTTGTACAATGTCGGCCAAATCGCGGCTTGCCCAGCGCGACTGCCCGTTCAAAAAATCGGACGAACCGTAAGTGGTGTCATAAATCATCAGCGAACCTACAACTGTACTGTCGGGTGTAACCCCGGCATCGGTATGAAAAGCCATAGCCATATCCACCGGAATTCCCAGACCTTTTACTTGTTGATTGGCTTTTGGGCCATTGGGTGCGGCCAACAGGTAATTCACCCATTCGCCGCGGCTTTGGTAGTCGTCTTTATAATCGTCTTTGCCTTCCTCTCGTTTGGCAAAAGCAGCGGCATCTTTTCCCCGGTTTGAGTAATCAACTTTTGCTTTGTTGAGTAAATACACAAGTGTGTCGGGCATTCCTGCGCTTTGTAAATAATAGCGTGCAGCTTCCTGGTATTTAGGCCGCCGGCTCACGAATGGCAACCACAAGGCCGAGTCCGTTGTAAAGCCTTTCTCATCGCGAATTTGACGTAAGCGAATCATGTCGTCGGTTTTTCCACGGGCCACATTTCCCATACCTCCGCCCAGTTTTACGGCATCAGCCGAAACCCATTTCTCAGATTCGCTCGACAGGTTTGTCAGTTCAATCCGGGCTTCCCTTCCCTTTTCAAACTTGAAAGTACCCAGGTATATCCATGTTCCTCCACCTATAGTCTGATTCACCAGAAACTCCGTTTTCCCTCCGGAATGATAGACCGTGTAATGTGCATCGGTAACATTCTCATCGTTTGCTGCATACGAAACGTAAACAGCATATTCTCCCGCTTCTGGAATCTCTGGCCGATAAGTTACTGTTGAATTAGCCGATTTATGGGCCGCCATTTTTCGGGTTTGTCCCATTTGAAAAGGGTTTTCACCTTCCAGTAAAAACGGAACCTTCAACCCAAATCCTTTTTCGGGCGTATCCTGAAACCCTGATCCGTTTTCCGAATAAACTGATCCTTTAGTAGAACCATCGGCATCAATTATAATTTCGTGTTTCTGAGTGTCGCGTTCGCGCGGCAAAAATACCAGGGCCCCGGCATTTTCGAGCATAGGCGCCAGGTATGGAACCACAAAGCTCATGGTCCAGAGGTCTTCTACAGTAAGGAAAACCCTTGCGCGTTGCCATTCCCATCGATCGAGTGTATTTTCGTAATACCAGCCATGGCTGTGCCATAGTGCAATGTTGCGATTTGTTAATCCTTCAGTAAAATGATTGTCTGCAGAAATATTCCGAACCACCGGGAATTTTGTGCTTTTCGATTGGCTCAGGCGTTTGGTATCAACAGTGATTGATTGGTCTCTGTATAAATTAGGAATAAGTTGTTGAATATCTTTTCCTATTGTTTCAATGGAAGTTGAATATTTACGGAATCTATGGCCAAGTAGTTGCTGAAAAGTATGGTAATATTGTTGTGTATTCTTTATTCGAAAAGGAATGTACGAAAAATCTTCCTTCATTTTTAGTATCACAGTTCTGGCATTGGAATCGATAATTACCGTATCTATTTTGTACAGGTAATTGTTTGAAATGGACGATTTTTGGGAAAACTGAATTGAGGCTTTGTTTGCTTTTTTAATAAGGTGTTTGGGTTGGGCATAATTTGGCTGGAAAATACTGACCATTACAAGACATAAAATCAAGGTCAGGGATGGGTTCAGTTTCTTCACTTTTGTTTTGATTTAATTATTGTTTTTCCAAACGTTTGGCTTCCTCCCAAATTATATCCATTTCAGCCAGCGACATTTCTTTCATATCTATACCTTTTTGTATAGTTTGACTTTCAAGATGATTAAACCGTTTAATAAATTTCAGATTTGTTCGTTCTAGTGCCGTTTCAGGATCAATTCCATACAATCGGGCTGCATTTACCATGGCAAAAAACAAGTCTCCAAATTCAGCTTCAATCTTATCTTGATCTACTTTATCTATTTCATGGCTTAGTTCTATGATTTCCTCCCTGACTTTATCCCAAACCTGTTCGCGTACTTCCCAATCGAAACCAACACCACTGGCTTTCTCCTGAATTCGGTTAGCTTTGACCAGAGCTGGCATAGCTGAAGGCACACCTTCCAAAACCCTTTTGTTTCCTCCTTTTTCTTTCAGTTTGAGAGATTCCCAGTTTTGCTCAACTTCGCGCGAATTGGCTACATCAACTTCCCCAAAAACGTGTGGATGTCGATAAATAAGCTTTTCGTTGATTGACTTAAGTACATCGACCATATCAAATGCACCTTTTTCTGAACCAATTTTGGCATAAAAAACGATATGGAGCATTAAGTCTCCAAGTTCTTTCTTTATACCATTCAAATCATTGTTCAGTATAGCTTCTGCCAATTCGTAAGTTTCTTCGATTGTTAATTTTCTGAGCGATTCAAAGGTTTGTTCTTTGTCCCAAGGGCATTTTTCGCGTAATTCATCCATTATTTCAAGTAAACGGGCGAAATCTTCTGTTTTTTCTTTCATTTCAATTTTTGTAAAATCAAGTCAGGAATCAATCCGTGATGTTTACAAAATTATGGTTTTTTGGGAAGAGAGTTGGCTTGATTGGTAATAAATTCAGAGAATTTACAGCAAAATCATGTTAAAGAAAAAGAATAAAAAAAGGATGGCCTCTACCATCCTCTTTTAACCTAACTAAACCTATTTCTATGAAAAAAAACCTGTGTGCTATGCTCTAACTAACCATACAAAGATACTTTGCAGTTTCGTTAACAGCTATAAACGAACGTTAACTAATGTTAAGATTTTGGTTTTCATGAATATGTGAGAAACAAAATCTTGCCAAAGGAAGTAAACGAACCTAAAAAAGATTGAAATGATGACTACTAAAAGCCTTTTGTTCTGGGCACCCCGAATTCTTTGTATTCTGGCCATTCTTTTTGTAAGTATTTTTGCACTTGATTCATTTACTCCTCAATTGCCAGTTGGGCAGCAAATCCTTGCTTTTTTAATTCACCTAATTCCAAGCTATATTCTTACAGCATTGCTTGTTATCGCCTGGAAGTGGGAATTAACAGGGGGAGTGTTGTTTACAATTGTTGGCATTGTATTTAGCTATTTTGTTTTTACAATGAATTTTAACCGCACTTATCACGATTTTTGGGGAAGTTTTTTTATAACTCTTTTTATCGCATTCCCGTTTGTTGTTGTAGGAATTCTTTTCATTATTGGCTCTCATAGACGTGGAATGAAATTGTGATTTAAGGTTCTTTAACGCTGATTTATACTTGTTAACGGAACTTTAAATTAGTTTTGCAAAGAGCAAAAAGATAAAAGTTTGGTTTTTTTCATAGAGAATAAATTTGGTTTTGTGAGAAAAGGATGGTAGAGGCCATCCTTTTTTTATTCCTTTATGTTTGTGGGTTTTATTAGAACTATAGTTTTTTGGAGTGTTTAATACCTGGTTTTCTTTCCGATTTATTTTATTTCAAAATATTCTTTCGAAGGAGTAATTTTTCAGCATTTCTACCTTGTGATATTAATATGGAAGTTGAAAACAACATTTCAGCTCAGAGATACAGTGTAAAGTAAAGTTGACTTTATCATACTTTTCATTTTTCAATTTATACAACAACAATAGTGAGGAAATAAAAAGGATGTTATGACTGAATGCTGTTTGATAATCAATTGTTTTAGCTATGTTTATTTCATGTGAGAAATTTATCAGTTATTATGCAGTTTTTCATTTTTGGTAATTTCTGTTTCACCTCTAAGAACATTTCTAAAATTCTGGTGTTTTGACTGGAAGTATTTTTTGAAAGAATCATAAGTAAGTGCTTTAGTTTACTAAATTTATAAATAATGATATATGATTTATTATATCAATAATAATTTTTGTAACTGTTCTAAAGTAAATGGATTGTTAATCGAAACTTCGTTTGATAATTGAAAAGGGTATTTTGATAAATCAAAAAGAGGAATCTATCCATTGTATACTATTTAAAACTATATTCAAAAAAATTTTAAGGGATTACTCTAAAATGCCTATGTGATTAGCCATTTCAATGTGTTTGGCGCGTATTTGCTTAGTTTGTTTTTAGAGTTTTAAAATTTTAAAATTTTGAATATGGATTGAGTTTTTTAACAATAAATTATCCTTAGTTTGATCAACATACAATTCAATTTTTTACTTAATGTTGTTTGTTGATAGTTTTGACCTATTGGATTAATTGGCACGTTTTCTACTTAGAAAACGATTCGGATGAAATAAAAGAAAGAATTTGGATGATGAAAAGAATTTTACTTGTTATTGTAACTATTGTTATTTTGTTATTTCTATCCCTTCAATCATTTTCTCAAATAGTCACTATTACACAACCAGATCAGTTAACAGCTCAAATAAGTGGTTCAGCTACAATTTGTAGTGGTAGTTCTGCAACAGTTACGGTTGTAATCTCAGGAGGAACTCAAACCTGGACGATAGTATATCCGGGAGGTAGCGCAACAATTAATAATGGTAGTACCAGTTCTTATACATATACATTTAGTACAGGGGCGTTGACTTCAACGACAACTTACAATTCAGGTAATATTATTTTGAGCGATTCGAATGGTTGTTCCACCAATTATGTAGGTAGTGCTACTATTACTGTTAATCCGCTTCCATCTGCAACAATTTCAGGGACAACAACCGTGTGTTTAAATGATCCAAATCCATTAATTACATTTACTGGTTCGAATGGAGTTGCTCCTTATACTTTTTATTATCAGGTTAATTCCGGAACTGAAACTTCAGTAACAACAAGCAGTGGAAATAGTGTTACTGTTCCTCAGTTAACATCTTCAGCAGGTGTATTCTCCTATACATTAGTAAAAATTAGTGATGCCAATTGTAGTAATTTACAGACTGGAAGTTCGACTATAACCGTAAATCCAAATAATTCAGCATCTACGCCTTCATCAAATCCTTTAGTTTATATTAATAATCCAATTCCTGATATAACTTTTTCGACAACTGGGGCCACGGGTATAAATGCAGCAACTGGATTACCGTCAGGTGTAAGTGCGATTTGGAGTTCGAATACTATTACTATTAGTGGCACTCCTACAGTTTCAGGAGTTTTTAATTATAGTATACCTCTTTCGGGTGGTTGTGGGACTGTTTATGCTACTGGTACAATTACTGTTGATGGAGTTCCTGTAGCTGCAGACGACAACCTGTCCACCAGTGAAGATACCCCTGTTTCGGGCAATGTATCGGGCAACGACACCCCGAGCGGTGACGGCGGGAATGTATGGGCCAAGGTAAGCGATCCGTCGCATGGAGCACTAAGCTTTGGTACCGACGGCAGCTTCACGTACACCCCGACAGCCAACTACAACGGTTCGGACAGCTTTGACTATACGATCACCGATGCCGACGGCGATGTGA
>CALGIG010000021.1 GCA_937915865.1 uncultured Prolixibacteraceae bacterium | reverse complement strand
ATTACATCGTTGTCGATGGTTATTCGTCAAGCAACTCAGGGGCCTATACCCTTACCATTATTGCCACAGGCGGAACAACAACGCTAAACGGGGGAACGATTTCTATTGGAACAAGCTCCGTTTCATCAGGCAGCAGCCCGGGATCATTTACCAGTTCAGCCTCTGCATCGGGCGGTACGGGCTCTTACTCGTACCAGTGGCAGCAATCGGCCGACAACTCCACCTGGTCGAACATCAGCGGGCAAACAGCAGCTTACTATACCGTTCCGGCGCTTACCACTTCAACCTATTTCCGCCGGATGGTAACTTCGGGCAGTTACACAGCCTATTCAAACACAGTTGTTATTACTGTTACCACTGCAACGCTAAGCGGGGGAAGCATCAGCATTTCTTCATCTTCGGTCTGCTCAGGCTCAAGCCCCGGTACCATCGCTAATTCAGTTTCACCTTCGGGTGGTACGGGCTCTTACTCGTACCAGTGGCAGCAATCGGCCGACAACTCCACCTGGACCAACATCGGCGGGCAAACAGCAGCTACCTATACCGTTCCGGCGCTTACCACTTCAACCTATTTCCGCCGGATGGTAACTTCGGGCAGTTACACAGCTTATACAAATTCCCTGCAAATTACGGTTACTTCATGTGGCGGATCAGTAACTTCGGTGAACAGCATGACCGGTGCCGTTACCCTGGGACTTTCTGCTTCAGCCTCGGGTACTCAGCGTACCATTGCCATTACCGGGGGGACCGGCGTTACAATCGATGTGGCTGACAACGACAACAGC
This sequence comes from uncultured Prolixibacteraceae bacterium, assembly GCA_937915865.1. Lineage (GTDB taxonomy): Bacteria > Bacteroidota > Bacteroidia > Bacteroidales > Prolixibacteraceae > Aquipluma. Next base: position 13,952 of record CALGIG010000021.1, on the reverse strand, counting down.
TCTACCAACGAGATTCAATCACTTTCTGTCAGCGGCAGTACATTGTCAATTTTAGGCGGGAATTCGGTTACTCTGCCAACTGCCACTTACCCCGCCGCCGGAATTGCTCTTTCTACCGGCTCGGGATGGGGAACTTCCGTTACAAACAATTCGGCGAACTGGAACCTGGCCTACAGCTGGGGCAACCATGCCGGGCTGTACCGCCCAATCAGTTACGTGCCCACATGGAGCGAAGTAAGCTCGAAACCAACAACCGTTTCGGGTTACGGTATTACCGATGCCATGACTACAAGCCATGTCGCCAATTCAATTACTTCAACCAATATTGCTGCCTGGAATGCCAAACAGGGCGCATTAATCCTTACCACAAACGGAACTTCGGGCACGGCAACCCTGGTTGGCACAACCCTGAATATCCCCCAATACAGCGGCGGTTCGGGCGGTTCGAGCCAGTGGACAACAAGCGGTTCGAACATCTACTACACAGCAGGGGCCGTGTCAATCGGGACAACAAGCTTTCCGGCAGGGTATAAACTGGCCGTTGCCGGTAAAATTATTACCGACGAGGTAATGGTCAAAACAGCAACATCCTGGCCCGATTATGTCTTCGGGGCTGATTACCGGCTCCGCCCTCTTTCGGAAACCGAAACATTTATCCAAAAAAATGGCCATCTGCCCGAGGTACCCAATGCCTCCGAGGTAAAAGAAAACGGTGTGGGGCTTAGCGAGATGGACCAAATCCTGCTCAAAAAAGTGGAGGAAATGACCCTGTACATCATCCAGCTCGAAAAACGGGTAAAAGAACTGGAGAAATAAAAAGAAGCCAGCCTCCCCTAAATCCTTCCGGTAAACCGGAACAAGCACTCCCAAGGAGGGGACTTGAAGAAGAACCAGCACAGCGCGGTATTAAGCCCTCACCTTCGGGGAGGGCCAGTCCCGGTAAACCGGGAGTTCGGGAGGGGCTTCGGGATTAATATCCAACAAAAAATAAGAAACGATTATGAAACATCTATATTTTCTAATAATAGCAATAACAATTGCTTCAGTTGACGGGTTTTCGCAAAACTACCGGTACTCGTATGATGAAGCGGGAAACCGGGTAAAAAGACAACAAATTGATGTTGTAAAAAATGCAATTATTCCACAGGAGAAACAAAATGAAACACTTGCCCGATTGGCTGATACCCAGGTTTTCCCTAACCCTGTAAAAGACTTTTTGTTTGTCAACCTGCCAGAACCTCTTATACAAGATACCAACATTTTGCTTTACGATATGAACGGACGGATAGTGGCCCGGCAAACAGTTACCCAGCTCAACAATGAATTGGACCTTTCGGCATATCCTCCAGGCACATACATCCTGAGTATCCGTGCCGGTAACGACGAACAGAAAGCCTGGAAAATCATTAAAAAATAAAAAATGAAGAACATATATACACTACTTGTGGGCTTATTATACGTTTTAAGCTGTATGAGCCAGCAAACAGATGTGGTATTAAACTCCCCTCAACAGGGAAATATTACCATAGAAGCCACGAACAGCATTAGCCTGTCTCCCGGTTTTTCGTTTTCGTCGGCTACCGGTAATTTTTGGGCACATATTGTAAACCCGACTCCATTGGATTTTGTTAATTATGAAAGTGTTATCAATCCTTCTACATATTCTATTAACAAGGCATTAGCTGTTGGAAAGACAAAAGGCGAACTTCAGGTTAATGGTATGTCAAATTATACCCTGGCACTCGATGTGCCAAAAGGAACGAGAGGATTACAGCCTAACATTAATCTCAGTTATGTGAGTAACTTCAACGATGGGTTTCTCGGTTTGGGGTGGAATATAGCAGGCCTGTCGTCGATCAGTCGCGTTGGACAAAACTTATACTTCGAAACACAAGCCCAGCCAATAAGGGGTGATTTAACCGATAAGTATGCACTCGATGGGAAACGATTGATTCAGACTAACAGTAGCAGCTATAGCTATGGCACCGCTGGTAGCGAATACGGCACAGAAATCGAAGAGTTTTCTAAAATAACGGCCAAAGGTGGTGCAGGTGTAGGACCAGACTGGTTTGAAGTACGCACCAAATCGGGTTTAATTTGTGAATACGGAAATACTTCTGACTCGAAAATAATACGGGATGGTTCATGTATTCTTTCCTGGAAAATAAACAAAATAACCGACAGGTACGGAAATTACATTAAATTCACTTATTTTGATTCAGACGATGAAAAACCGATTCTGCAAATTGATTATACTGGCAATGGTTCTACGGTAAATCCGCCATCACAAGTCTATTTTCATTACAAACAACGTACTGATATTAGCACCTATATTTATGGTGGCAAAGAATTTACCCGTAACCTTCTGCTCGATAACATCGAAATTAAAAACAATAACCTGGCATACAAGAAATACCAAATGAGTTTTTGCCAGGTTGAAAACCGTACCCAGTTACAGAAGGTTACTGAATATAGCAGCCAAAATCAACCATTGAACCCAACAGTATTTTCCTATACATACTCTATTAACGGGTTAGGGGCAGTTCCTTCTTTTTACACTAGTTCTGCAAATGAAAGGGTTTTCCATGGCGACTTCAATGGCGATGGCCGGATGGATATGTTAACTATTCCGTCCAATGGCATATTCCCAGATGGCTGTAATGGGAAGTTATACCTTGCAAACTCATCAGGCAATATGGTTTTTAAAAATAATTTCTATTTAAGGTCGGGATTTTACAATCTTCTTTTAGCCGATTTTAATGGAGATGGATGTTGCGATATTGTACAGGTGTATTTAGATAATTATGATTCTAATGGTGATGCTGACTGTAATTTCGAATATTCCAGGTCGAATAGTGATGGGAGATTCGAATCTCAATATGTAGTTAGCTGGGTGATTAAAGATGTTTCTATTCAGTACGAATGTACTTACCAAAGCGTTGTTGATTACAACGGTGACGGGATACTTGAAGTAATGGTTTATGACACGCGAAACTATAAGGTGTATAGCGCTTCAGGAACCTTATTGGTTTCTGGAAGAGTTGATTTTAATTTAATGAAAGGCGGTATAACCAAAGATCGTTCATGTGAGATTGTTGATGTTAACGGAGATGGATGTTCAGACATTCTTGCTTGTGGCTTAAGTTATTACAGAATATACGAATTTAAAGGTGAAGGTTCTAAACTAATTATGACCTATCCTTTATCCAATCAAACAACCATAGACAGTGGTTTAAAGGTTGAATTGGGCGATTTTGACAATGACGGAAATTCAGATATCCTGAAAGAAGATAAGGCTCACGATTTCTCGAAAACGAGTATAGTTAATGGTGGAATCTCAAAGCACAACCTAACCGGGTTGCCGATTTTTAACCTTAATGCTCAAAACAACAGATGGAGTATTGCCGACATTAATGGCGATGGGTTGAAAGATATAGTTTTTTTTGGGAAAGGAACGAATACTTCCAACATTGCCAACCGTATCAATGTAGCCTTTAACAAAGGAAATGGTTACGATTTCAGTGTAAAAGAATTTATTTCTACAGTTACTTTCGATATGGCTTATGATTCGGACAGCACCAACTATTTCAATTTTGGCGATTATAATGGCGATGGATTCGACGAATTTTTCTATAATAAACCTGGCGATCAACGTTGTTTTTCGTTTTACATAAACGAGAGAATACCTCCAAATATGCTTTATACAATAATCGATGGTTTAGGTGCCAAAACTAAAATAAACTATTTGCCTATGACCAACAACTCTATATATTTTAAGGCCCGTGGCGATGAAACTTACCCGGTAATAAATTATATATCAGCCATGCAACTGGTAGCTAATGTTTATAAAGATTATGGAACCGGAGTCGATTCAAAAGATACGACTTCGTATTATTACGAAGGAGCTAAACTTCACCTGAAAGGGAAAGGATTTCTTGGGTTTTCTACCTTAACTGAAACTAATTTTAACCTGGGTATTAACACAAAAAAGACATACTCATTTTCGGAAGCAACAAAATATTTACCTCAGATGACCAGAATTCAAACATCTAATAAATCAACCATACTTTCATATATTTCCAATAGCTGGGATATAAAAACACTTGGCAATAATCGAGTCTTTCCTTATATCGCTTCAAGTACAGACCGTAGTAATATAAACGATAACACTATTAATACTGTTTCTGAATATAATTCATACGGAAATCCGACTTCTATAACCAAATATTATGGTAATGTAAGCACTACTTGCTTGACCGAAACTGAAAATTTACTATACGAAAATGAGATTCCCGAATTATGGCTGATTGGAAGGCCAACATCGATAAGCCAAACATGGAGTAATGGCACAGAAACTCAAACCTATACTGTTACGAAGACTTATTCACAAACTAGCAATAGTCCTGATATTGACCAATACAATTCAGGCGATGCCAGTTGGTGGAGTTTAGATCGTGACTACGATAAATTCGGTAATTTATCGAAAGAGTCCAAATCGACTTCGGGTTTATCAACTTCTTTCAGAAACTATAATTACGACCCTGCCAATGGTGTTAATTTACTTACCGTGTACGAATGTCAGGGAGGAACCGGTACAACTACCTATACCTGGTACCCCGCAACCGGTTTGTTAAATACCCAAACCGACCCGTATGGAAACACGTTAACCTACAATTACAATTCGGCTGACCAATTATATACCTTAGTGCCATCAACCGGTATTGCATATACCATCAGTAGCAGCTTTGGCTTTTCAGATGGGCCTCCCAATGCCCGATATTACGTTGACAAAACAGGTAACGATGGTTCCGAAACAAAAATATGGTACGATAAACTTGGCCGTGAACTGCGCACCGAAACCCGCAAATACGGCGGTTCGCTGGTTAAAGTGGATAAGCAATACAATACCAAAGGCGAATTGGCACAGTATTCCGAACCTACAACCGGAACTCCATCGTCGTGGAATATTGTAGGACATGATGACGATGGAAGGGTAACCCAGATCGACCCTATTTTTGGGCCAACAACCGTTTATAGTTACTCGGGTGGCACAACAACCCGAACGGTAAACAGCAGGCAATATTCGAATACCCAAAATGCAGCCGGATGGATAACATCAACTGTTGATCCGGGTGGCACAATAACCAATGGCTACTGGCCCAATGGACAGCCCAAATCGGTTACCACCCCCCAGGGTTACATTACGTCGATGACCTACGACAAAAACGGGAACCGCTTAAGCATAACCGATCCCAGCTCCGGAAACTCGTCGAATGCCTGGTATGGTACCGGGCAACTTAAATCGAGTACCAATGCCGATGGGCAAACCACAACCTGTACTTATACTGCCGACCCAAAAGTACAACTTCAGAACTTGGCTTCGCCTGAAGGACAAACCAGTTACACGTATTACACCAACGGATTGGTAAATACAATTACCAGCCCCAATAATATAACCCGCGCTTATACTTACGAACTGGGGAAAGTAAAAACTGTTACCGAATCGGTCGACGGGTTGACCAATGTAGTTACCTACGAGTACGACTCCAAAGGACGTCTTTCGAAGAAATATTTTAATGGCACAACCGAGTACGAGCAGTACGAATATGACACAAATAGTGGTTATCTTTACCGTATCCAATTTACGGCGGCAGGCAGCACCTCAACCGTTTGGCAACTAAGCAATATGGACGATTACAACCGTGCAACACAGGCAAGCATAGGCTCAACCGCGGCATCGTGGACTTACGACAGTGGCTCTAACCTGCTCTCGGGCATTTCGGCCACGGGAGTGCAGGGCTATTCGTATTCGTTCGATGCCAACACGGGGAACCTTACTTCGCGCACCAACTCGCTGCGCACCAAAACCGATACATTTGGCTACGATACCGAAAAGCTCGACCGCCTGACCTCGGTAACAGGCTCGGCATCGCCCACCGTTTCGGTAACTTACACTACGGATAAAAGCGGCAACATCCAAACCAAAAGCGATGCCGGAACCTATTCGTATGAAAGCACCCCTTATGCCGTAAGTAAAATTACAAGTGGGTTAAATATCTCGGGCGAAACGCAAACTGTTACTTATTGCTCCTTCGAGAAGATTAAGGACATTACCGAAGGAACCAAACGGGCCGAGTTTATTTACAATGCCGACCAGCAACGCATCCGCATGGTTTTGAAAACCAACGAAACCACCACCCGCACCAAATACTATTTTGGCGGCAGTTGCGAGCGCGAGGTAACAGGCGGGGTAACCACGCAATACATTTGGATAGGCGGCGATGCCTACACGGCAGTTGCTGTTGCCAAAAAGGTTGGCACGGGTAGTTGGACGGTTTACAACATTTTCCGCGACCACCTGGGCACCATAACCCACCTGAAAGGTAGCACAACCGACGAGTATAGCTTCGATGCCTGGGGAAGGCGTAGGGACAAGGACGACTGGACATACACCTTAACCAGCGAACCCGCTCTGTTTGCCGACCGTGGGTTTACCGGGCATGAGTATTTGGAAGATTTCAAACTGTATAACATGAATGGCCGTTTGTACGACCCAGTTGTTGGCAGATTCTTGTCTCCCGACCCCTATGTGCAAGACCCATCGTTTACCCAAAGCCTGAACAGGTATTCGTATTGTTTGAATAACCCGCTGAAGTTTACCGACCCGACGGGTGAAAAGTTGAAATGGCCGAAATTTGAATGGAGCTACCTCATCCCTGTAATAGGTCAGCTTGACTATGTTATGCAGACTATAAATGATAATACTGAGAAATTGAGGAACAATATGGCCAAAGCGGGCATACCCAGTTTTAGTATTGGCACTTCGGTAAATTTTAGTGGAGATATTAACTTTAATGCCAGCTATAGGGGCCAGGAAGTGTTTAACAGCGAATACGTTGACAGAAGTAATGCAGATCAAGTCGTTAATAAGGAAGTTGCGTGGGAGAGAGGATTATTTAGAGGCGATTGGAGTGGATTTCCTAAAGCAATAGGTAGATTTCCTTTGGATGAAAAGGTTACCTCATATTTAGAATTTCCTGGAAGATTTGGAGATACAAGGGGAAATGGTAGCCGGAAACATGCTGGTGGTGATCTTTATGCTCCTGTTGGAGCGAATGTTTACGCTGTACAGGATGGCACTGTTATTCAAAGTCCTTATGCCTTCAATACGAAATTTGATTTTGCTATTGAAATAAATCACGGTGGTTTTATTGGCAGGTATTGTGAGATAAATATAGTAGGCGGACTTCATTCGGGGTCTATTATTACACAGGGGCAACTAATTGGTACTATAGCAAAAATGCCTGGTTATAAACAAACAATGTTGCATTTCGAAATGTACTCAGGAAATGCAACGGGACCATTAACAAATAAAGCTAATCCTCCTTATATGCGTAGAAGTGATTTAATTGACCCAACACATTTTTTAAATTTCGGATATTAAAATGAAACAGATTAAAATCAAAGTCATGGTTATAACATGGAGCGTGTTAATAATTGTATCGTGCACGAATTCTGCAAAAATTAATACTTCCAATGTTGGTAAACCAAAAGAAAATCAAGTAGCAGCTGTTGATACTGCTAATCAATCTGTAATCACTTCTGACGTGATTGATAAAGAAGTAATTGATGGATGGTTAAAAAAATCTATTACGCAACAAATAGTAATTGATAAAATTGGGAATCCTGATAAAAAAGGAGAGGACCTTTATTTAGGGGCAACTGGAACCTATGCACAAACTTGGGAATACATTTCCATAGGCATAAGCTTGGAGATGGAATCGGAAAGTCAAGGCGGGGATAAAACAGTAAGGTCCATTACTATTACTCAACCATGTAAGCTTACCACTTCACAAGGTATTAGCATTGGTTCTGATGCAAAGACTGTTAAGGAAAAGTATCAAAAATTTATAGATAAGTCTAATACCGATGAAAATGGAATTGTTGTTGGTTCAATTTATGGAGGTATAATTTTTACTTTAAAAGATGGTGCTGTTAGTGAAATATTTATTGGCGCTGCTGCTGAGTAAAACATGCAATATTGAATATCATAAATTAGAAGGCCGGAGGAATCCGGCTTTCTAATTTCATTCAACAAAACGCCTGATGAGCCATTCGATAGGAATTCCAACTGCCGATTTCATTTACAATGCCGACCTACAACGTATGCGTATGATACTAAAAGATAACGGAACCACCACCCGCACCAAATACTATTTTGGCGGCAGTTGCGAGCGCGAGGTAACAGGCGGGGTAACCACGCAATACATTTGGATTGGCGGCGATGCCTACACCGCTGTTGCTGTTGCCAAAAAGGTTGGCACGGGTAGTTGGACGGTATCCAACATTTTCCGTGACCACCTGGGCACCATAACCCACCTGAAAGGTAGCACAACCGACGAGTACAACTTCGATGCCTGGGGAAGGCGTAGGGACAAGGACGACTGGACATACACCTTAACCAGCGAACCCGCTTTATTTGCCGACCGTGGGTTTACCGGGCATGAATACCTAGAGGACTTCAAGTTATATAACATGAATGGCCGTTTGTACGACCCGGTAGTTAGCAGATTCTTATCTCCCGATCCGGTTGTGCAAGACCCATCGTTTACACAAAGCCTGAACAGGTATAGCTATTGCCTGAACAACCCATTGAAGTTTACCGACCCGAGCGGAGAGTTTTGGAACCTTCTTTTGGTTTGGGGAGGTAATTATGTGATTAATTGGCTTGACAATTCCATTAACAAAAAGATGAGTCCTAAAGAGGCATTTAAGCAGACGCCAATCATGCTTAGTGGCAACTATAGCCCAAGTACAAATACCATCTCGAACTACCAGATTGATGCATATAAAGCTGCAAGGCATGAAGAAGATGTTTGGAGGTATTTACAAAAAGTTGAAAGTGGTATCTATAGAATACCTTATAAAGCTTCAATTGAGGGAGATAGATGGACTTCTGATCCGATTACAAATCAACGAATAGCCCAACTAGATGTACGATTGCAAACTCCTGCGAAAGATTTTATTAATTTTTCAGAAGCAATTGGGCTAAAGCTTAGAATAACTCAAGGGTATAGATCCATAGCTGAGCAAGATGCATACTATGCACAAGGGAGAACGTCACCAGGAATAATAGTGACTAATGCAAAAGGAGGAGAAAGTTACCATAATTACAGATTAGCATTTGATGTTGTTCAAATGATAAATGGTAAGCCGAATTGGGAAAGAATACCTAATTATATTGGAAGCTTAGGCGATTCTTTTGGTTTTGAATGGGGAGGAAATTGGCAAAGCATTATTGACTATCCTCATTTTCAGATGACATTTGGCCAAAGTATTTATGATTTACAAAAACAAAATAAGTAAGCTATGTTAAATCGAATATTAATCATACTTTATTTGTTCCTTGCAAATTTTAGTATTACAAAGGCTGCTGAAAAAGAGGATTTAACTTCAAAAGATACAATTAAGATTATCTCTGATATTAAAAAACAATATTTGGAAATAAACTCGAATTTGAGTAAGTATACCAAACAGGAAAAAAAGATATTGGGAAAATCGACTGAAGGAGGAACAATTGTTTCTTATTTTGAAAAATCTAAGTTGAAAAAAATAATAGTAACTCAATATGGAGAAATGGGGAAAAGCATTTGTGAATATTATTATAAGAACAATCTAATTTTTGTTCTAACATCTGAATATCTCTATGATAAACCGATTTATTATAAAGATATCCACACTGTCTCTAGAAATGAGAATCGATATTATTTTTTCGATGATTCTTTGATTAAATGGATAAATAAAGAAAGAAGAGTAATTAATCCAAATTCGACTTTGTTTAAAAATGAAGAAGCAACTATTTTAAAAGAAGCAAGAGAGGTCTTGAAGTAATTCAAGAAGACTATTTACCGAAGCTTCCCGTTAGGGAGACTTCGGTAAAATTTTTGTTAATCTAGCCAAGCGTTCTTTGAAGTGATGACCAGAGCTTTTCTCGCCTTAGGCGAGAGAACGGGAAGGGGGCTTCCTACCCGCCTTGCCGACCGTGGCTTTACCGGGCACGAATACCTCGAAGATTTTAAGCTCTATAACATGAATGGCCGTTTGTACGACCCGGTAGTTGGCAGATTCTTGTCTCCCGACCCCTATGTGCAAGACCCATCGTTTACCCAAAGCCTGAACAGGTATTCGTATTGTTTGAATAACCCGCTGAAGTTTACCGACCCGACGGGTGAAAAGTTGAAATGGCCGAAATTTGAATGGAGCTACCTCATCCCTGTAATAGGTCAGCTTGACTATGTTATGCAGACTATAAATGATAATACTGAGAAATTGAGGAACAATATGGCCAAAGCGGGCATACCCAGTTTTAGTATTGGCACTTCGGTAGGCTTCGATGGAGATATTAACTTTAATGCCAGCTATAGAGATCAGGAAGTTTTTAATACCGAATATATTGACCGAAGTAATGCCGAGATAAAAGTTGAAAAAGAAATTGCAAGGGTAAATGGTCGATATGGGGGCGAATGGAAAGGTACTTCAAATGGATTCGATCCTAAAATGGGAAGAATTGAAAATCCACAAGGGCATATAGTTTCCGTTGCGAATGGAACTGTGGCTTTAGGTCCTGTTGGTGTAACTGCTGATATAGGAGCCGTTTTTGACGGTTATGGTCAGGGGCAAATGTATTTTACATTTGGTTGGGCCTATGGATTTGGGGCTACTGCTGGTGTTGGATATTCTCGGACAAATAAGGGTTTTAAAGTTACGGATTATGCAGGATCCGCATCTGCCGTTATGTTGTCAATTCCATTTACGCCTCTTGGAGTGGAAGGTTTTGGAGACTATTATGAAGGTGCGACAGAAGCTTTTCATATAGGGACTAAGACAAAAGGAATTGGAGGGAATATAGGGGTTGGCGCTGGCTGGTTTGGTGTACAAACTTTTACTATTATTTTTAATCCACCCTCTCCTGATTTTTGGTTAAGACCAAGACCTCGATGGTAATATTACTTTATTAATACCTCTTACTATGATGTTATATTTTATTTTAACTGCCCCAGGAGGGATATCAATAATTCTTCTTATTCTGAGAAACCGTAAATTAAAGAAAATTGTAAGAAATATTAATCCTAATTATACAGGACACATAAACAATACATTTGATTTATTTAGATTATTAAAAATATATCTTAGTGATCAAGGTTTAAAAAAGGATAAGATTTTTATAAGAAATACCCTTTTATTAGTTTGTATTGTTTGGATGACAGCACTGATTTATTTTGTGTTTTTGTTAAGACAATTTTAAAGAAGGTACTTGAAATATTCTGCATGTCCGGATTTGTTCATTCTAGCCTTTTGACTTAGGATTATGAATTCTTTTGATAACAGCGAAGCTGCCCGTGAGGGTGGCTTCGTTTTTACAGTTTTTTTAACTTAGCCGAGCGTTCTTTGAAGTGATAACCAAAGCTTTCCCCTTAGGGGGAATCCCGCCACGGTGGGACAGGCAGGGAAGGGGGCCTCCAACCCGCTCTGTTTGCCGACCGTGGGTTTACCGGGCATGAATACCTAGAGGACTTCAAGTTATATAACATGAATGGCCGTTTGTACGACCCAGTTGTGGGGCGTTTCCTGAGTGCCGATCCGGTTGTACAAGACCCATCGTTTACTCAAAGCCTGAACAGGTATAGTTATTGCCTGAACAACCCATTGAAGTTTACCGACCCAACGGGCAACAAATGGAACTGGAACTGGCTGAACCCCTTGTATTGGTTTAGCGAAGGCATGCAGACTATAAACGACAATACCACGCAATTAAGGCAAAACATGGCCAAAGCTGGCATACCCAGTTTTAGTATTGGCACTTCGGTAAGCTTCGCAGGAGATATTAACTTTAATGCCAGCTATAGGGGCCAGGAAGTATTTAACACCGAATATATTGACCAAAGCAATGCAGGCCCAAAAGTTGAAAAGGAAATAGCTGAGGTAAATGGGTTCTCAAATGGTGGTAGTACTCCCTGGTACAGCATATATAATTGGCCTGCATTAGGCTCAAGTGCACGAACTATGGACGCATATGCTGGGAATTATTTGTCTGCCACAGGACATTTTTTAACATGTGCAGCGGAAGTTTTTACACTTGGATACACTTCAGAAATAAGTCTGGGGTCTAAAACCGTAGGCAGTGTTATTAAATCAGGGTTGGGAGACCTTAAAATTCCTATATACAGGGTGTATGGGGAAGGGGCGTCAATGTATGGCAAATCATATTCGTTGATTAATCCCAAATATGTTCCGTTTTACAGAAATTTTGCTGGATTACCTGAAGTGAATTCTGGTCAATATCTCTTAAAAGGGTCTATTCCACTTAGAGATATTAATGTTGGAAGATGGTTTGCTGCTCCACTGGATGGCAATACCGGAGGTCTTCCTTTTGAGCTATATCAGAGTTTTGATCAATTGATTAATCCGGTTAATGTAATAATAAAGAAACCTTTTTAAGATGTTTAAATTTATGAAAAACAAAAAGGTTGACTATGAGTTAGTCAATAGAGAAAGTGAAAAATTTCTTTTCATACTTAATGTAATATTGCAACTTCTGAACAAGTATGAATATAATGCTCAGGCTGAATTTATACAGAAGCTTTTAGATTTATTAAGTCAGCAAAATATTATTCTTTTTAGTAAGTTAATTAATGGTATAGACATGTGGGGCGGATCTGGAGCAGTGTGGGAAGTTTATATTGAAGATAAAACTGACACAATGGTATTTGAAAATGAAATGCTGAAACTTATTGATTTAATGGAACAAACTAAAATATTAGGAAGAGGTATAAAACCAATTCGTAAAATATTTGAGAATAACCAAAATAGTTGTAAAATATAGTATCTCTGAGTATTTTAACACCGCCTACCCCTCGTCGCCGCTGGCGCTAAGACGAGGGGTAGTTAGTATTGCGTTTGTAACGCGATTTATAAAAGCTGCCGCACGGGCGGCAGCTTCTTTTACAAATTTTGTTAACTTAGCTAAACGTTCTTTGAAGTGATGAACAAGGTTTTTCTCGCCTAAGGCGAGAAAACGGGAAGGGGGCTTTTTACCGACCCCACAGGTAATAAATGGAACTGGAACTGGCTGAATCCTTTGTACTGGTTTAGCGAAGGTATGCAGACTATAAACGACAATACCACGCAATTAAGGCAAAACATGGCCAAAGCTGGCATACCCAGTTTTAGCATTGGCACTTCGGTAAGCTTCGCAGGAGATGTTAACTACAATGCCAGTTACATGGGGCAGGAAGTATTTAACACCGAATATATTGACAGAAGTGGGCCTTCAGTCAAAGCAACTTATGAAGAATTAGCGCAAGTGCGGCAGGATTATGGTCGGGCTTGGAGAGGTGAAGATAGTTCACCAAATTTGGGAGTAAGCACTTTAATTGGAGCTATTGGAATTGGAAGTGATTTAGCAAGCATGAGCAATTCTACTTTTAGGTTAATGAGCGGTGCCAATGGCTCATTTAGCCCTAAAATATACAACTCTGGATGGAATGGAGGTAGTCCTGCAAGAATTACTACTTATGGTTTATCAAAGATTGGGACTCGCGTTTCAACTGCATCTGGCGCTGTTTCTACTTATATGGCTTATAATGACATAATAAAAGTGAAAGATCAACCAATAACTTGGGTTGATGCAGGAGTTGGTACTGTTGGATTAGGAGCTTCTATTTCTACATATTTTACTGGTATTGAGGTACCTGTTGTTGTCGAGTTTGTTGCGATTTACGGAGCTTTACGTCTTTCTTGGGACGTAGGGTTTTATATGGGTGCAAACTATGGACCAAGTAAATGGTATGGAACAGATAATACAAAATGGTTCAAATAACTAACTTATGTACAATCTTTTTTAGTACATGACAAAAATATAAATAGCTGAATATCAGTAAAATAAACATTAA
>CALGIG010000020.1 GCA_937915865.1 uncultured Prolixibacteraceae bacterium | reverse complement strand
TCATTTCGGTCGTCAATTAGCGTGCGAATATCGGAATTATTTAGAAATTCTGAAACACTTTTTGCATAATCGTTATACTTTTCGCTAATTGGCAGAACTACCACTTGCTCAGGGGTTAACCACAGCGGGAATTTACCGGCAGTATGCTCAATTAACACTGCTACGAAACGTTCCATTGAGCCAAACGGAGCACGGTGAATCATTACCGGACGATGACGTTTATCGTCAGCCCCAATGTACTCAAGTTCGAAACGTTCAGGTAAATTATAATCAACCTGAATAGTTCCCAACTGCCAGCTCCGTCCAAGGGCATCTTTTATCATGAAATCGAGTTTGGGGCCATAGAAAGCAGCCTCGCCCAAAACAGTAACAGTTTTCAGACCTTTTTCAGCCGAAGCCTCAATAATTGCCTGCTCGGCTTTGTCCCAGTTTTCAGGAGAACCAATGTATTTTTCTGGCTTATTCGGATCGCGCAATGAAATCTGGGCCGAATAGTTTTCAAAATTTAAGGCCCTAAAAATGATAAAAATAATATCTATCACTTTTTTGAATTCGTCTTTAATCTGATCTGGACGGCAATACAAGTGAGCATCGTCCTGAGTAAATCCGCGAACACGTGTCAATCCGTGCAATTCGCCACTCATTTCGTAACGATAAACCGTACCAAATTCAGCAAATCGAACAGGAAGATCTTTATACGAACGTGGTTTGAATTTATATAGTTCGCAATGATGCGGACAATTCATTGGTTTCAGCATGTACTCTTCACCTTCCTGTGGCGTTTTGATCACCTGAAACGAATCGGCACCGTATTTCTGGAAATGGCCTGAAGTTTTGTAAAGATTAACATCACCAATATGTGGTGTCATAACTTGCTCGTAACCAAACTTTTTCTGTACACGTTTCAGGAAATCTTCCAGTTGCAAACGTAACTGGGTACCTTTGGGCAACCACATCGGCAACCCTTGTCCAACCTGTTGCGAGAAGGTGAACAATTCCATTTCTTTACCAATTTTACGATGGTCGCGCTTTTTAGCCTCTTCGAGCATTACCAGATATTCATCCAGCATTTTTTGCTTTGGAAAAGTAATACCATAAACACGGGTCAACATCTTGTTTTTCTCGTTTCCACGCCAGTAAGCTCCAGCAAGCGAAGTAAGTTTTACAGCTTTAATAAAACCTGTATTGGGTAAATGCGGACCACGGCACAAATCAGTAAAATTGCCTTGATTGTAAATTGTAATTGTTCCATCGGCCAACTCGCTGATAAGTTCCAATTTCAGGTTATCACCTTTTGCTGAAAACATTTCTAAAGCATCGTTTTTCGAAATATCTTTTCTTACAATGTTGTGTTTTTCGCGCGCAAGTTCAATAATTTTCTTTTCGATTTTTTCAATATCTTTTTCCTGGATTGTTTGTCCTTCCGGAAGATCAATATCATAATAATACCCGTTTTCAATCGTTGGCCCAATACCAAATTTTGTACCTGGAAAGAAAAATTCAATAGCCTCGGCCGTTAAGTGTGCTGACGAATGCCAGAAGGTTTCTTTTCCTTCACGATCATCCCATTTGAAAAGTTTAATACTTGCGTCCTTATCAATAGGTCGCGATAAATCCCAAACTTCTCCATCAACCGAAACGGCCAATACGTCCTGAGCAAGACGGCTACTGATCGATTCAGCAATTTGATAACCGGTTACTCCGTTCTCGTATTCCTTGACACTATTGTCGGGTAAAGTAATCTTAATCATTGTATAATGCTTTTTTGGAAACAGGGTGCAAAGATAAGTATTAATCGAAAAAAGTCATCAAGGTTTATTCGAATTTGGAGAATAAAGAATGCCTGAAATTCAAATTATAATCAAGAAAAACAACATATATAAAATAATTGAGCTGTTTCAGACCATATTTGCTGATCAAACTTTTACTGTTGAATTATTTTTGAAGGATATTACACCTGTTTTTCATACGACTTGATTATTCGACTTTTTTATCTGGAAAAAAATTCGAAGTTTTGAGTCAACAATAAACCAATAAACTCGGGAGACTATGATGATTCAAAAAAGCACTATACTTTTGCTGATACTAATCTCATTTTCAGCATTTTCACAAAAAAGAATTGAATTAAACGACGTTGTCGGAAAAAGATTATTCGTACAAAAATCGCTTTACGGTTTACGCTCGATGAAAGATGGTTTAAACTATACGACTGAAGAAAACGGGTCGAAAATAGTTAAGTATAGCTACAAAAGCGGGAATAAAGTGGAAGAACTTTTCGATTTATCGAAAATAGAAAATCCAGGCTTTAAGGAGTTCTCTGAATATGCTTTCAGCGACGACGAAACAAAAATTCTTTTTACAACAAATCGCACTCAACTGTACCGTCATTCATTCACTGCCGAATACTTTGTCTGGAACAGAACTACAAAAGAAATGACTCCGCTTTCGAAAAACGGAGCCCAACAACTAGCAACATTCTCACCTGATGGTGAACGGGTTGCCTTTATAAGAAGCAATAATATCTTCATAAAAAGCTTGAAATTTGGAACTGAAAATCAGGTTACCAAAGACGGGAAACAAAATGAGATCATCAACGGAGCCCCGGATTGGGTTTACGAGGAAGAATTTGGTTTCAATAAAGCTTTTGAATGGTCGCCTGACAGTAAATTTTTGGCTTTTATAAAATTTAATGAAACGGAGGTTCCCGTTTTCAATATACCCATGTACCAGGGACAGGCGCCACAACTTAAAGAAAATGAAATATATCCTGGAAATTATAGCTTCAAGTATCCCAAAGCCGGAGAGAAAAACTCGGTTGTAAATGTTCTGATCTACGATTTAAAATCGAAAAGCAGTGTGACTGCCGAAGTTGGAAAAGACACAGAACAGTATATTCCACGTATAAAATGGACTGCCGACGCGTCGGATTTGGCTATAATGAAATTAAACCGATTACAAAACCAGGTTGATATAGTTCTTTCTAACCCATTTACAGGTGATACCCGCTCATTTTTTACCGAAAAGAACAAACGGTATATTTCTGAAGAATTTTTCGACAATTTTATATTCTTGCCCGACAATAAATATATAGTAGTGAATAGCGAAAGGAATGGTTATTCCCATCTTTATTTATATGACAGACAAGGTTTCCAGACAAAACAACTCACCAGTGGCAATTTTGATGTAACTGCTTTCTATGGTTTTGACCCTGTCAAAAAAATCTTTTATTACCAGGCAGCCAAAGAATCGCCGCTACGCCGCGAGGTTTATTTTGTTAGCCTCGATGGAAAGAAATCAGGGAAACTTTCAACCCAGAGTGGAACAAATCAAGCCGATTTCAGTGCAGGTTATCAGTTTTTCATCAATACATTTACAAACATTGAAACACCGTTCCTGGTTACACTACACGAACAATCCGGTAAATTGATCCGTACGTTAGAAGACAACTCAGCTCTGAAAAATCAACTTAAAGAATATAACCTTAGTAAAAAAGAATTTTTCACGTTTAAAACGTCAGAAGGAGTTGAATTAAATGGCTGGATGTTGAAACCTGCTAGTTTTGATCCATCAAAAAAATACCCGGTTGTAATGACCCAATACAGCGGACCAAATTCGCAATCTGTTATCGACCGCTGGAGTGTTGACTGGGACGATTACCTGGCCCAGGAAGGTTTTGTTGTTGCATGTGTCGATCCGCGTGGAACTGGCGCCCGTGGCGAAGAATTCAGAAAAATGACCTATCAGCAATTAGGGAAATACGAATCGGACGACCAGGTTGAGGCCGCAAAATATTTAGGCACATTACCATTTGTCAATAAAAATAAAATAGCCATTTGGGGCTGGAGTTATGGCGGATTTATGGCCGCTCTTTGTATGGAAAAAGGAGCAGATGTTTTTAATACAGGAATTTCGGTTGCCCCGGTAACCAATTGGCGTTTTTACGACAGCGTTTACACCGAACGCTATATGCGCACTCCAAAAGAAAACCCTGATGGCTATGACGACAATTCACCATTAAGTCATGCTGAAAAAATTAAGGGAAATTACCTTTTGATTCATGGATCGGCTGATGACAATGTTCATTTGCAAAACACTATGGAATTTGCCGAGCGTATGGTACAAGCAGGGGTTCAGTTCGATATGGCTATATATACCAACCGTAACCATGGCATCCGTGGTGGAAATACTACCATGCACCTTTACACTAAAATGACCAATTATCTGAAAAACAAATTACAACAATAACCCTTTTCAATAGAAATTCCCCTAAATTGGGTAATTTCTATTCGTTCAAATAAAATGGCAAAGTACCCTATATTTAATTTAAATGCCCTACGCCGGATCATTTCATATTCTTATGGAGGAGTTTTATTAAGCATAAATTTTAGATCGTCTGAACAGGAAGAACGGGATATCAGTTACTCCTCGCTGGGTAGACTTGAAAGCCTTTAATTTGGAGTTGAAAGATTTGGCAAAAGCGTTTGTTGCCCGATTGTCGAAGAAGTTCAGGATGTTTGCGTAATGGGCATAAATTGTGGCCGATATCGTATTGAAAGAGTCGAAACCGGATTCTGTAATATCGTTGTACCACCTTGCCAGTTTGGTGTAAGCCACACCTTTGGTTGTTGTGTGGGCGAATATCATCCACAGAGAATGGGTCAGTCAGTAAGCTTTCTTCAGGTCGGGGTATTGTCCAAACAATATCTCGACACGCTGCTTTTGTTTTTTGGTCCATTTTTCTGCTGACTTGAACAACAATTACCTGCTGCGGGCCAGGAGCTGCTTCCCGAGTCAAACAGTGAATATGGCGAAACCTTAAATGGAGTTCAGGCAAATAAAATCAACAGAACGTTAAAATGGACACTTTCGCGGAATGGATATAATCATAATTTTATCGACGGAGTAGACCCGTACATTGTCAAAGGCAAGCCAGAAAGCGGGTTATTGTCGTATATTGTTAAAAATGGACGTCCTGGAATTGATGGCCATGGAGATAAAGGTATACAAGCTTACTGTTTTCGAATGACACTTACTAATCAACCTGAAAACAGGATACCCTTTAAGAAACCGGACAATTATAACGAATTGAATTATGAACTTTTATTTCGGAATTATGAAGCCGCTGTTGGCGCTATCGATCAAATGTATTCTTATGGAGACAAGTTCGTTCCGTGGATAAATTCTCCGATGCCCAATAAAAAAACAGATACCAATAACCAGAAAGGATTTTCTACCGATTTTATCGGTCAGAATTATGATTATCCCGAGGCAAGTTATAAAGAACGGGAAAAAATTGTTCAGGCCCATAGAGACTACCAGCAGGGATTAATGTGGACATTGGCTTATCATCCCCGGATACCGCAAAAAGTACGCGATATTGTATCAACATGGGGTACGTGCAAGGATGAATATGAACCAGGAAGTGACGGATGGCAGCAGCAGCTTTATATCAGGGAAGCCCGCCGTATGAAAAGCGGTTATGTAATGTCTCAAAAAAATTGTGAACGAATTGAAGTAATCGATGACACTGTGGGAATGGGGGCTTATGGTATGGATTCGCATAACGTGCAACGATATGTTGATGCTAATGGTTTTGTTCAGAATGAAGGTAATGTGGAAGCGCACGTTTCTTATCCTTATCCAATAAGTTACCGATCAATTGTACCCAAAAAAAACGAGTGTACGAATTTGTTAGTTCCTGTATGTGTAAGTTCCACGCATATAGCTTTTGGCTCAATACGCATGGAACCAGTTTTTATGGTACTTGGTCAGTCGGCAGCAACAGCAGCCTGCCAGGCCATTAATCAAAAGAATGCTATTCAGGATATTGATTATTTTCAGTTGCAAAAAAAACTATTGGAAGACAAACAGGTTTTAGAAGTAAAAATTAACGAATGATATTATGAAGAATTTGTATTTCCTACTTGTTGTATTGATAAGTATTTTTCATGCTTGTAAAAATACCTCATCAACAGCAACTTACAGTGCCGACATCATCATTTATGGTGGAACCTCTGCTGCGGTAATTGCTGCTGTTGAGGCCGTAAAATCGGACAAATCGGTTATTGTAGTTTCGCCCGACACGCATTTGGGCGGGCTTTCGTCAGGCGGACTAGGTTTTACTGATACCGGTAATAAATCGACCATTGGTGGACTTTCGCGCGAGTTTTATCACCGCGTTTGGAAATACTATAACGATTCGACAGCCTGGAAATGGCAAAAGCACTCTGAGTTTGGTAACAAGGGTCAGGGAACTGTTGCTATGGACGGCGAAAACCGCACCATGTGGATTTTTGAACCTCACATCGCCGAAAAGGTTTTCGAAGACTTTGTTTCGGAATATAAACTTACCGTATTGCGCAACGAGTGGTTGGACAGATCGCCGGGCGGTGTAAGTAAAAAGAATGGCAAAATCTCTTCGTTTAAAACGCTGTCAGGAAAACTGTTTTCAGGTAAAGTTTTTATTGATGCCACTTACGAAGGCGATTTGATGGCGGCAGCCGGTGTTTCATATCATGTTGGCCGCGAAGCCTGCTCTGTTTATAGCGAAACATGGAACGGTGTTCAGGCAGGAGTATTTCAGCATGGCCATTACTTTAAAACCAAGGTTGATCCGTATAAAATTCCCGGAAAACCCGAAAGTGGTTTGTTGTATGGCATTTCTCCTGAACCAATTGCACCCAATTGTTCGGGAGACAACAAAATTCAGGCCTACTGTTTCCGTCTTTGCATGAGCAACCATCCCGAAAACAGGGTCCCTTTCCCCAAACCTGAAAATTATGATCCTGCTAAATATGAGTTACTTGGTCGCGTGTTCGATGCTGGTTGGCGCGAATGGTTCGAGAAATTCGACCTGATTCCGAACCGCAAAACCGACACCAATAATCATGGCCCGTTCAGTAGCGATTTTATTGGTATGAATTACGATTATCCTGAAGCCTCGTATGAACGCCGCAGGGAAATTATTAAAGAACACGAAAATTACCAGAAAGGATTGCTGTATTATGTGGCAAACAATTTGCGGGTTCCGAAAGAAATTCACGATGAAATGCAGCAGTGGGGACTGGCAAAAGATGAGTTTTTGGACAATGCAAACTGGTCGAGGCAATTGTATATTCGCGAAGCCCGACGCATGGTGGGTGTTTATGTAACTACCGAAAACGATGTGCTGGCCAAACGCGAAGTGCCTAACCCGATTGGAATGGGTTCGTATGCAATGGATTCGCACAATGTTCAGCGGTATGTAACTGCCGAAGGTTATGTGCAGAATGAAGGTGATATTGGTGTTCATCCGCACGACCCTTATTCTATTTCTTATGGTTCAATTATTCCAAAGAAAGAAGAATGTACTAATCTTTTGGTTCCGGTTTGTGTTTCGTCAAGCCATATTGCTTATGGATCAATCCGTATGGAACCCGTATTTATGATTTTGGGGCAATCGGCAGTGAAGGCCGCAGTTTTGGCTATTGACAAAAAATCAACAGTTCAGGATGTCAATTATTCTGAACTTAAAGACGCCTTGCTGAAAGACGGTCAAATTCTTGAGCTGTCTCAGATCAAGCAATAAAAAGCTTTTTTATACCTGATTATATGAGCCTGCCGGAGTATAAACCGGCGGGCTTTTTTATACTTAAAACTGAATCTTCATCCCGGCAAACCAGGTTCGGCCCATTCCATAATATACCTGATTGGCTGTGTATCGTTTGTCGCCTTCCGGGAAATTGGTTGAGGAGTATTCAATGTATTCGGTATCCAGGATGTTTTGTACTCCGAAAATCAGGTTCATTGCAGGTAGTTTACTGAATTTGAAAAGGTAATTTCCACTAGCGCCAATCAAATCGTATTTGGGCAATTGTGCTTGTTTATAATCACTTCGGTTGGTCAGGTTTTTAAAATCATAAAGACCAAAAGGCATATAAATTTGCTCAGCCCTGTAATAATTAAACCTGATGTAAAAATTGTGAGCCCAACGGTATTCTGCTTCGGCAAATAGCGTGAATTGTGGTGTATTGGCTATTCTCAGCCCATTTAACCACAATTCATTTTTACTGGTAATTGCTTTATTCTTGTCGTAAACTATTGATTGTGCATCTTTTGTATAAGTCCAGTCGCCAAGTAACCCGTTAATATTGACCTGAAAATTTTTGGAGAGTTTGTACGAAGTTTTCAATTCCACTCCCTGGTGTATTTCCTGAAGTTGGTTAACCAAACCAAACGAGTCGCCCTCATTTAGATTTGAATAGCAGGCCAGAGAGCGATTTTTTAGTTGAGACCAATAGCCAATGGCTTCAACTTTTAATTTTCGGCTAAAAATAGTGTACCCAAATTCTGCAATTAAATTTTGCTCATTTTTTATGTCGGGGTTTTGCCAGTTGTTGTAAGTAGGGAAAACGCTGGCAAATAAGGGTTGATAGCTTCCGTACGAGGCATTCAAGTGCATGGAGTGATATTTCCAGAAATTAAATTTCAAACCTGTTTGTATATTTCCCCCAGGTTGGAATTCAATTTTAACCTGACGTTCTGTGTTGGTATAAAGGTAGTTAAAGTAATCGGTTCGGATAAAGTTTTGAAGTGACGCCGATCCAGCCATATACCAAGATATACGGTCAGCCTGGTAATTAATTCGGGTAGAGATTCCACCTGTCTGAACCTCAGATTTGTAGTAGTATCCAACTTTATCAGACGATTTATAATCAGTATAAATCTTTGATTTAAACAGGTTCGTAATCGTATCTCCCTGTGGTTGGTTTAAATCCGAGAAATTAATGTATCCGTTTGCTCCCAACAGATTATGAATTGACCCGTTATGTGTTGCCCAATAATCCTCCAGGTTGAATGCTACATTAAAGTCCAGTTTTTTGCTGATGTTTCGGGTCACAACGGAACGTAACCCAATCCGTATTTCACGATTTATTCCTGCCAAGACAGTAAAACCTTCATTTTCTGAATTTATAAAATCACCGGCGCTATTGGGTAACCTAAAAATGCCCATGCCTGCAACTGCCCGACCCTGATTCCAATTGTAAATATTATCAACTAACAATTGTCCATTAGCATCTCGTGGAATAGAATCTATTGTTTGGTTTATCAGTTTCCCCTGAAGATAAAGTTGGGCCGACCGGTTAAATTGGGCAAAAAGTTGAGTTGTAATATGGGTTTTTATTCTCGGGTGCCAAAAATGAGTAAAGCTAACCATCGGGTTTCGATTGTAACTGGTACTTACCGAAAATGGCTTTTCATCAAGGTAACCCCATTGGCTGTTATACTTTGTGCCGTATTGGTTGTATGCGCCAATCGAATCCTGAAAATTGCGGTCGTGTTGCTCAATTACCGCATTTGCATTAAATAAGAATGAATGAAACTGGTTGATTTCCTTATGAACATTCAGGAATAAGCCGTATTGTTCGAATGCCGTATTTTGGACAATACCATCGCCAACTGTTCGCGAAAGCTGGAGAGTTGACGCCCATCCGTATTTCGATAGTCCGGAATGAACGGTTGCGGTAGTTTTCAAAAAGCCATTATTCCCGTATATGCCTGTTATTTCGGCGCCAGCTTTTTCCAACGGGGCAATAGGCAACACATTAACCATTGAGCCATAGCTTGTTTGGCTTTGCAAATTGGATGCTTGTCCACTCACCATCTGTATTTGTCCTGCCCAATCGGTTAATCCAGATAAAAGCGATGAACCGACTTTTCCCGTTTCGGGATTATTAAGCAATATACCGTTAAACAGGTAACTTGTTCTTTCCACATCATTACCTCTAAACCCAATTTCTGAATCGTTAAACCCGCTTCCATTGCTTTGAAAATTAACCGATGGAATTTGTTTAAAAATTTCGTTAAATTCCTGATGACCTGTTTGTTCGCTAATTTGCCAAGTATTGAAATTTTCGATGCTTTGCGGAAAATCCCGTTTGTTTTCATAAATCGAAATTTTTCGATGCAGGTCACGTCCGGTTGAGTTAGCTTTTAGCTTGATAATAAACATGGGCGTATGAATTCCCTGCGAAACCGAAACGTTGTAATATTTTTCTGAAAATCCGGGGTAATTCACTTTAATCGAATAATTTCCGGCAACAAGCATTATTTTAAAGTTGCCTTGCTGATCGGTTAAAACACTAATCAATGTTCCCGGAATGGTTACTACAGCTTTTTCAAGCGGTTCATTAAATTCTTCGTCAACAACAAATCCGGTAAGAGGGGCAAGTTTTTGTTGTAAGGCTTGCTTTTCAGCATGTTTTTTCCCCCGTCCCCGGGCAAATGATGAGACGTTACTTGCTAAAAGAATAAAAATGAGTAATCCAACTTTAAAAAAACGAACTTTTTGTTTTCCGAATCTACCTTTTCTCATGCCTGTTTTCTTCTGTTTCCTGTAAATTGTCGCCAAATATACAATGGTTGACAACTCTTTAAACGAAAGAATCAGGATTTAAAGTATCCTGATTCTCGTATAATATCTTGAACGAATTGTAAATCGAAAGTTATGGCATTACCTCTAAAATCGAATGAATTTCGATCTGCGGAACGACAACAACCGTTTTCCCATTCACAAACGTTGTGGCAAGTTCTTTTCCTTCAGGCTGAAGGATTACTTTTGAGGCTTTTCCCTTGAAACTAACCAATAAGCTCGATAGCGCCGGGACCTGGTCGTAACCCACTGCATTTTGATTGGTGTGTTCGCCAGCCACATTCACCAGGTTAATGTATGTTTGGCCGTTTAATTTATTCAAAGTCACATGCAAAAGGTGAGAGCCGGTAACTTCAACTTGCGTTTCCGGCGAAAGTTTGTCGATGGTTTCTTTGATGAAATCGCGTATAACGAAGGTTTTCGACTGTGCGTAGCTGGTGCCGGCATTGAAATAAATAGCTGCAATTTTACCTTTACCAACTTTCCGCATCGACGATGCTGGTATTTGGCTCTCATAGTTATAATCGCAAACGTCGTAAAAATGAGAAAGAACTTGTACGTCGGAAGTAAATTTTATATTGGCTAAAGCTGATCTGATAGAACCCAACCGTTTAGCGGCAGATAGAAAAATTGGTTTTTCATCAATGGCTGTAATCGATTCAATTCCAAGTTCTTCTTTGAAAATATCGGCAGTTTCAATGCCAACAATCAACAGGTTCCCTCCATTTTGAATATAGCTTTTCAATTCGGCAAGCAACTCCGGTTCTATTGTTTTACATTCAGGAATAACGATAAGCGGATACTGGCTGGTTTTACCTTTTAAATGATGCTCCATCAATATTTCGACAGGCAGCTGATTGTCGAGCAACGAGTAAAGTGTTGCCTGAAGTTTTTCGGGAGCGCCAGAGAATGGCGAATTGGAGGCTTGCCGGTACGAAATGGAGGGGAAGAGTAAAGCTACCTGCGGAATGGCTTTGGCTTTGTGACAATACGCCTGTCGTTCGCGGCAAAAGGCGCCAATCTCCGACAATGGTCCTGCCAGCCAAGGTTTAAGCGATAAGTCGCGGTTTTGCTGAAAATAGAATTGTACACCTCCTCCCATTGCCATAATTTCGGCGGCTTCCTGTTCCAACTGCACAACCGATTTGTTGCTCATTGGCATTTTTGCGCCATTCCACGAAAACCCCCAGGCCATTAAATCCCATGGTTTTCCCTGCGGGGCCATACACCGGGCCTCGAAAGCCGAGCGGAAAACCCCGTTTTGCGGTGTTACATCGCCCGAAAGGAAATCGACATTGTTTCCCACTTTTTCTGGCATCAGCGACGAGTACGACCAGTTACTGGTAATCTGGAATTTAGGATCATAAGCATGAATAGCATCAATGTATTTGCCCATGTATTGGCGAAACAAACCGCGTGTGAATTCGAGGTATTCTTTATAATATTTATCTTCCTTTTTGCGTGGAACTTCTTTTATTCCGGTTTTTTCTTTCCATGCCTGAATCGCTTTCGGGCTATAATCTGTTTCAACAGCCCAACAGTCGCCGTCAATCCAGGCTCCGTCAACGTGATATTCTCCACTTAATTCTTTTAACTGCGGAATTAAAATCTGGTCGAGATAAGGACTAAAAAATGACATTTTTTCTTTGCTCTTTTCGCCGGAAGCTTTTACCATTGCCCAATCGGGATGTGTTGTGGCTACTTTGCCGTCCCACACACCAGAGTAGTGCATGTATAGTCCAACATTGTTTTTTGCTGTTGCTTCACGCCATATTTTCAGTGGATCATTAATAAAACCCTTTACGTGGTTCCCTACTTTGGTTGGGTAGCTCGAAATACCCGGATGGCCTTTGCAATCAACCTGTATAAAGTCGGGTTTCACTTTGGTTAAAAATGTGTCAACCATTTCTACC
This sequence comes from uncultured Prolixibacteraceae bacterium, assembly GCA_937915865.1. Lineage (GTDB taxonomy): Bacteria > Bacteroidota > Bacteroidia > Bacteroidales > Prolixibacteraceae > Aquipluma. The sequence goes on along the minus strand of CALGIG010000020.1, from coordinate 49,458 downwards.
GTTAGGGTTTTACCAGCATCAGTAATGTCTTCGCTTGCATGAAGGTCGAAATGAACTCCAAAAAAGCAATCGGCCCGGCGTAATTTTTCCTTGTTTTGCGCCTTCAAATTCAGGCCAGCCGAAACAAAAAGTACAATAAAAAGAATAGTCAGTTTACTCATGATTAGGTTATTTTAGTTGATTTATTCTTGTCTTCGCGATTGGTTCCCACTATTCATTCCAGAGAAAAGCATCCAGCGCTTTGGTCGGTTTTCCGTCGCTGCCCCAGGCGCTTAGCGCATAATGGCTCCAGCTTCGGGCGCCTTCTGGTTCCCAGTAAAAGACGCCTATCCCTTTTTCGTAAGGTATTTCCTTTACTTTTTTCTGAACGGCTACCAACATATCGTAAGTATTTTGTTCTTTAATATCTTCGCCACCAACTTCAACAACCATTACATTCTTGCCGTAGCGCGAAGTTATGTCGTTCATATTTTTTCCCAAATCATCAATCGACAGTGTATAATCGGGGCTGCCATCAAGCCAGTATGGATAATAAGAAAGGCCAATTACATCATATTTTGCCCCGTGTGCTGTTGCCTGATCGAACCACCACCGGAAACGTTCGTTGTTATTACCCTGATCGATATGTAAAATAACTTTTGATGTTGGACTGACTGCTTTAATCGCATCGTAGCCTTTGTTAATGAACTGGGCCAGTTGCGGCCAGTTATCAACACTTCCATCAGGATAGATCATTCCACCGGAAATTTCATTTCCAACCTGAACCCATTCAGGCGTTACTCCTGAATTTTTAAGTGCTGTCATTACTTCAAGTGTGTATGTATAAATATCGTCAAGCAGCGTGGTAAAGTCGTGCCCTTCCCAGGCAGCAGGTTTGCGTTGTTTCGACGGATCGGCCCAACTATCGCTGTAATGAAAATCGATCATCACTCGCATTCCCATTTTCTGCGCCCTTACAGCCATCGTAACAGTCTCGCCTTTGCTGCAATGCCCATTAATTTTGTCGTCGGAAGGATTAACGAAAGTTCGTAGCCGAACAGAATTAATTCCGTGATTCTTTAATATTTCAAGGCAATCTTCTTCTTGTCCGTTATCGTTATAAAATTTGTAACTGCTAGCTTCCATTTGAGGCAACCAACTAATATCGGCGCCTTTCGCAAAATTATATTCAGTATCGCTTGTCTTTTCGCTTTTCTGATTACAGGAACTTATCAGGGTAAATAAGGTTACTGAAAGTATAATTTGAAAAGTAATTAATCTCATTTTCAGTTAAGTCAGGTTAATTCAGTTACGAATATCGGATAAAATTGTGTAAAAGGCTAGTGGACCGAAGAGAAACATTCATAAAAAACCCCGGCAGAAGGGTTTTCTGTCGGGGTTTTCCTGTGATTTTAGATTGGCTTATAGTTCGCGGATTTTAATATTACGGAACCATACTGAATATCCATGATCCTGAAGACCAATGAATCCTTCTTTGGAGATACCTTCGGTGAAGCCAGGGAAGGATTTAAATTTGCTGTTTTGAACCATTTTGTCCCATTCCGGAGTCCATAATGTATATGAACAAACCTCAACTCCATTCTGGATATGAGTAACTTTCCCGTCTTTTACCCTAATAACGATTGTATTCCATGATCCGGCAGGATGAACAGTTTTTGGATCGGCAGGCAACATATCGTACAATGAACCAGCAAGGTGACTTGCTATTTTGTTGTCGGTGGCATCAACATTGTCGAGAACCTGAACTTCGGGAGCTGCATAATAAACAGGTTTTCCAGGAACTTCGCGTACATTGTAGAAAATACCTGAATTAGCCATTTTCCCAGCTTTCCAGTCGATAGAAAGTTCAAAGTTTTTGAATTTTTTCACACCATAAACGACATCGCCATCAGAACCTTGTCCCGGTTTTTTGCCTTCGCCGGTGAAAACATTCATGGCGTTGTCATCAATTTTCCAGTTGGCCGGCATGGCTGTTCCATTGCATTTTCTCCAACCACCAAAGTCTTTGCCATTAAATAGCAATACCCATCCTTCCTTTTTTTCTTTCTTAGTCAGCTTATTTACTTCCTGTGCAAAAAGTGGCTGAGCCAAAAAACACATTGCTGCAAACGACAGCATCAATAAAAATGATTTTTTCATATTCTAGCTTTATTTATCCCTTTGAGCGAGGGGATTTATTAAATTGTTGGTTTCATTTATTGCAGGCCAAATTTATAAATTAATTGAACTTAGTGTTATTTACTCCAAAATAAAAAACCGCTTCAATCCTGAATTGAAACGGCTATTAAGTATGAAGTGTGAATGTACTGATTTTAATTTTAATCCAATTTTTCCAGCTTTTGTTTGCGGCTTAAAGCTTCAAGAAAATAATAATCGGCATAGTTCAACGGAACATCAATTTCAGCATTATGAGGAATGCTCCCGACTGAATGCATCAATAAGAAATTGCCATTCTCTCCAACTTTGGACCTGTAACCCGGGCTGGCCAGGCTATCCATGATTTTATCGGCCCATCCTTTATAAAATTTTTTGTCGGAATAGGTTGAAATCTCATACAAAGCTGAAGCTATAATTGCAGCTGCTGATGCATCTCTGGGTTCGTTCGGAATTTTAGGTGCATCAAAATCCCAATAGGGTATAAAATCAGCCGGAAAATTTTTATGGTGAATCACAAAATCGAATGCTTTTGTTGCCTGTTCAAGGTATTTAGGGTTGTGAGTTTCTCTATAACATACAGTAAACCCATAAATTCCCCAGGCCTGTCCGCGGGCCCACGACGATTCGTGTGAATAACCTTGTGCTGTGTGCCTGTTGCGAACCGAACCATCCTTTAAACTGTAGTCAACCACATGATAGCAACTGAAATTGGGCCGGTAATGATTTTTCATAGTTTGATTGGCATGGCTCACAGCAATTTTATAGAATGTTGAGTCGCCCGATAACTTTGTCGCGTTAAAAAGTAGTTCCAGGTTCATCATGTTATCGATAATAACAGGGCATTCCCATCCTCGCTGACTTTGCCAACCTTTATCTACATTCCACGATTGAATAATTCCGGCGACAGGACGGAAACGAGTTGACAATGATTTGGCTGCTTGAATAATTACATCTTTGTAGGCTTTTTCGCCCAATCGGTAACCATTTCCAAAGCTGCACTGAATCATGAACCCAACGTCATGGTGCCATGTGAGGTATTTCACTGTGTCGATAGCACAAGTGTATTTGCGGGCATACGTCCTCCATGTTGAATCGCCTGTCAGTTCGTACATGTACCACATTGTGCCGGGATAAAAACCACTGGTCCAATCTTCAGGCAAAATGTATTTGACTTTCCCGTTTTCGACAGTTCTTGGATTTAGTATTTTTCCTGATTTTTCAATAGTATTTACCTGTAGTTTCTCCTGCAATTGGGCAAATTGTATATTCTCTTCAACAAATGATATGGCCGGTGTTGATGGACTGTGACATCCGGCCATAAGAATCAAAATAAACAGAATAATTTGTGAAAAGGTTTTGTGCATGGTTATCGGGTAATTTTGATTTTATAGGTTCCAGAGAGTTGCTTTTTGTTAGCATTCAACGACAAACGATAAATTTGTTCTCCCCATATATATGATAGTCGTTTGTCTGTCAACGAAATTGTTTCTACAACTGCTTTAAATTGTGTAGTGTCGTACAATAACTTAAGCTTTTGCCCCTCTTTTTCAAGCAGAACAACTCCCAAAGTTGAGGTGTCAGGTTTTCCCCAAGTCAAAAAATTGAGCTGATTGGGTTTTATAGCCTGTTTCAATTTAAATTCATCCTGAATAATCAACCCTGATTTTGAACTGAGCTGGTAAGTGCGCTGCCATTTTTCGACAACCGCTTCCTGAGGGTATGCGACTGACAGGTCAAGTGAGAACTGCGATTTGGCTGAATCGAATTTAACATTGCTCGATCGATACTGTGGACCGGGAGCTTCAGGAACACCATTAATCATCGGCAAATTGTGATAATTACTTTGCATTGTCCAGATGGTGTATCGTTCGTCGCTAAAGGTTTGACGAGTATAAGTTCCAACTCCGGCATCAATAATCATTGGTGTTTCGTTAAGGTAAAGTGAAAACGAACCCATATCGTTATGGTTATGGCTTTCAGCATTATAACCCCCTTTGGCAGCAAAAAAGTATCCTTCGGAATTTCTCATGTAACAGAATTCTGTTTCAGGATACCAGATGTATGGTGCCTGAGATGTTGCTGGTTTTATTGATGCAAGTTCTTTTTTGCTGTTCAGGTTCTCAAGTGTCCTGTATAAATCGCGACCAGCCTCGAAGTGATTTATTTTTCTGTCGCGTTCAAATAAATAACCTGCAAACTGTTGCATTTCTTCACTTTCAACAGCTTTGCCGAATCTGAAAATAACTCCAGGTTCGCCACCACCCCGAGCCGAAGCATCGGCGAAATTAACCACCCAACCATTGCCAACATACGATTTTGCGATGTATTCACCCATATTTTTAATTATTGGCTGATTAAAGATTGAAACTTTGCCTTCGGTTGCTGTACTTAACAATTGCAAGTAATCGTACATTTTTCCGGCGGCGTGCCCCCAATACGATGGACCTTCTTCGCACGCGCCGTCGTTATGGTTGTAATTAATAAACTGATCGACAGAAATCATAGAGCGGTAAACTGCTGAAGCCAGTTTTTGTGGATCATTTTCGAGCAAGAGAAAGCATGTCAATACATTAAAATTGCACCAGGGATTCCAGTTGTTGACCATTGTTGAAGGAGTGGCATCAGCAGCCATCCACCAAAAGGTGCGGTTCATATAAGGATCGAGAATTCTTTTCTGAAGGTTCTCACGCAATCTTTCGGCAATAAAAGGGTGCACTTTGTTCAGTTCATCTTTTAAAAAATAGTACGTCCAGGAAAGAAAAGAACCCAAATCTCCGGCGGTCAAATCAATTATATTTTCTTTGTATGAAGGTAATGATGTTTTTACTGACTGTTCGCGGCTAATATGAGCAGAGAGCGCCCACGAAGTCATTTCGCAGTTGTACCATATCCCATTGGCTATCTGGTCGATAAACCGACTTTTACCTTCCGCCAGTTCTGCCAGTACCAGGTTTGCCAATGCCGAATTATTGTCACCAAACGGGGCTTCCATAATCTGGCGCGAACCGCTTTTTTCGTATTCAAGATAGTCTGTGGCTTTAATGACTTTCCATTCATAGTTTAATGCCGCTTCCCCTTTACTTATAATTTCATTTTTATAATCGCCACATAATTTGTCCCATCCTTGCCTGTCGGAATAAGAAGGATATGAAACCCATTTTTGATGGTAGATCAACGCTGATGATACCTGGGCCAAACTTGCCTTTTTCTGAAGCAAATCTCGTTTTTCGTAAGCGTGTGATTGTGATGTGAACAACAATCCACAAAATAAATGGAGTAAAAGTAGTTTCTTCATTGGTTTAGTTTATTTGATTTTGAATTTCTGCTTTGTTGTAGGTTATAAATAGTTGGTATACTACATTTATTATTTCAATGTTGATTTATATGAAAAATAGAGCGTCAATTTTTATCAGTTGAAGTAATACTAATGTTTCTATTTAAAAACTTTCTGCGAAGGCAAGTCTTCGCCACTCCAAATACGCTGTTGCGTCCATTTTGCTACCGGGGCCGTCCAGAATTTATCGGTTGACGGGATTCCAAGGTGAGAAAGTCCCATTGTGCACATGTACAAAGCTCCAGTATAATTATAATAGTCGCGTGCATTTATCTGTTCTCCAACTATACCTGCATTTAGCCAGCCGTTAGCGTCAAATGTTCCGGGGGCTTCCATCATTCTTCTGATCACCGCTGTAATTGCAGAGCGAGTTGCTCCTGGATCAAGTGTTTCAGGTAATTTATTCCATCTGAAAGCCATATATTCTAATTGCTGAAGGAAGGCAATACGGTATACTGATGAACGCCCAATAACAGGAAATGTACCTTCCGGTGAAATCAAATGTTCTGTTACTTCAGCATAGCGTTGTCCTCTATCCAGGCATTCGGATAAAAAGTTGCCCAGTGGATTTCCCATTTCCCGGCATACTTTAAGGGTTTCGAGCAATAGCGGGTGAATAACGTAACTGTTATAATAATCCCAGTGAAAATTTGGTCCATCTCCGTAGACCCCATCTCCCTTAAACCATTCCTGATGTTTATTCACTGCTCTTTCTATGGGTTTAATATCAAATTCTCCGGTAAATTTCCAGAGCGCACATTCGATAATTGAAGAAAATAATAGCCAATTACTTTCGTTGGGAACAAATCCACGATGAAGTTTAAGCGCAGCAACAACTTGTGCTTTTTGTTTTTCTGAAAGAGGGTTCCATAGTTGGTCAGGAGCGACGAGTAAAGGATATGCTATGTAAGCCGCATGAACTATAATTTCCTGCGTGGGCCTGACAAAAAGATAATCAGGAGAAGTAGTATCTGTTGCATGAATAATACATTTAACAGCCAGTTCGACATATTTTCCTCTCAGTATCCCTTCATCTGTAGAGTCTTTGCCTAAGGCAAGCCATGGCGCCATTCCCGACAAAGTGCGTCCGAAAGCCTGAAGAGGTGAGGTATGTACATTATCCTCCCGTGTTTCCCAGCTTTTCCTTGGGAAAATTTTAACTAATCTCTCTTCGCTGAGTGGAATAAAAACCGGGTCGGCTATTTTTCTCAGAAGGTTGATAGCATATATCCGGTCTTTAGTTCCATTCATCTTGTCAGTATTATTTCCGTCCGGATAATTTTCACCTGATAAATTTATTACCCAAAGCTGAAGTATGGCAAACAAGAATACTGTTTTCATTCGTACAAATTTTTGTTTAACGACTTAAAATCTGCGTATTAACATTTTCTTTTAGTCGAACAATCCAACGCATGGAATAGCCATTTATACATTTTTGGTTTGAATGTGTATTTGCTCTTATGGCTATTTCATGCACAATATTTTTATCAGTATTTTCCGTATTGTTGAAGGGTATCCCACATAGCCCAGAAATTTTCGGGAGAAACATCGTCCTGAATATTGTGGACCGGGGCAAAAACAAAACCTCCACCGGGGGCAAGGATGTCGATAATTTGTTTGACCTCGTCGGCTACTTTTTGAGGTGTTCCATTGTTCAATGTCGATTGAGTATCAACACCGCCACCCCAAAATGTAAGGACATCACCAAAGTCGCGTTTTAAATCCTTCAGGTTCATACCAGCTGCAGTAAATTGTACCGGGTTTAAAATATCAAGCCCTGCATCAATCAGGTCGGGTATTATTTCGCGAATAGCCCCGCAACTGTGCATGAATACTTTTACATGAGGAAGACGTTTTTTTACGTGTGTGAATATTGTTTTAAAACGAGGGATCACGGTTTTGCGAAGTGTATCTGGATCGATAATAGTTGAAGCCTGAGACCCCAGATCGTCGCATTCCGAAATTACAGAGATTTTTTGTTCATTTCCGGATTCTATCGCCCAGTCAATAATTGCGTCCCAATATCTGATTTTGTCTTCCAGAATAATATCGAACAGAGCATCAACACCTTCAGGGTCTACAACTGTATCAATAAACCAATTTTCGTATCCCCTGATACGCAGGCTGTTTTCAGTAAATCCAGCTGTATTTCGGTCGGCAATGCCACAAAGGGTTCCCACACTGCCAATTTGCTCATCAAGATTTTTTCGGAGCATAGTAATATACAAATCCCAGTTGGGTCGTGGAAGTGTATTTATCGATCCACTTAATGACCCTGCTTTTTCAAGAGGTGCATCAATCATGTGAAAATACAAATCACGCCCTTGTTCAAACCTCCAATTACAACCATAAAAATCGGTCACTTCGATAATATTACCGTTGACTCTTTTGTTTTGGTCATATCCAGTAATCCGTTGCGCTCCTATTCTTCTGGTATCCGATTTTAAGAAAGCAAGGTTTTCATTGCATGGAGTTATAATCTGCTGAATAGGGTCAATTTGGTCATCGCCGATTATTTCAGATAATCCTCTCATTTTCATAGCGCGAAGGTAGGCATTGCGAGTTATGGCGGTTACTGTAGTACCAGCAAGGTCGTATGGGATTCTGTCTGGTTCCTGGTGATTAAGAGTGGTCAGTATACGTTCTTTACTATTCATCTGTATAAATATTTGTTTAACATTTTGTATTGTGTCTGAAATTATAAGTTTATTGTTTCAATTTTAGGTACTAATAAATGTACAATCAGGAGCGCAAAAAGATATCCGCACCCTGCAATTGCAAAAGGAATCGCATAGCCATCAACGCCAACATTCTGAAGTATTTTTCCCACTGAAAAAGCAACAATCGCTCCACCGATAGCGCCGGCAAACCCTCCGAACCCGGCTACTGTCCCTGTTGCTTTTTTAGGGAATATGTCAGACATGAGGCTGAATACATTGGCCGACCAACCACAATGCCCTCCTGCTGCCAGGGCAATTAACCCAACAGCCAGCCACATGTTGTTGGTATGTGGTACAATTATTACCGGCAATGCAAAAAGTGCACAGGTTAACAATCCAAGTTTGCGACCTGTATTAAGGCTAAACCCTATTCTCAGAAACCGTGACGATAGCCACCCCAGAAAAATTCCAAGCCCCCATGAAACGAGATAAATAATGAAAAAAGGCAGTCCAATTTCTTTAAGATTTAAACCAAATTTTTCGTTCAGGAATTTTGCTCCCCAAAATAGGTAAAACCACCAGATGGGATCGGCCATAAATTTTGCAAAAGCAATAGCCCAGGCTTCACGATGGGATAGGACATCTTTCCATCCAACCTTTTCTGTTTTTTCATTTATCTGGTCATCTGAATTAATATAGTGAAGTTCTTCTGCAGAAACGTATGTGCTCTCTTCTGGTTTACGGTAATATTTTATCCATAGCAATACCCAAATCAGGCTTAACGGAAATGTCCAAAGAAAACCAATTTGCCAGCCACCAAAAAACGAAACAAGTGGCGGTATGATTAATGGAGACAGTATTGTGCCCATATTTGAACCTCCATTAAAAATACCAACAGCCAGCGCCCGGTCTTTTTTAGGAAACCACTCGGCCACAGCCTTAATTGCTGATGGGAAATTTCCGGACTGGCCAACGGCAAGGCTGAACCTGGCTACTGCAAAACCTATCCAACTTCGGGATAAAGCGTGGCCAAGGGTCGACATTCCCCAAATAATGATTGAAACAAGATATCCTTTGCGAGTGCCTACTGCATCAATCAATTGTCCCATTAAGATGAAACAAATGGCATAAGATATCATAAACACACTATTGATCATACCATACTGTTCCTCGCTCCATCCAATACTTTTTTGTAATTCGGGAGCCAGTATTCCCAGTGCTGATCTGTCGATATACAGGATAGTGGTGGCAATGAAAAGCAGTGATAAAATTATCCACCTGAATTGGATTGTTTGTTTAGGTTTCATAATGGTTTTTGGGAGGTTCAGTATTTTAAGGAAATGTCCGTTCCTGAGTTTAATTGTTCGATTTGTGTTGTTGTCAATGTTAGGTTTATGGCTTGAAAGTTTTCTTGTAGCTGCTTAGTACTGCTGCCTGTAACCAATGGAATAACCGGGGGCGAGCTCTGTAACATCCAAGCCAGGATAATAGCATTGGGAGAAACTTCAAATAATTGAGCAAGATTTTTGATAAGGGATAAACGTTGTTGGTTAACCTCTGTTTGATAGGGTTCAGGAATGAATCCACGATTATAAGCTCCTCCCAACAAAGGAGAGTAAGCCATTATTTGTATATTATTTATCTTGCAAAATTCCATAGTTTCAGGAGATAATACTATCTGGGTCCCAAAATTGGCCCGTAATGAAGGTTCAAAACAGGTATGTCTTTGTTGGAGGCTGCAGAATCCATTCCATCCTGTTGTCTGGGCAACCTTGTTTGCTTCTGAAAGTTGCCATCCGTAATAATTACTTGCCCCTGCATATTTTATTTTACCTGATTTGGATAAGTGATAAAATGCTTCCATTGTTTCTTCTGTTGGGGTATTTTCGTCGAAAGCATGGGCAAAATACAGGTCAATGATATCTGTTCCCAATCGTTTCAAACTTTTCTCACATTCCGAGATAATTACACTGCGGCTTAATGACCGGGGTATACTTCCGTATGGAAATCCAACTTTTGAAGTTATAAACATCTTTTCCCTGTTGCCTTTTTGTTTCATCCATTTACCGATGAGTGTTTCACTTTCACCTCCGGCGAATCCATGTATCCAACTGGCGTATTTATTGGCCGAATCCAGCAAAGTGCCTCCGGTTTCAGAATAATAATCAAGCATGGCAAACGAATCAGATTCATTGATTTTGCTGCCAAAATACATAGTTCCCAATCCAATGCAGCTTATTTGTTGTCCGGTATTTCCCAGTGTGAGTGTTTTCATCGCTACTATTTATTACAAAGTTTGTACATTTCGCTTGATGCCAGAAGAAAAGCTCCAACACCGTAAGGCATCGTATAAGTTGAATCGTATTTTACTGGAGAATCGCCTATAGGTTGAATACCGGTAAAGCGGCCATCGGGCATCACATAACCCGTTAACGCTTTCCATGCTTTTCTTATTACCGGTAAAAATGTTTTTTTATCCAGTATTCTATTGTTTACTCCATAAGCCATTCCATAAACAAAAAATGCACTTCCGCTTGTTTCTGCTTGTCGATGGGCTTCCTGATCAAGAAGCCCTGAATGCCAAAGCCCTTTGTTGTCTTGTATTTCAGCGAGTTTGATACACATTTCCTGCAATTGCTTCTGGTATCGGGGGCGCATCGGATCGTTGGCTGGCAAATACTCAAGAACACGCACCAATCCCCCTATTACCCAGCCATTTCCTCTGCTCCAAAAAACTTTTTGGCCATTGGGTTCTCGTTTACCGAAGAAGTTTTCGTCGCGGTAATAAAGGTGTTCCTGCGGATCGTAATAAAAAGCTGAAACCTTCCACCACCATTGATGAAGGAAATCGTAATATTTTTGTTCTCCGGTTACTTTTCCCATCCGGGCATAAGTTGGTGGTGACATAAACAGAGCATCACACCACGACCATTTTTCACGGTTTTTTGTTTTAAATGTCAGATCATCGTCCTGTGCAGAAACTATTTCCATGTTGCGGTCAAGCTCCTGTTTGACTGAGGCGATCATCTCGGGCTGTTTTTCCATTTCATAATATTCAATCCAGGCTTGCGGGGTACAATGGTCATTGGCTCTGTGTGAAGTTTTAATGACACCCCATTTTTCATGTATACCAATTTGTTTGACTGCCTGCAAATATTTTTGATTGCCTGGTAGTCTGCCCAAAGCTAATAATCCGTTGACAAATGATCCCTGGACCCAGTCGCCCATTGACGTATCTTTGGGATTTTCCAATTGCCAGTCGGCTACCTTTTTGCTGATTTTTAATATGTTGTTTGTACTGATTGATTGTCCTTTAGTATTATATACCAAAAGCAAAGCTAAAATGAAAAATGTGATTTTTGATATTTGCATTATTGATTGGTTTAGGAATTATTACCAGATGTTTTGTCAAGGTTTAGCTTTCCATTCCATGTCTTTGTCGAGTGGGTACACGGGTCTGGTTACGTTTTTAAAAGGTAATGATGTCATCTCAAGATTGCAGAATCCTGATGTTAACGCCATTAAGTGAGCTGGAGCAATATCTCTAAGTTCTGGATATAAATACCCTAATTTTACAACTACTATTTTGAAATTTAATGGATTAAGTCCAATGTCGCTGAAGTCTTTAACGGTGGTAAATGAACGTCTGCTGTTTAATAAAGCAACATCAACCCCATTAACTTTTATGAGAACGACGCCGTTCGGCTTTGATAAAATATCTTTTGACGAGAGGCGTTCAACTATTCCGTCGATGGAAAGCGGTTGTCCGAAGGTTGTATCTTTTTTACCACCCAGCCTAAGTTTTATTTTTTTGCCAACACCAGTTTTAATACATTGAGCAAATGCTTCAGGATCAACCAATCCAGCGACAAGTGCATTTTCGCATCTGGTATCGAGCAATGCTTTTAATACCTGGGGGTTATCACCGGGGGCTCCGGCAGTAGTATTATCGCCCGAATCAGAAATGAAAATTGTCTTTTGAGGCATAACCATTGCTTTTTTAATCATATTTAGTATTGGGCCCGATTCAACGTCTAATTCGAGTTTGGAACGAGAGTCCCAGATTTGTTGGGCTAAATTTACTGCTTCTTTTTGTGCCAGTTCAGCATGGTCATTATCTTTTGCTACTACAAATACGCGCATAGCAGATCGTGGAATGTCGGCCCAGGCATACCCTACAAAGATTGAAGCATCTAAAAGTCCGTCTTTCTTTTCAATAGTTTCGATCTGGCCATATATTGAATGTAATGGTTCGACTTCGGTTATACTTTTTTCTCCGGGCACAAGAATTGGGATTATAACCCTTTCGATATGTGGTGATAATTTTTCGCGAAGGCATTTTACCAGTAATTTTGCAGCACGTAATTTAGTTTCTTCTCCATCGCGATGAGGCGCTGTACGGTAAGCTGTTAATATATTTAAACCAGAAAAAAACTCATCGGAAACATTTCCATGAAGATCAAAGCTTGCAGATATTATAACTTTTGAACCTGTAATCTTCCGTATTTCACGAATAAAATCAACCTGTGCATCACTGTATCCATCAACATGGAGCGCCCCATGCATATCTAAATAAATCCCATCTAATTTACCTGCTGCCTTTATCTTCTCCAGTATTTCATTTCTTATCTGTTCATAAGCGTCTTTGGAAACAACACCGCCAGGCCAGGCATAAGCATGAACGGTTGGAATAAGTTCAATTCCTTGGTCTTGAATATATTTGGCCCATTGTTGATTTTGAATGGCAGCATTGCCGCGCTGTATTTTAAAATCGGATAAAGTGGTGGGCAGAGTCGAAAAAGTATTGGATTCATGCCTTATACCACACGACAAAATTCTTAGTTTCTTGTTTTGGGTACAACTGCATTGTCCAACAATAACCAAGGCAAATAATAGGTATAAAATTGTATTTTTCATAATCGATCAGTGTAATATTTGGTTTAATTCTCCAAGTCTTTAAATCTAATGCAATCGCCTTTCGGATTGTTATTTAGTTATTAACCGGGCCAGACGAACCCATTCTGTTGATTTTGATATGATATTTCGCCGAGTGTTGCATTTTTTTAGCAATGAGCGATAGCCGTACAAGTTTATCTCCCCAGACATCTGCTAATCGTTTATCTGATAAAGGTATTGATTCAATCGATGTCGTGAATAGCTCCGGGTCATAATCCATGCAAATTTTTACTCCATTTTTTTCGAAATAAATTTTACCAGGTGCCGAAATATCGATATTTGCCCATGTCAGGAAATTAAGCTGATTGGGCTGTAATGTTTGTTCAAGTTTAAAGTTATCAATAATTTCCAATCCTTTTTTATCCTGAAGACGATAAGTGCGTTGCCACTTTTCAACCGATGCTTCGGATGGATAAGCACCTGCTATATCGAGAGTGAAAGTGTTGGTCCCGGGATCGAACTTTACATTTCGTGATCTATATTTCGCACCAGGCGCCTGAGGTATTCCGTTAATTAGGGGTAGGTTGTGGTAATTACTTTGCATAGTCCAAATCGAGTACCTTTCGTTGCTGAATGTCTGGCGTGCATATGTTCCAACGCCTGCATCAATAAGTACCGGGGTTTCGTCAACATACAAAGAGAATGTTCCAATGTCGTTATGATTATGGCTTTCAGCATTATGGCCTCCTTTTATAGCAACGAAAAAACCCGCCGGATTTCGCATGTAGCAAAATTCTGTTTCGGCATACCAGGTTGTTTTTTCATGAGGAAGTTCTGGAGTTATTTGGGTAATTTCGGTTTGGTATTGTAAATTTTTGAGCGAACGGTACAAATCCCGTTCAACCGAATAATTCACTGTTTTCCCGTTTTGAACAAACAAATAAGCTGCAAAATGTTGCATGACATAGCTGTTAACTGCTTTACCATAACGTAATATCAGGGTTGGATCGCCCCCACCTTTGGCTGAAGCATCGGCGAAATTAACAACCCATCCGTTTCCTATATATGATTTGGTAATGTATTCGCCCATGTTGCGGATGATAGATTGATTGAAAACCGACACTTCACCTCCTGTAACTGTGTTCAATAATTCGAGGTAGTCGAATAGCTTACCAGCTGCAAGCCCCCAATAGGTTGTCCCTTCTTCGCATGCCCCATCGGTGTGGTTATAGTTAATGAACTGATCAACTGAAATCATGGTTCGATAAACCGCTGAAGCCAGTTTGTCAGGATCATTTTCGAGTAAAAGGAAACAAGTCAGCACATTGAAGTTGCACCACGGATTCCAGTTATTTACCATTGTTGTTGGTTTTGCATCGAAAGCCTGCCACCAAAAATTACTTCGGTTCATATAGGGATCCAAAATGCGTTTCTGAAGGTTCATTCGGAGCCTTTGGCAGATTAAGGGCTGTATTTTGTCAATCTCGTCTTTTAACAAAAAATATGTCCAGGCGAAGAATGAGCCCAGGTCGCCTGAAGTTAACTCTATGATGTCTTCTTTATACGATGGGAGTGATGTCTTTTCTGTTTGGGCTCCCGAAATTGCTGCCGAAATTGCCCATGATGTCATTTCGCAGTAAAACCAAATTCCATTGGCTATCTGGTCAACGAACCGGCCTTTCCCTTCGGCAAGTTCTGCCAATACTAAACTTGAAAGAGCAGCATTGTTGGAACCAAACGGGTCTTCCATAACTCGACGCGACCCACTTCGTTCAAACTCAATGTAATCGGTAGCTTTTATAACTTTCCACTGATAATTAAGCGCTGCTTCTCCTTTACTAATAATTTCTTCTTTTTTACCCGCGCATAATTTTTCCCATCCGGCACGGTCAGAGTATGAAGGGAATTGTACCCATTTCTGGCCATAAACCAGACATGCCTTCAATTTTTCAAGATTTACGGCTTTTTGAAGCAGGTCGCGTTTTTCGTAAGCTGATGCTACATTAACTAAAACTATGATAATGGTGAGTAACCAAATTTTTTTCATAAACAAAAGCTATATCATTAGCAGCTGTGTTTGCCTCATTATTTTTTAGGCTGATAAACCCTCACGTAGTCAAATATTACCTCGTCAGGGAAATTACCGGTTGAGGGATCGCCTCCCCATCCGGTTAGCTCGGTTGAAAGAATCATGTATTCGCTACGATGAGAAACGGCTATACTGGTACGCCAGGTTTCTTTTCCGTCTACATAAAATATATATTCATTTTCATTCCATTCCAGCCCGAAAATATGAAAGCCGGAGGATATTTCAGGATAAGTGATTTTGTTACCTGTTGTTTTGTGATCGGTGCCATAGCCATCCCAATGAAGGTTATGATAAACTGTTTCAGGTGTTTTCCTGTGATATTCAAAAATATCAATTTCAGTCCCGTTTTTTTCAACATCGCCAACCATTCCCACAGTGGGCGATTGTAGCCAAAATGCCACGTGGGGCCCATATTGTTTGTTCATTAGGGCACGGCATTCGAAATATCCGTATGTGGTTTCGAAAATACCCTGAGTACCCAGTTCACCAATGTAATATTTCCCGGTAGCGTCTTTGGTAACTTTAATTGAAACATTTCCTTTCCCGTCAAGCGAAATGGTTTGCCTCGAAACAGTTCCATAGTTTCTTACGGTTCCTTCGGCCCTGAAATTCCATTTGCTTAGGTCCACAGTTGTCCCGTTAAATTCGTCATTCCACACCATTTGATATGTATCTCTCAAATGCTCAGGAAGAATTGAATTCACTTTCCCTTGTATTTTTGCCTGTTCATCCTGGTTCTCTTTACACGAGCAAGATGAAATTGAGAAAAACAATAGCATAAAAAATAGATGTTTCATTTTGGTAAAATGTGTTTCAAATCATTTAGTGAATCAAAGGAACTGAGGACAAAAGCTTCTTCCATATTCTGTTATGAATGGCCCGATTTTTTAAAAAATTACTCTTAATGCTTTGTGTTTTATTGGTAGTAAGTTAGTCTTGCGGAAAGCTTGCCGTGTTCAATGTTGTTTAGTTTGGTTTTTCAGATGAACTCACCCCACCCTTCGATGAGCCTGGCATTCCTTCTCTCTCTTTTTGAAAGAGAAAAGGAATGCACCAGGTTTTCGGGAGTGAGGGTGAGTACTTTTAGATTGACTGCTGTTTGATCAGCTTAATTAATCCATCCACTATTTTGAATGAGGTTGCTGTTCATTTCAACCTCTGTTTGTGGAATAGCCCAGTTGTAAATATAGTCACCTCTCCAGGCATACGGAATAGTAATGGTTCCCCACATTTCTTTGGTCCCGTTTCCTGTATAGAATTTTTTATCTTTCCATGTTTCCCAGCGTAACTCGTCATAATAATTAACACCTTCAAGGCAAAGTTCCCAACGGCGTTCGTTGCGGATACGTTCTCTCATAGTTGACTGTGAATTTACGAAGGTTGGTTTACTCGCGTCGGAGCTTTGAAGTTCAATAGCGCCAGCACGTGTACGAACGCTATTAACAAGAGAAACGGCTTCGTCTTTAAATCCTTGTTCGTTAATTGCTTCAGCCAGTAGCAAAACTACATCGGCATAACGAATTAGTGGCTGGTCGGTTGGCCCATAGTTACGAGCTGGAGTTTCAGATGAACCTTCATAAACCCATTTTCTCCATAAATAATAGAATTTGGTATTGGTATCAGTCCTGAGATCAAAAGGAGCGCTTGTGTCTGAACCGCGATATGGCCATCGTAAAGTGTAAGTATAATCCACATTTCCTGATGAGCCAAGGTATGTTGAGTACGGGGTAATGATGTCAGCCGCCAGACGAGGATCACGATTTTCGAAGGCCTTAAGAAGACGAGCCTCGTTGCCTGAAGCCAGGTATTTACTCATGTCTGCTCCTTTGGTTGTAAAATTGGTAATCTCAGTTGCCGTTAATCCATCGCGCAGGAAAAATACTGTCCTTTGTGCAGGAGTCATCAGGCTGTAACCTGGAAGATATGTATCCCAATTGAACGTTGATCCATCTTTATTTTCGAACGATTCTACAAAATCAGGATGGGGCATATAGTTATTCCAGCATGAACCAAACGATACTCGGGTACCACAATAGAACTGAGTTACCGATCCAAGTCCGGTTACCCCAATATTCTGAACCGAGAAAATCATTTCAGGAACTTGTTCGTTGGCTTGTTTAAAAAGTGTTTTATATACTCCGGTGAATAGAGTAGGTCCCAATTCTCCTACTTTGCGCAAATCGGCTTCGGCCTTGGCGTATTCTTTTGTCCACATATATACTTTCCCGCGTAGGGCATAGGCCGCGGCTTTGGTAATACGCCCCCAGTTTGTATTCCCTTTGGCATAAAAGTTAGGCAGATTTGTTTCGTTGATACAGTCGGTCAGGTCGGTAATAATTATTTGCCAGACAGCTGCTTCTGTTTCTCTTGCTTTGGTGTAATCCTGCAACGCAGTTGGTTCCAAATAAACCGGAACACCTTTAAATACCTGGTTTAAATTGTAATAGAACCAAGCTCTCAAAAATTTACATTCAGCAACCAAACGTCCCATTTTCTCAGCAGTCAAAGGAGCATTAGGCAGATTTTTGATTGCATCATTCGCCCTGCTAATTCCTTCGTAATTTTGTTTCCAGTAATTCGTAAATATAGCAGCGCTTGTTGTTGCATTACCGTAAGTTAGTGTAGTTACGTCGCGATTCATCGCAGTAAAACCTTCCTGATCAAGATACCACAAGTTAAGGCCGCAATAATCCTGACGTAAAGTTTGGTAAACGCCAATAACTCCCTGGTCGGCCAAACTTTCGTTGGTCCACATGGTTGCCGAACTTACCGCATTGTATGGGCTTGTATCCAGTAAATTATTTTTACAGGATGAAAGTAGTACAATAAATAGTGTTACAAATGTTAGTGAAGCTATTGTTTTCATTCGGAATTTTGAGTTATTTGATTCTGAACGTAAAAGCATGTATTTAGAAACATGCAAATTCGAATAGTTAATATACTCTCGTTTCATAATAGATAAGTTTAGAAAGTGATGTTAGTCCCGATAGCTATTTGCCTGATTAACGGATAATTTGTATTGCCTCCCATTTCAGGATCAAGGCCAGGGAAAGAAGTAATTGTAAGTAGATTTTCAGCAGAGAAATAAATACGCAATTTTTCAGCATGGATTTTACTTGCAATTCTTTGCGAAAAATTATAACCTAAAGTCAGGTTTTTCAGCCTTAAATATGAGGCATTGTATAACCAACGGGTACTGGCTTGTGTATTTTGTCCATCGCTTTCGTTCAGTTTTAAACGAGGGGTTTTTGAAGTTATATTATTCA
Source organism: uncultured Prolixibacteraceae bacterium (assembly GCA_937915865.1). Classification (GTDB taxonomy): domain Bacteria; phylum Bacteroidota; class Bacteroidia; order Bacteroidales; family Prolixibacteraceae; genus Aquipluma. The sequence continues at coordinate 31,056 of CALGIG010000020.1, read as the reverse complement.
ATGGATCAGATGTGTCGGTATCGTTGTAATAATAATGATCTTTGGCAAGCATTTTACTAACGGCCCAACCAACGCGAAGTGCTGTCGGGTTATTATATCCACTTTCAAGCCAGTAAATTTTCGCTCCTGCCTGACCGGACCATATCAAATCAAGGTCAAAATTTTTCCAGCTGAAATTCATTTGAGAACCAAATACAATTTTAGGTGATCCAGAAACATTTGTAAATTTCTTATCATAACTATTGCCATAAATCCCGTCACCATTAATATCGGCATAAATGTAATCGCCATACCAAATTTTATTTTTAACAACAGTGAGGTTTGGCATGAACTGATAACCAGCTGCAATCATCGATTTTAACCAATCCATATCTTCTGGGGTGCGGATCATGCCGTCTTTTGGGCCACCTTTGATATTTACAGTTCCGTCGGTGTTATAATATTTGCCGGTTCCTGAATATACATCCATTAAATAGTATTCGTTGATAATATGGTCTTCGACAATTCGAGTGTTGCTTCCACTCGAAACGTCACCAATATTTGATGTGTACGATTTGCTTCCGGCAGCATCGGTATTCCAGCCTTCTTTTAGTTTTCCTTTGTATGAAGTCACTTTATTTTTATTGTACCCAAAGCTTCCTGAAATAGAGTATCGTACTTGTCCAATTTTATCTTTCCAGCCTAAATTTAATTCAAACCCGTTATTGGTAACTTTTGCTGTATTTAAAGTTGGTGCAGAAATAAGCCCCATTGTCAAATAAATTGGAGGCGTTGTAAGGATACCGTCGGTTACTTTGTTATAAGCTTCAGCTTCAATGGTTAAACGGTTATTTAGTATCGATGCTTCCAACCCAACATTGGTAACAGTGGTAGTTTCCCATTTTAGTTTTTTGTTTGCTACTTTAGCTGAATACAGTCCAGTATTTTGTACACCGTTAAAAGAGTAATTGGTGGTACTGTATAGCGATTGATAATCGTAATTGGTAACAACCCATTCGCCCGATGAGTTATAATATCCGGTTGAATTGTTTCCTAATTTACCCCATGAAGCACGAAGTTTCAGGTTTTGAAAGAAATTTGAATTTTTCATAAATTCTTCTTCTGAAATTCTCCAGCCAGCAGCAAACGAGGGAAATACTCCAAACCGCGTGTCGCTGTCGAACCTCGAAGAACCGTCGTAGCGAAGGTTTGCTTCAAATAAATACCGTTGTTTATAATCGTAATTTAATCGTCCGAACCATGAGCGCAATGCCCAGTCGCCTTCGCTACCGCCAATAGAAAGCATATTTGTTGCAGCGTCAAAAACATATACATTTTCATCAATTAATCCTTGTTTGGTCGCATTTTGGCTGGTCTCGTCGTAATAGGTTTCGTTGTACCCCACCAATGCTTTTATATTGTGTTTTTCAGCCAGAGTAGTTTCATAATGTAGTAAATTTTCCAGCGTGTAATTGTAATTGAAATATGTTTTGTAATAAGTAGTAAGCAATGAAGTAGATGTTGCTGGCTGTCCTACTGTTCCGTTACTGAATTTAATTCTTTCAGCCGCTTCAGGATTAGAATGACTGTTATATTCGTCAAATCTTCGGGCATAGTTGAAGTTCAAATCCCAGCTAAGTCCTTTTAATATTTTTACTTTACTGTATAATGTTGAGTTAATGCGAGTAGTTCTGTTATATCCGTTTACTCCATGTAATTGGGCCCAAACATTATTAGCCTGTGCACTTTCCTCTGTTGCTTCAGCATAACCATATTTTCCATTGTATTCGGGATAAACTCCAGGTGTTGTTGAATACATATAAGTCAAAACAGTTTTGTAATCACCAAGTTCTGTTTCCGACATCGATCCATAAGTTCTTGTCCCGACAGTTAACCATTTGTTTATATCAATCTCAACGTTCGACCGTAATGAATAGCGTTTCATTCCGGTATAATCAACCAAGCCAGGGTTATCCATATATCCTGCTGACAATAAGAAACGGGCATTTGATGTTGCGCCGTTTACAGAGACGGTATGATCTTGTACAAGATTCTTCTTGTATATAACATCGTTCCAATCGGTATTTGGAAATGCAACATAGTTTGGGACTCCATTTGAGTTCAAGGCATTCGGATTTTTATTAGCTGCTTCCCATGCTTCAATTGTGCTTGCAGCAAAATTCTCGGCTGTTCCTATATTCCGCGCGCTTTGGTTTATTAATTTCATGTAAGTTGGATAATCAGAAACTAAATCCAGAATGTTAGTTGGCTCGGCTATTGAGAAAATACCATTATACGAAACACTCAGTCGTTTTTTATCGCCTTTCTTGGTTGTAACCAGGATTACTCCATTGGCAGCTCGCGAACCATAAATTGAGGCTGAGGCCGCATCTTTCAAGATAGAAACCGATTCAATATCCTGAGGGTTAACGGCGTCTAAAACACCTTCCATCCCGTCAATAATAACCAATGGATCGTTATTGTTTAATGTTCCTATACCACGAATACGGATAGTAGCTCCTTCAGACCCAGGTTTTCCAACACTTTGTTTTACTGTTACTCCCGAACTTAATCCGGCAAGAGCTGATGAAACGGTTGTTAATGGACGATTAGAAGCAATTTCGTCAAATTTTACTGATGAAACAGCGCCAGTCATATTAACTTTTTTCTGAACGCCATAACCAACAGCAACTACTTCTTCAAGGCCAATAGTCTCTTCTCTCAGAATAACATTTATTTCTGTTTTTCCTGAAACAATTACTTCCTGCATTTTCATTCCAACAAACGAAAACTGCAACAGGCTATTTTCAGGAACTTTGGGCAGCGAAAATTTACCGTCAACGTCGGTTATTGTTCCAATAGTAGTGCCTTTTATTACTACCGATACTCCTGGCAGTGAATTGCCCTGAGAATCAGAAACTTTTCCTGAAACCGATTTTTGTTGCTGATTTGTTCCTGTGTCGGAATTAGTTAAAATAATCTGACGATCAATGATTTTATATTTTATACTAGTGTGGGAAAACATTTGATCAAGTAACTGATCGATTTCTGCATCATTAATATTTAATGAATAACTCTTATCAACATTTACTTCACTTTTGTTATACGCAAACCTATACATCGTCTTATTTTCTATTTGTAACAGGATATCTTCGAGTTTCATTTCTTTGACTGATAAAGAAATCCTGGCATCCTGCGTATACGACTTTAATGCAAACGACTGCATTATACAAAGCAAAAGCACCATTAACGTTATCCGCATAATAAAAAATGTTTTTTTCAGAGCATAACAATACCATGTCATGCTCGGGTGATTTTTTTTCATAAATTTGAAACTTAGTAATGTTAAAAACTTCTATTGACTTTACTGAATTTGCGGGAGAGCATTGCCGTTGCAATCCCGCTTTTTACATTTTATATTTTACCATAGGCAAATTCTATTTGTTGTTTATAATTACTTTTCGTTTAATATAATTACCATTGTTGAGTATTTTTCTATTTTCAATCTGGAATTTATAAGGAGTAATCATGGTCAGTAATTCCATTGCTTCTTCCAACGACTCATTTTCAAGTACTAACCTAACTTTAGAGCTGTCAATTATTTTTGCCTGTTGTATAAATTCAACATTGTAAAAACGACTAAGCTTATTTCTGGCCTCATCAAGCGAAACATCTTTAAGAATTAGCCGGCCATCTTTCCATGCTGTAAAGTCATCAACGTTAACCTTTGATCTTTTAATGGTATTATCATCACTTTTATACAAAATCCGCTCACTCGGGTTCATCTTCCCAACTTCTTTATCATCAATATTCAACTGAATACTCCCATGCTCAAGTACAACTTCACTTGATACTTCTCCTTTATAGGCACAAACATTAAATTTTGTCCCAAGAACCTTGATTTTAAGATTAGTAGGGGTATTTACCCAAAACGGATGATCGGGCTGATGAGAAACATCAAAAAATGCAAGTCCGTCAAGCTCAACAACTCGTTGATTTGATTCAAAATGGTATTTTATTTTAGAACCAAAACCCAACCAGCCCGAAGTGCCATCTGGCAGTTTGAAGTGATTTCTGAAACCTCCGGGAGAATAGAATTCGACTTCCTGACATTCAGATACGCTATTTTTAGTGTAAACAAGATATAAAGAGGCAACCGATAAAAATCCAATTACCAAAATAGCCGCTACACCCGACAACCACAGAACAGCCCTTTTTCTCCCTGGTTTAAGCTGTTCCTGATTATTAATCTGATAATATAATTTGTAGTAAAGGTTATCGAGATTGGCATCCGTCTCATCTGAAGCTGAATAATTTGCCCATTGGTCAGCAATTACTTTCCGGGTCTCTTCATTTAGCTGCTCATTATCAAAATAATTACACATCATTTTTTGATCAAGCAAACTAAATTTTTGACTAAAAATTCGATCTATGTGTTTCCTGTTAATAGTCATTTACGGTAACTTTAGTAGTAATATCAACTTACTTCTAAAATGTACCTCTCAAAAGCAAACCTTTTTTTTATTTTTTTCAGTTTTGATGAACAAACAAGCTAAAGAAAAGAATACCTTCCAATTTATTGGTCTCTTTAAACTTGTCGATTATTGTCTTTTTCGCGATTGATAATTGATTTCGAATAAATTGCTCGGTTAAATTTAGCTTTTCAGCTATTTGTTTACTTTTTAGTTCCTCTTTATAATAAAGAATAAAAATCTCTCTTCTACGCGCTGGTAATGTATCAATTACTTCATTTACTATTTTTACAAATGCAAGATAATCGAGCTGATCTTCGCTCTTAAGGCTTTCCGACAGATGTTCTTGTGCAAAAATCTGAATATATTTCTCTTCCCTGTTTCTTTTCAGGAACCGCTGACGAATATTATTATAAGCAATTGTGAATAAATACGACTGAAAAGAAGTACCTGTTTTTAAACTACCACGATTTTCCCATATTTTCAGAAATACTTCGTTAACCAAATCTTCAGCATCTTCTTTTTCCCGAAGGTATTTTATCGAAAATTGATATAATCGTTTTCCATATTCATTAAACAATTCCCTAAATGCTGTTTTGTCACTTTCTTTCAACAAAGCAACCAGATTCTTTTCGTTATATGAAAGATATTTCAAATTTTAATAATTTGTCTTTACTGTAAAAAGTTGTATCACGAGCCAAAAGTAATAATTAACCAAGAAACTGCGAACCTACATTAGTGATGTAAACCTATATAAAATTCATGTATAGATTTACATCAAATCCCAAATTTCCAGATTATGAAACTAATTGATACGTTTTAGTGAATTGAACTACAAGTAAAGCAAGGCAAACTAAGCTTTAAGCAAAATATGGAAAAGAGTCTAGTTGTATTGAATATTAAAAATTCCCAAAATTGGATAGTGATCTGAGATATAATTTACACCTGAAAATGGAGTTGTAATAACCTGATAAGAAACAGGATTAGAATTTAGGTACCAAATATAGTCGATAATCGTATTTGACGAACCCCAATTATTGTATGTACCCATATCGAAAAAAGATCCATCCTGAAAATAATTCCTTAAATTAACCATATACCCCGATAAATTTATGATATTATCATTGAATGGTTGCATATTAAAATCACCCGTAAGATAAACGATTGCATGATCTCCGGCGATTTTATGAATACGTTCTTTCAACAGAATAACCGATTGTTTTTGAGCCTCCGTACCCTTATGGTCAACATGAGTATTAAAAAAGTAAAACTCATTTTCTGAATCTCTGAATTTAAGTTTTGCCCAAGTACATATACGGTAGCAGGCGCCATCCCAACCCTTCGACATAAAATCGGGAGTAGCGCTTAACCAAAAAGTACTGTCGTTTTCAACCGAAAAAATATCGTTCCGGTAATAAATAGCAGAATATTCAGTTGAAGCGCTACTCCCATCTCTGGCATGGCCAACTGATTTATAATTGGTAAGTTTGGTATCGAAGTAGCTTTTTTGAGCGGGAGTTAATTCCTGCACACCAATTAGACAAGGTTTTGTCGTAAAAATCATTGCAAGGCAGGCTTCTTTTCGACTATCCCAAGCATTTGTACCAGATTCAGTGCTTGTTTTAACATTAAACGACATAACTGAAAGTACGGTAACATTTGAAACACTGGAAGTTTCTGTTTTGTCAGTACAAAATACAAATAATAAACTGCACAGAAACCAGGGTATCGAATGTAAATATTTCACATGTATAATTTTTTGTTTAACGCCTTAAAATCTGCATATTAACATTTTCTTTTAGTCGAACAATCCAACGTACGGAATTGAGCTTGCGAATTGAAGCGAAGCGAAAATCCATGAAATAAAATCCGCGAAGCGAATGTCCATTTATTCGCTTCGCGGATTTTCTGCTGGCAATTCATTTTCGGTTTGCCTCGCCTTAGGCGAGATGGCTATTTCATTTAATCAACAATGAAGTTACTACCGGTAAATGATCTGAAGGGTACCTTCTGTCTACATTATCAGTAAGTACCCCATATTTAAGCACTTCAATTGTTGGGCTGACAAAAATATAGTCAATACGCTCTTTCAGGGGCGCATCAAGTTTAAATCCGTTGAAAGTTCCAACTGGACCATAAGGTGTTGTTCTCGAAACTTCGCGTGAGTCCTTCAAAAAAGTCTTTATAGTACTAACCTGCTCTGTGTCTGGTGTAGAATTGAGATCACCAACAAAAATGGAAGGATAGTTTCCAGCTATTTCCCTTATTTTTTTCACCATCAGTTTTCCCGATTCAACACGGGCAACAACTCCCTGATGGTCGAAATGTGCACAAAAAAAATAAAAGACTTTGGACGTTGCTTTATCTTTAAATTTTCCCCACGAACAAATACGGTTACAGCAAGTAGCATCCCAGCCAAGTCCAGGTTTATCAGATTCTTCCCTTAACCAAAAATCTCCGGAATCAAGCAACAACAGCCGGTCTTTTTTATAAAAAATAGCGGAATGTTCGCCTTTATCAATACCATCTTCACGGCCATGCCCTGTGTAAGCAAATCCATCTAACTCCTGAAGGTCTTTTAGCTGCGACAGGAAACCTTCCTGAGTTCCATAAATATCGAATTCATGGTATTTTACCAGGTCTTTTACCGCGTCTTTTCGATTTGCCCAAACATTTGGCCCATCATGATCATTGAGTTGTCGAAGGTTATAGGTTGCTACAGTTATTGGTTTATTGGGTTTAGCATACAAAACCCCAAAAGCCATTAAACAGGCAAAAAGTAAAATAATGTTCTTCATTTTCAGTTTATTTTGTTGGTCTATATTAGTTTAATTCTTCATATATGTAGTCATTGAATAATGAATAAAGATATAAACAAGAAGACACCAAGGCACAAAATGTAACCACTTTTTTAATAGTTGTGCCTTAGTGTCGTTTGTTTACTTTCTGGTAATAACGATGGCTAAACTTAATTAATTACCATCATTTGTGCCTCCGTTTTCCCAACCGGTATTTTGTTTGATATTTGGGTTAAGTACCATCACTGTTGACGGGATAGGATAGAAATATTGCTTGTTGCCAAACACTCGTTTATAGTTATTCGGGAAATCCCAGGTAAGGTAGTACCCATCGGCGCCATCTACTTTTTCAACCAATTGTAATTGTTTTGAGCTGCCCGCACCTGTTTCAACATAAATAGTAGCACAAGTTGCACTGGCTTTAGCCCAATCGCCGGTCAACGCTTTAGCAGCAGTTAACCCCTCTGTTGAAGTATAAAAAATTACATCGTAAGTACCACTCTTATCAAGGTCAATTGGAACATTCAACTGAGGAACATACATACCTTCCCAGCTCATTAATAACAAATTGCCACATTTCCATCTGAGCAAATCATTGAAACGCATCCCTTCGAGGCAAAGTTCAATCCCTCGTTCACGACGTATTTCAAGAATTACCGGATCGGAAATATTTGGGAAATAGGTCGACTGCAAATAGGTATCAACAGTAGTTGGTTTGGTTGTTAAGCCACCGGTTATCCCGGCACGAGCACGCAAGGCGCCAATAGTTTTTGCCCAATCGGCATCGGTTAATGTACCCAATTCGGCTTTTGCTTCGGCATAGTTCAATAAAACTTCAGCATAACGGAAATAAGGTAATGCATTTGTATTCAGAGCAGCGTTATCGTAGCTCTTCCCGTCGAGGCATAATTTAATCGGCTGATAACCTGTACGTACATATCCTGAAAAATCAGGAGCAGTAGCTACACCGTCGCGGGTATATCCGGGAGTACGAATGGTTTGGGCCAGTCGGTAATCGCGATTTTGGCACTCATCATAAAAAGTCTGGGTTTTCCATCCGGAACGGCTGGTATAAGGAGTTCCATCAAGCTGCAAATAGGTATTAATAAACGGACGGATCATGCTGAAACGGTTACCATAAGTAGGTGAAGTCCATTTCCAGTTGGCATGGTGTAATACCCCTAACGATGTACTTGAAATGGCAGCCATCAAAACCTCGTCAGTAATAGGAGAATCGTTGGTGAACAATGCGCGATATGATTTTGCTGTTCCGGATGAAGTATATAACTTTTTGCCCGAATTGGTCATCAAATATTCCGAAGCTGTTGCAGCACGCTGTAACCAGGTTGTTGCGGAGGTAGTCAGGTTTAAATTTTGATATTTACGGAATGTACCTTCGAATAAACAGATACGCGAGGTAAGTGCATAGGCAACCCATTTGGTAACCATTGAGCCGGTAGCATCGGTGGTTGTGGTGATGTTGTTGCAGGCGAACTGGAGGTCTTCATACACTTTTTCCATTACTGTCTCGCGCGAATCGCGGGCAGCATAAAGCTCTTCATCTTCAACTGACAAAGGTTTGTCGATCCAGGGAACATCGCCAAATTTAGTTACCATGCTATAGTAAAAATAGGCACGGAAAAAACGGGCAATTCCGATATAATTATTCCGAACTGCTTCACTTACTTTTTGATCGGTGCAGTTTGCAATGAAATAGTTTACATTGCGTAATTTACTCCAATCATCGGACGAAGACCATCCTGAACTGTTCGTTTCGCTGTATGCGTTTTTGGTAATAAAAGTATTGATGTTATTAATTGCTCCAAAATCGACTAAGTCGACCTCAATCTGGTTCAGGTCGCTGGCCGAAGGCAGTATTTTATCATAAAATGAATAAACATAGGTTTTTAAACCTGATTCGGAACTAAAGATAGCATCCTTCGTGGCGGTGTCCTTGGGCTCTTCGTATAAGTCGCACGCAGTAAGGAAAGCTGTGATGATCAGTAATAAAAATAATATTTTTTTCATGGTGCTTTCGAATTAAAATGTTACGGATAAACCTAAAGTTACACTCTTCATCAGCGGGTAGCTGTAGTTATCACCACTTGTTCCTGAAGTTAAATCAGGGTCAGACCCGGCAGTATTGGTTACATCAAAGTCTCTGGTGTGTTTATAGAGTGGCGACCAGGTCCATAAATTTTCGCCGGTTACATAAATACTGGCATTTTGCATACGTATTTTTGAAATCAGGCTTTTGGGAAGGTTATAACCGATTTGAATATTTTTCAGGCGGATATAAGCAATATTCTGAAGATAACGGTCGGTGTATGTTTTGCCATAACCTAATGAGGTATTGTAACCAGCATAACGAGGCAGATAAGCGTTTGGATTGTCAGTTGTCCAATAATTGTTTAAGTGCCATTTAGGAAGCTGGTTGTACGGACGGTTGTATTGTCCCCAGAATTCCGATTCGTTAAGAGGGAACCAATTTTGTTTTCCAACACCCTGAAAAAATGCTGAAACAAAAATACCTTTCCAATTGGCATTTGCCATAAAACTATAAATATAACGTGGCTCTTTGTTCCCAATAATTACCATATCGCCAGGGTTGGTAACTGTTTTGTCGCCGTAATCGATTTTCCCGTTTTTGTTGTTATCAACAAATTTTATGTCACCTGGATAAACCGTACCATTACTCGACGATTTGATAATGGTATTGACATATCCGTTTATTTCTTCCTGCGACTGGAATAAACCATCGGTTTTATAGCCCCAGATTTCGCCATACGTCATTCCTTTGTAATAATCACTAAGGCTCATCGTAGCATTGTTATAGCGATCGATTTTCGATTTATAGTCGCTCAAAGTGGCACGCAGTTCGTAATTTAACTGATCGTTTCCAAGACGGAATTTATCCTGCCAGTTGATCGAGAATTCCCAGCCACGGGTAGTCATATCGGCATAGTTCCCTTTGGGCGATGTGGCGCCAAAAACATCAGGAAGAGTCATACCAACAGTGTACATATTGGTGGTTTTACGGATGTAATAGTCGCCACTAAAACGCAGCCGGCTGTTCAACATACCGAAATCGAGACCAAAGTCGCTTGTAGTAGCTGTTTCCCAGGTCAATCCGTCAGGTTTTACAGCAGGGTTGTTGGTGTATTTATTTAAAGCGCCATTCAGCACTCGCCCTGATGTACTGATATTCAGCAATTCCTGGAAACTATAAGAGTCGATATTCCCGTTTCCAAGCGAACCATACGAACCCCTGATTTTAACATCACTTATGATATCCTTTGGAATGCTCCAGAACGGTTCTTCCGAAAGTCGCCATCCTGCCGAAACAGAAGGAAAGAAGGCATATTGTTCGTCTTTCGGAAATTTCGAAGAGCCATCGTAACGTCCGTTCACTTCTAACAAATAACGATTTTTGTAAGTATAATTAAACCGGAAGAATGTACCGGCAATCCGCCATTTTTCGTAACCAGCCGAAGTTGTAATTGATGTTCCAAGAGCAAGATTCAGGTTTTCAACATCTTCGAATAGCAAGCCATTCCTCTGAACATAACTTGACTGATACTTAGATGTTTCATAGTTAAATCCAGCCATTCCCTTAAAATAATGGTCCTGCCCAAACGTATTTTCAAATTCAGCATAAATATTAGTAGCCGTGTAAAGAGTATTTCGAGTCGATAATTTTAGATCGTTATACGAAGTTCCCAGGTAGGTGGTTGTTCCCTGTTTGGTACTATATGGCAGTTGTATCCTTTTTTGCGTATCGTTGTTGTCGAAATTGCGGAAAGTAAAATCGCCATTAACCCTTAACTTTTTATTGAAGAATTGAGCCGAAAAACCAGTAGTGTTTTTCAACACTTTTTTATGGGTATCGACTCCATTTTTACCATAAAAGAAATCGCCGACCGTATAGGCTGCCGACATGGTGAGACTACCATCGGGGTTGAAAATCGGCGAAGTAGGGTGCCCTTCGTCAGCAATGTTACGCCAGATTGAACCACCTTCGCCAACATTCAACGGGTTGTGATAAGTCATATCCGAAAATTCCATATTGTTGGTAATCCTTAACCAATCGTAAGCCTGCAACGAGCCTTTTGCCCTGATGTTCATAGTTTTATAGGTATCCGAATTATATCTGAATAAACCATCATAATCGTAAAAACGACCGGATACATAAAAATCAGCTTTGTCGTTTCCTCCCGAAACCATCACATTGTGGTCTTGCGCATACGAATGGTCGCGATATAAAAAGTCATAATAATCGGTATTCCCGAAATAGGTGTATGTTCCGTCAGACCCGGTAACTACCTCATCGGTTATACCTTGTTCTTTTCGTTCCTTGAACGTTTGCAGCCATGTATCGGAATAAAGCTGCGATTTGTTAATCTTGCTTGGAAGCGATGAATAGTTGTTCCAGGCATAGTAGGCTTCTCTGAAATGAGTAGCATATTCGTAGCCATCGGTAACAAAATCGGGCCGGGCAACAGGTTCCTGAATGGAGAAATTCCCTGAATAAGTAACGGTAGTTTTGCCTTTCGAAGGTTGTTTGGTGGTGATAAGAACTACCCCAAAAGTTCCCCTGGCTCCATAAATGGCCGACGATGCGGCATCTTTCAATACCGAAACGCTGGCAATGTCGTTAGGGTTCAACAAGGCAGGGTCTCCTTCAACACCGTCGATCAAAACCAATGCACTACCACCCTGGCCAATTGATGTTATACCACGAACATTAAAACTCGACGAACGCGTTGGTTTTCCGTCGGTAAGCTTGATGTTCAGATTGGGAACAACCCCTTGCAAAGCCTGGGTTGCATTCGATACCGACCTGTTTTCGAATACTTCATTGGTAACCTGCTCTACGGCCCCCGTCAGGTTTACCTTTTTCTGTGTTCCATAACCAACAGCTACAACCTCCTCTATACCAATTGATTCTTCACTCAGGCTAACATTTATTGTTGATTTCCCCGACACAGCAACTTCCTGCATTTTCATACCTACAAACGAAAACTGCAATACCGCATTATCAGGAACCCTATTCAAGGTATACCGGCCATCAATGTCAGTTATTGTTCCATTAGTAGTTCCTTTAATTACCACCGACACCCCGGGCAACGAACCTCCTGAAGAATCGGTAACTTTCCCTGAAACTGATTTTTGCTGCTCAATAAACTCATCGTTGATACCACTCTTCGAAACTATCATTATAAGTTTATTCTTAACCGTATAAGTCAGGTTCTCAGCTTTTAAAACCATGTCAAGGATTTCAAAAACTGATTTGTTTTCAAAATTCCCTGATACTTCTTTCGAATTCTGAATCAAATCGTTTTTATAAAAAATAGAATACTCCGAATTGGCTTCAATCTTATTGAAAACGCTTTCCAGTTTTTCATTCTCGAATTTCAGGCTCATACGTGATTGGGAATACGTACTTGCCGAAACATGGATAAACAGAGTTAATAAAATCAAAATGGTAAGCCTCATAATGTTTAACATTTTTCTGAGCATAGGACATCGGCGATGCCTTTGCTTAGGATCGATTTTTTTCATAGTTTTACTTCGATTTAAATGAGTATTTATATCACGTTTTTTGATGCCTGGAGAGTGGCCGCTCTTCAGGCATCGGTTTTTAATTCATTATAAATTTTTACCTATCGTCCTGCATTTTTGGTACCAAGAATAAAAACAATTTATTGTCGTATTTTCAAATGTACTCACCCCAACAATTACCTGATTATTTAACTCTTACCACGATTTTTCTCGTGTCTGTTTTTTCATATTCAATTGATGTATATACTTTTATTGCATCTAATACCTGCCAAATAGTTTCTTCGTTTTTAAACGTACCCGAATAATTCACCTCTCTACCCAATTGATTTTCAAGGGTAATATCTACATCGTACCAATTTTCCAGTCGTTTCATTAACTCGGATAAGGGTATATCTTTAAAGTTGAATTTATTATCAACCCAAGCCGAAGCTCTTGATGTATTATTTTCAGCAACTTGCATTTCAGAATCCTTTAAAATAAGAGTTTGACCTGGATTAAGAATCTGTTCCTTACCTTCTGCCTCAACATCAACTTTTCCTGAAAGTAAAGCAATTTCAGTTCGGCCAAAATCATCATAAGCCATGACATTAAATGTAGTTCCTAACACCTTTACATTACATTTATTTGTATGCACAACAAACGGAACATTTTTATTATGAGTTACTTTAAAAAAAGCTTCACCTTTCAATTCTACTTGTCTGAAATCAGCCGAAAATGAATTATAAACCAATCGGGAATTGGCATTCAACCAAACCTCTGAACCATCAGGTAACTTCACCATCGATTTCATTCCACGTGGGGTTTCAAAAACAAGTTGTTCCTTGTCTTTATTGAAACCCGACATAAAGTAGGTAAACATACTTCCGCCTAAAAGGCCTACAATGAGTACAGCTGCAACTGCAGCAACCCTAATCCATAAATTTTTGCTGGTTTTTATCGTTCGATGATCAATTTCATCCTGCTCAATTTTGAAGAGCAAACGAGTTAGGTTCTTTGTTGTAAGATCGTCAAGCTCCGGAGTATTTTCCCACTTTAGTTTTTCCTGTTCAAAAAACTCACGAAACTTATCATTATGAAGGTTTTCCAGTAATACCTCGTGTTCATTTTCCTTAAGTTGTCCTTTAAAATATCGGGAAACAAGCTTTTGAAATTCACTATTCTCCATTTTCCAGAGTTAAGCCTTTTTGATTATATAACTGATTTGGATACTTAATACCCATCATCCAAAAGCAATTATTTTTGATTTTTTTTAAACTTCAGCTATATAAAATTTTACTAAGGCAAAAAAGAGATGGTTCCACAACCAGTTAAAGTTGACTTATAATTGAAGGTTTTTAATAATCAGAATAATTAGTGCAATTGGTATTTCTTCAGAAAAACTTACTCTGAACGACTGAAGGGCACGACTAAGATGTCGTTCTACATTTTTAATATTAATATTCAATTGATCAGCTATTTCCCTATTTTTCAATCCATTTATACGGCTAAGGATAAATACTTCCCTGCAACGTTCAGGAAGACTTTCTATTGTTTGTTCAATTTTCTGTTTTAGCTCCTGTTCAATAAGCACATAGGGTTCATCGCCGATAAAGTCAATGCGGTAAAGTTCTTCATATTTAGATGTCATCTCAATTTCCTGCATTCTGTTATTCACAACTTTCAGGTACTTGATGTAATCGATGCACCGGTTTCGAACCAACCGAAAAAGAAAAGCCTCAAGATTAATTGTTACAATTTCATATCTTTTTTCCCACACTTTCACAAATACATCCTGGACAATGTCCTGCGAAATAACGTCATCTTTTACCACATTTCGGGCGAAGCTATTTAACCTGGGAAAATAAATGGCAAACAACAATTCCAATGCCTTCTGATCTCCAATTTTAACCTGATCAAAAAGTTCGTCAGCTTTACGTCTTTTGTTGCTTCCCATGATTCGATGTATATCCAAATATTCAGATTTCCAATTTGGCGCTGTTGTAATATCCATACAAAAAGAGATCGTTAATAGTGCTTCAAAAATATCAATTAACGCCTCCTTTTGTAAATCAAAAAAATTAATAATGGATTAAAAAACAATATCATACTGATTATCAATAAATTTATACATCCATTAATATCAGTCCTTTATTTAATCGTTTCAATCCAAATATTGCGAAATTGTATTTTACAACCCTCGGCCTGTAAAGCAATTGCTCCTTTGGTCAACGAGCAATTTGTAGCTGTATTTTGAAGTACTCCGTTCACTTTTACTTCAATAGTGTTTCCTTTGCAAACAATATCATAGCTATTCCATTCGCCGGCAGGTTTTTCGTTTGACGGATTCATCTTGGCGATTACCGGTTTTTCTTTCTCGGTAGAAACATATTCCTTCCCCGAAATAGTTGCCTTCTGTCCTACTCCATGAACCACAAAATCACCAACATTATTATGCTTTAAGTTGGCTTGATAATGAGTTACCCAAATTTTGTCGGGACCTGTTACATGCAACATAATACCACTATTTACTTCATTTTCTGGATACCGCCATTCGACATGCAACCGGTAATTCGAAAATTCTTTTTTAGTTCTAAGATAGCCAACAGGAATCCCAACAGTTTCAATAACACCATCTTTCACATAGAAATATTTATTCAGATCAATTTTAGGATCATTGACATAAGCATACCAGCCATTTAAGTTATTACCATTAAAAAGCACTTGTTTCTTTTTGGCAAAACCAGATATTGCGACAAGCATTAACAGCGAAATAAAGAAAGTTTTCATCGTTTTAGGTTTAAATTTCTACAGGTTAAAAGTAAAAGTTTTTTAAACATCTTTTGCTCATGTTTTGGCCTGTTGTTTTTTTATACTTTTCAATTCTATTTCCCAAAAGGGGAAAATAACTTTTTAGCTTTCGAAAATGGAGAACATTGATTCAATTTCGTTGACATCGGTCTATAAACTTAAAAAAACCGACCGTGATATTTTTCAGGACTTGATGCCTTACAAAGTAAAGGAGGTATTGCTTCTAGCTACTTTGTACGACAGTTATTCGATTGTCCGCGAAGGTCAGTTTACCGATAAAATTTTTGGTGAATTTTTGCAGCTCAATCTCTACACTTACCCTAGGTTCACCAGTGTAAATACTGAAAAAGAAGCGCTTAGAATGGTTAGATCGCGCGATTTTGAACTTGTAATTATTATGGTTGGAGTTGATAAAAGTATCCCAATCCTTGCTGCCAATGCTATTTACCAAATAAAACCACACATTCCTATTTTGTTGTTGGTAAACAATAATGGCGATCTGCGGTATTTTCAGGCTTCCAAAACTAAAATTGAATCGATTGACCGTGTATTTGTCTGGAACGGAAACTCGAACGTTTTTCTTGCAATGATTAAGTATATTGAAGATAAAATGAATGTAGAGGCCGATACCAAGAATGGAAATGTTAGGGTTATTCTTTTGGTCGAAGATTCAATTCAATATTATTCGAGGTATTTGCCCATGCTGTACACCAATATCATGACGCAAACCCAAAACCTGGTTGAGGACAAATCGGCCGACGAATTACACAAAATAATGAAATTACGCGCCCGGCCCAAGGTGATCCTGGTAAGTACTTACGAGGAAGCTGTTGTGGCTATTAACAAATACAAAAAATATCTTCTTTCTGTTATTTCTGATGTAAAATTCCCGAGAAACGAAATTGAAGATGATGAAGCCGGTGTTGATTTACTTCGCTATGTAAACTCAATACTAAAGTTTCCGATCCCGGTTTTGTTGCAAAGTCATGATGTAAATAATGCACAGCGAGCCATCAATATTGGCGCCGATTTCATCAATAAAAATTCCGAAAGTCTGGCGCTCGACATCCACAACTACATCTACAAACGGCTTGGTTTTGGCAATTTTGTTTTCAAGGACATTGATGGAAACCCTATTATGATTGCCCACAACATGGTTGAATTCCAGGAGATGTTTCGTATTGTACCCGAATCGGCTTTGGCCTATCATGGGCAACGCAATTCGTTTTCAACCTGGTTAATGGCCCGTGGCGAAATAAACATAGCAGAACAATTGCTACCCAAACGATTCGAAGATTTTAAAAACTCGAACGAACTGCGCAAGTTTTGCCTTGAAGTATTTGAAAAGGTCAACATACAAAAACTCCGGGGAACAATCATCGATCTTGATCCCACTTTGGTCACCGAAAACCGCTTTATTGTCCGTTTGGGTAAAGGCTCTATGGGCGGTAAAGGACGTGGAATGGCATTCATGTGCAATTTTCTGGAGAATATCAACTTCTCGCATATAATTCCCGAAATGAATATCAGGATTCCGGCTACAGCAGTAATCGGATCTGGCGAATTCGACAAATTTCTGGAAAACAACAATTTATTCGAGGAAATTTATTCGAGCAATGATTACGAACGAACTAAAACCATTTTTCTTGAGTCGCAGTTTAGCGAAGAACTTCAGGAGCGCCTGTACTGTTACCTCGAAAACATGAACAAACCATTAGCCATCCGCTCTTCCGGCTTGTTTGAAGATTCGCTTATGCAACCCTTTTCTGGAGTTTACGCCACTTACCTGATACCCAACAACCATCCGGATATCCGTGTTCGCTACCAGCAGCTCGAAACTGCAATCAAGCTGGTATATGCCAGTATTTTTACCGAATCGGCCATGTCGTACTTCGATGCGGTAAACTACAAAATTGAAGAAGAAAAAATGGCTGTCATTATACAGGAAGTTGTCGGACATCAATACAATGACCATTATTACCCATCAATAAGTGGCGTAGCGCAATCGTATAACTTTTATCCTGTTTCGTATATGGAACCTGAAGATGGTTTTGCTGTTGCCGCAATAGGTTTGGGAATGTATGTTGTTGGAGGAGAGAAAGCTTACCGTTTCTGCCCTAAATACCCCGAAATTAATACAGTTGGCGTTCACGACCTTGTTCGCGACACGCAAAAGGAATTTTATGCCATTGATATGGACCATACACAATTCGACCTTGAGAATGGTGGCGAAAATGCAGCTATCAAAAAAATGAAAGTCTCAGCAACTGAAAAAGATGGAGTACTTCAACATTGTGCTTCGGTTTACGATAATGAGAACGATTGTCTCGTTCCTGGAATTGACATTCCAGGACTTCGTATTATAGACTTCGCCAACATACTTAAATACAATCAAATCCCATTAGCCGATACATTATCTGTACTTCTGAAACTTTTCCGTGAAGCTATGGGGTCGCCAGTTGAAATTGAATATGCTGTAGATTTGGAGAAAGGCGAAAATCATTTACCAACGTTTTACTTACTCCAGATAAAACCCTTAATCAGACGCGAAGAACAATTTATGGTCAATATTTGTCAAGCCAATCCTGAAAAAACAATCATGTCAGCCCATCGGGGAATGGGCAATGGGATTATTAGGAATATTACTGACATTATATTTGTCGACCCTGACATTTTTGATAAAATGAAAACCCGCGAAATGGCTATTGAAATTAGCCAGTTTAACCGCAAACTCGACATACAAAACAAAGACTATATTTTAATTGGCCCCGGACGCTGGGGAACCCGCGACCCGTTCACCGGGATACCGGTAACATGGTCGAATATCTCGCGGGCACGTGTAATTGTTGAAATGGGATTGAATGATTTTCCGCTGGATGGTTCATTAGGTTCACATTTCTTCCACAACGTAACTTCAATGAATGTGGGTTATTTTACTATTCCACACAACTCAGGCGATTCGACCATAAACATCGCATTATTAAAACAACAACCGGTAATTGAACAAAGTCAATTTATAAAACACATATCGTTTGCCAAACCATTGAATATTATGATGGACGGGAAAAACCGTAAGGCTATAATTGCGGTGGAAGAATAAATTGTTGAGGGTTACGAGATGCAAATTACAGGTAAAGATAACCCGCAACCCGTAACCCAGAGCCCGCAACTCGTACTACGTTAGTACTTCACCGTTTTTCTAGCCCAAATATTATCAGTACCTGCTGCTATACCCGGCAGCAAAAATTCTTCAACCTTTTTCAGCAACTGATATAAATAATATCATTCAATTGTCATAAATTTAATAACAGGTTTATTATACTGATTGATTCTGTGCGAACGCCATAATAGCCTTCCTTTTTATTAACGATTATAACTCATTTATGGACCACACCCCTTATGTTTTCCTACTTGGAGGACACGATTTGGAAATGACGACGATAAAGCAATTGCTTATCGAGAATGGCTTTGATGAAACTGAAAGCATTGCCGACCATAATCTTCAATGGGGAGCTAAGCTCAGTGCATATCAAAACCGATTTAACGATGAACAGACTTTTGTTGGAATTGAACTCATTCAGGATATTGCTCCTCCTCCTCACTACATTAGTATCGACCATCATAACGAGAATTCCGATAAGCCGTCGTCGCTCGAACAGGTGGCTGAACTGTTGAGAATTGAATTGACCCGAGAACAGCAGTTGATAGCTGCCAACGATAAAGGGTTTATTATGGCGATGAAAGCTTTTGGAGCAACATCCGAAGAAATTGCCGAAATCCGTCGACGTGATTGTGAAGCACAGGGGGTGACTGAAGTGGATGAGCGGTTGGGGAAAAAATCAATCAAAAAAAATCTGAAAGAAAAAGATGGAATCATCACTGTCAAATCGCTCACGTCTCGGTTTTCGACTATTACCGACCGATTATATCCGTATAAACGACTATTAATATATACAAAAGATGAATTAAGCTTTTATGGAGAAGGTACAAAACTTTTAATTGAAAGCTTTAACAAATTGATCAAAGAAAAAAAAGCATATTTCGGCGGAACAGGTGATGGCTATTTTGGTTTAACTGACCAGGGAATTGCCGCATTGGGAGGAAGCAAGGCTGCTCGTAAAAAGGTTGTGGAGGTATTAAATCCGGAAACAAATATCACAGATCCGGAATACGATCAGCAGACAACAAAAATTCAAGTACCTCCAGAAACGAAACCTTTGTATAGCTACCACATTTTTATATTCCCTTTCAAATGGGAAAACACCAAAGCAGAGGGGAAACCTTTTTCAGAACGGTTTGATTTGACCAAAATTAAAATAAAAGACGATTCCAACTGGATAAACCTACCGAATCCGCGTACGGCAAAGTATGCAACCGAACTGTACAACGAGAAAAACTTCTTTTACAAATTTGTTCACCCTGTACTATACGATAATGGGAAAAGAGAAGACCCCGTGGTTTTGCACTATGAACGGGAAGAAGCCTACCAAAGCTGTGAACTGGTTTATGAAATAGACGTCATAGCAAAAGGATCAAACCGATACCGGCTTAAGCTGGTATCGATCGGGTTAAACCTTTATTCTACCGGAACAGGTTCGCTCGTGTTCTATCTCGAAAACCACGACTATCCCGATTTTGAAGATATTCTTCGCATAAACCAGTATGGGCGCAGAATTCTTCCTCCATTTCTGGGGTTCCCCAACGGAGTAATTGCATCGAAAAAAGAAGAGTTGGCTAACCATATAGCTATTACCGGATTGAAAGGAAGTGAACACCGCTATTTTGAAGACTTTTCGAATTGTACCGAAAAGACCGACTGGAAAGCTGCCCGCTTTATTGACTCGTTGATTAAAGATTTCAACGAAAATTTGGATGTCAGTCCTGTTACCGACGACCGGATGCACGTATTATGCTGGTACGGAAACTATAAGATGAGTGAAACAATCAAAGAAAAATGGCTGAATACCGAAAGGTTTAAAAACAACTGGTACCGTTTTCTTTTTGTTGATAGCGGTGAAGACCCTATGTGCCAAAACAAAAAAATGCTGAATCGACTGGTAAATGATCATACTTATTTTCGATGGACTAATTGGGGTAGTTTGCACGGTATATCTCGTTATTCTTTTGTGTATTTAACAGGTTTATACCCCGGGTTTCTATTAACTCATTTCCGAACCATCTATACCCGAATGGTTGAACTCTCGCTGATCCAACGGGCGTCCATACTGAAGTTCTCCGACGAGGTAACCCGGTTAAGTAAACTCAAAGACGAGAAATCGAAAAATATTAGTGAAGATATCAGCGGATTATACAAAGCATATATCCGTTTCGTGAACCAGGTTTATTTCCGCGAGGTAACAGCTCAAGAGCAGGGCATTGAACTGTACAACATGATCCAGGAAAAAATGATGATTGCCGAACAGGTGAAAGACCTGGATGGCGAAATTGAGGAATTACACAACTATGCCAATTTATTGGAACAAAAGGAACAGGATCGGCGCATAACCAAAATTACCATACTGGGAGCTATCTTTTTGCCTGCTACATTTTTAGTGGGACTGTTTGGCATCAACACTATGCCCGACTTCGACCATCTGCCTGATTTTATTGTAAACGGGAAGGCTTACTGGCCATTCTGGATTAGCATTGGCCTTATCGTTCTCCTTTCGTTTGTCAGCGTTGTGCTAATTGATTGGATTGGAAAGTTTGGGATCATTTTTAAAACGAAGAAACGAAAATAACAGCACCAGACCTTTAAGGTTTTGAAACATTAAAGGTCTTTCGATGGACAACAACTTACAATAATAAAAAACAAACCAATGAAATTGCCATAAGAGCTAAAGCTTATATAAGCCGGGAATGACTATTTATGGCTATTCCATCCGTCAGGTAATTAATTGAAAAACAATAGATAATACGAAAAAATACAATCAACTTTGAAAATATAAACCAATGAAAAAACAAAACAACAGATTAAAATGGATTGGTTTTGGAATCATCTCCCTACCCTTATTCATCCTTGTGATTTCCTTAATGACTAACCTTTGCTGCAAAGTTTTCGAATCCCCATATAGTTGGTGGAGAATAGCCTATTTGGTATTAACAACATTGCTGGTTCTTCTTGCTGTTTGGATTATTCACCATTACTATTTGAACATGGTCAACAGCTTATTCAAGCAGCAAATGGAAATAGAAAAATTGGAAAAAAAAGAAGAGATAGAAAAACATCTTGAAGAAAGGCACCATGAATACAAGCTGGAGGCAATGAAATATGATATTCAAAAACAAAAACTTGATTTAAAGATGAAGAAATTGGAAACGAAGAAGAAATGACGTAAAACCAAACAACATCCGAAGTTCTTTCCAGAGTTGCAGAAAAAATACGCTGATTCCGAAGGAAATAAAACACTGTCAGGTTGTAATTGCACCAGACCTTTAAGGTTTTTGAAACCTTAAAGGTCTCCGTAACCACTACAAATCAAACACCATAAAAACCACATACGTATGTACAAACTCGAATTTACATTAAAACAACACACCCCGCTGATCCACTTCCAGCACGACCAGGCCGGGGCTACTCTCCGGGCAACCGAGGTGAAACCGAAGCTGGATAAGTTCATTATTAAAGAAATTGGAGAAATTGACAAGCTCAAAAAAGATCATCCTGAATGGTTAATCGGAGAAGGAAAACCTGATGCTTTGGATTATAAGATAAAGTTTATACCTACAAATCAATCAATTGAATTTTTAAAATCACCTGAATATAAGGATAAACCTTCTAATCCGTTGTTTTTCGGCAATATGGGAGACGCTCCAGTAAAACATTACTCAATTGTGGACAAAATCAAGGTTATAATTTTTTCTTTTAACCATGATCTTGTAACATTTTTAAATGAAGAAAGGGTCTGTAGGTTCTTTCTTTTGAACAACTTCTCTACTCGTAGTTCAAAAGGATTTGGATGTTTTTATCCAATCGAATATAATGGGAACGTAGTAACCACGAAACAAGACAAGTTAGTTCCGCCAAATACGATTAGGATTGAGATAGCTTCTGGGAAAAAAGAAGACATTTTTGCAACTATTGACTATTTCTGGAAATGGCTAAAATCTGGAATAAATTATAGTCAAGCGAAAATATATAAAGACTCAATATTAAAACTTTTTATTTCAGATACGACCAAATACAAATGGGAAAAAAGAAAAATTAAAGAATTGTTTTTGGGATTGCCTGATGATTCTGATTCAAAGTTTTTTGCAAGGGCATTCTTAGGGTTACCTGATAATTTTTCTTATAAGTGGATAGCTAGTGCTAATAGAAAAAAAGGAGAAGTATATTCCTCTATAGACTTGACAATAAACATCAAATGTAAAGATGAGGAAATTCAGCGAAACCCGTCTCCTCTCTTCTTCGTTCCGTTTACCCAAAATTCAAAAACGACTATTTACATTTTTGTTAACTCAACACATTTACAACGGTTGGTAAATAAGGAATTTGAATTAACAGCACAAGCGACCCCATTATCATTACCAATAGGTTATGACCCTAATAAAAAAAGGGATACTCTTAAAAAAATCTACCCAGATATGACGAAAAAAGAAATGGCTAATATTTTGGATGAAGCAAAGGATTACTTGGAGGAGCTAGTTGATGAAAAAGTAAGGAAGAAACAAAAACTATTGATTGAAAAAGCTCAAGACTTCGTTGATTTCTTTAATTCAAGAGCATCCAAATTAATTACAGGAAAGCAAATAATTGAAACGCCAGATAGTGCTCCTAATCTTAGTCAATTGCTAGATTTCGCAATTACCAAAATTGGCTACACATTCGATGTTAAAGATTTTAATGGGAATACAGTTGTAACAGCTAAAGTAATAAAATCATGAAAACCTACCTTGCATTTACTCTAGGCCCTATCTATAAAACGTTGCTGAAAGCGCGTAAAACAAGAGAATTATGGATTAGTAGCTACCTGTTCTCCTACTTAATGAGATTATTGCTCACTGAGGTTGAAAAGAAGAGAGTCGGAAGAATTTTACTTCCAGATATTTCTTACATCAACGATTATAAATCATTTCATGGGGCTGGTTTTTTCAATGACCGTTGCATGATTGAATTAAACGATGGAAAATCGTTTAGCATCGAGGATTATCAAAATTTGAGAAATAAAATTATCGAGATTTTCAGTGGAACATTTTCGGCATATCCTACTTTATTTATTGATCCTTTGACTGAGTATCTTCAAATCTATGGTATTCTTAAATATCTTGATTTAGAAGAGTTAAAAAAGGAAGAAGACGAAAAAAAGCGTTCAGTTGTTTTTATCCTCAACAAAATGATGGACGACATGGAACGGAAAACCGTTTATCAACCAACTGCAAGCAAAGTCGTAGACATTCTTTTTGACAAGGTAACTGAATTTTACGATCTGGGATTTGAACCCGGTGAGCTTAGAACATTCCATAATGTCAAGAAAGTTACCAGTAACAGTGAAGAGACTGTTGATATACTTTCTTTTCCTTCGGTAGTTGAAATAGCTACAAAACAACTGCGTATTAAACGGCCTGAATATGACAACATCGTCGATGAATCATTAAAAAAAGGACTTTCACTTTTAATCAGCGAAAAGAAAAATGGTATGGATGATACTAATGATTCTGAAATCATCGAAAGACTTAAAAAGTCATTTCCAGCCGATTTCAAAACAGCTCACAAATACATTTGTATTGTAAATGCCGATGGCGATAGCATGGGGAAATGTTCAGGTGAGATTGGAAACGATTGGGATAAGTTGGATCTATTTTCAAAGAACCTTTCGACTTTTGCCCGAAAGTCGGCTGATATTATCCATGAATATGGCGGGCATCCAGTTTATATTGGTGGCGACGATTTGTTTTTTCTTGCCCCGGTTATATCGACAGTAAATGAAACTGATCAATCAATCTTTGAGCTGATAAAAAGACTTGACCTCTGTTTCCGGGAAATTTGGGACAACAATAAAATTAAAGATGTCGATGTGCAAACAAGCATGTCTTATGGTATTTCAATTACTTATTACAAATACCCGCTTGCCGAGGCAATTTCACTTTCTCACGAATTGCTTTGTGATGCCAAAAAAGTTCCCGGGAAAAATGCTATTGCAACTCAGGTAATGCACCATAGCGGACAATACAGCAAAACTGTATTTGAGAAAAAGGCTGGTGGTTCTTTTGACGAATTTTTATCTCTACTTAAAGACTTCCCGACCAAAGACACTTTTGTTCGTTCGGTTCATGATCGGATTCGTAGCGACAGAACATTAATTGAGACTATTGGATTGGATGATCCAATTGATTTCGGTGGCTATTTCAATAATGAATACGATATTGCCAATATGCGCGATCATGCCAATAAAAATTTTATTGAGCATTCTATTAATATCTTCAAATCAGTGTTTGAAACACAAAAAGTGGTAAGAAAGGAAAAGGAAAAAGAACTCAAGAAAAAAGGGAAAACTGACTTTTCAGAACTGCCAAATGTTGAAGATGAAGCATTAGCCCAACTTGATACGATTTACCGATTGTTGAACTTTTTAATCAGAACCGACAATGACTAAACTTACTGTAACGATAAAACCCGTAGAACATTATTTCTTCGGGACAGAAAACCGCAGGAGCGATGCGACCCAGAATTATTTTCTATACTCGTTACCTTACCCGCAGCAAACAACCCTTATTGGTGCATTGAGGCACCTTGCGCTACTGGCTTACCATAAATCCAATCCAAAAGAAAACCTTCTTGATGAAAAGGGAAATATTTCGGACAGGATACTTGCAGGGACGCTAATTGGGGATACCGGATTTCGTATTGGTTATGAAAGGAAATATGGGAAAATCAATTCAATTTCGGAACTGATGTTGTTTGATGGAAATTTTGTGCTTTTACCAGCCGAACAACGCAAAGATTCGAAAAGTAAGCCTTCAACTTTCGAAAAAATTGAAGGAACAAGCTTTTTAAATGGTTCTAAAGTTGAGTTTATTCCCCGGTTGGAAGGATACGATCCCAAAGAACCTGAAATCTCAGGATGGGTTTCACCAAATGGTAAGTTTTTTGCGAACGGCGACCTTTTTAAATCCATTATTCGTCCCGGAAACAAAAAGAAGAACACAGGGGATGATGATGATGATGCTTTTTACAAACAGGAATTTTATCAATTGGCAAATCGGGATCTTTGTTTTGTTGTTCAGATAAATGTTGAAGATGACATTCAAAAGTGTTTGATTGGAAACCACATAATGACCCTTGGTGGGGAACGTTCAAAATTTACCGTCAAGATTGAGCCTTCCATTGAGAGTAAAACTCAAGTACCATCTGTTTCAGAAAAGGAAACCTACTATTTTGCCAATCCACAGTTTATAAAAGTCATCCTCACCTCTGATGCGTATTTCGGTAACGACCCGTATAAAAATTCACTTTTTGCAGTTACTACCACAAAACCATTTCGTTTTCTAAAATCATCGGTGGCCGAAACGGTTAATCACTACAACAGAGGAAAATCGAAAGCAGGTCTTCTTGAAAGTGGCCTATTCAACCTGATTGAACGCGGCTCTACATTTTATTTCAAGAATGAAGAACAGTTTCAAAACTGGAAAACATCTTCTGGAATTGACTCAAAAGATTTCAACAATATCGGGTATAATCAATTTGTAATCATTCAACCTAAATAAAAATAAAATGGAAAAACAATCAAAGCTCATATTTATCCGCCCGTTTACCAACATGCACGTAGGCAGTGGAAAAAGCAACAGCGGAAAAGTCGATAATCTTGTACAACGCGATGTATTAACTGAACATCCGGTTATTCATTCTACAAGTCTTAAAGGTGCCTTCAGGGAATTGCTCTTGAATTATCTGGCTGCGGATGTTATTGATACAATTTTTGGAAAGGGGAATGAAAAGAAAAATGGAAAAGAAAGTAATTCCGATAACCCAAATAGTGCCGGGCAATGCGATTTCTTCAATGCTCATCTGCTAACTTTCCCCATGCGTAGCGACAAGGTGACCTATCTTCATGCGACAAGCCCTCTAATCATCTCGAATTTTTTAGACAAAATCAAAGTATTGGATGTTTCTTACGACGAAAAGTTAATGGCAATTCTTGAAAAGATGACAGGGCTATCAATTAATGAAAATAACCCAATTGTTTTTGATACTTCACTTGCAGGTGCTAAGATTGAGAACCACAAAACTATTGCACAAAAATGCAATACCACTCAATTGACTATCGATGAACAGAAACTGATTGCTGATTTTCTTGGAACTCCGATATCGATATTCAACGATGAAGAACTAACCGGATTCCTGAAAAAGAAACTTCCGGTTATTGCCCGCAATTTTCTCGATAACGGACAAAGTAAGAACCTGTGGTATGAAGAAGTTGTGCCTCGTGAAACCCTTTTTTATACCATTGTTACAAGCCCCGCTGGCATGGATACTTTTTATGATGCTTTCGACGGGATTAAGCAAATGCAGATTGGAGGGAATTCATCGGTAGGTTATGGTTATTGCAAAATTAACATTCAAAAACAAGGGTTATGGAAAGCTTAATCGACGAATTACTTCCTATAGCAAGAGAAGTATTGAAAAACAGGAAAGAAGAAGAAGCCCAGACCAGCAAGAAAGGGATTTGGAGCAATAATTCAATATTGGAAATCTACGAAAATTATACTTCTGCATTCCCGATCATGATCGATCAAATGGGGCTTCGTACGGCAGTTGCCATCTACAATGTAGCAGATTCTAATAAAGGGGAAGGAAATAAAAAGTTCATTCTTCAATTACTCTTTGACGTTCTTAAAAGCGAAAGCCTAATAACCACGACTCATACAGAATGGTCAAAAATGGTTGATGCAATTATAGATGATAAAAACGGAGCCGTTGTTCTCCATTACGAAGAAATCCTTTCTGATGCTGCTATAGCATTAAAAAGGGCTATCCGTACTTTTCCAATAACTAAAAAATAGTGCTATGAACCAACCAAATTATGGATGGAAATTTTATCGTGATTACTTCAACGATGTAGATTTCAGAGTAACGGATAAGAAAAAACAGGAAGAGAAATTCAAACCAAAAAACAATGCGTTTGAAAAAGCAAGGCTTATTCCGTTATCATCAGACAGCAATAGTCCGCAAGGTTTCTCATTGAAACTTTTATATCCCGGATTGCTATCAGGCGTTGGCTACACCATGGGAGTGGGAATGGTTGGCGAATTTAAAATCGGTTTTTATTTCGACCATACTACCGGAATGCCTGTTATTCCGGGTTCTTCCATAAAAGGGATTTTGCGTTCCATCTTTCCAGCCTGGCAAGGAGAAGGGCTGAACAGCAAATTAAAACGCAGCTCTAAAAATGATGAGCAAAAGGCCCGCTTTGTTTGGAACCTAATTAGCAATATTCCGAATATTGATGCAACCAAATTCAGTAAAAAAGATGACAAAACTTTCCTGACTGAAAACGAAAAGAAGATCATCAGGCAAATTGAACTGGAGATATTTGAGGGTCGGAATATTGAAAAGGAACTTGAAAAACCTTTAGAACCCGCAGAAGATTTTTTAGGGATATACAACACCGATGTGTTTTTCGATGCTTGCGTAGAAAAGGCAGTTGAAGGCGATGATGAACCTACAAAAGGTCTAATTTTCGGAACAGATTCTATAACGCCTCATGGAGATAATCCGCTAAGGAATCCAAATCCACTTTTATTCTTAAAAGTACTCCCAGGCACAACATGGTGTTTTCACTTCGATTTGAAAGATGGATTTCATTTAAACGTTGGTCAAAAAGAAGAGTTGTTCAAACAAATCATTTTGACTATTGGCATCGGTGCCAAAACCAATGTGGGTTATGGGCAGTTCAATGAATTTTCAAAAAAAACACGATCAGAACCAAACAAAATAACAACAAATGAGGATTCAGGAATTCCAGCAATTCAGAACTACTTTCACCCAAAATCGATTCCATTTTTAAAGAAAAATAAATCGTTTGAAGGGGAAGTTACAAACAAGGATGGTGAGTATTATATAGTAAATTTTACTGTGAACGGAGAGGAATGCCACTATCGAAAGAAGCCTGACGGAAAAGTTCAGCTGGAAATAGGTTTGAAAGTCAAAGTTATATGCTCGAACGATTATTTACCGAATAATCCGAACTTATCAATCCGAAACCTCTAAAAAGCATTTCCACCCCGCTGGCCCGGCTGCGGACGGAATTTATTCTATTTATTAATCATTAAAACAACAAGATTATGAATAATATAGTTGATTACAATTTAGACCAGGGTACTCGTGATTCGATTTTACAAATCATACAATCGGCAAAATCGATGATGCCCTTTTTAATCAAATTGTCAGATGCCGACCGCGCCTCGATGCAAATGATTGACGACGGACGAAAACCATTCGTCGAAAAAAGCATAGACTTTGGCTATCGAAACCCGGAACTGGACCCCGGTTCTGGCTTTCTGCAAGCTGCCTCCAACGACATCAGCCTTTTCAATGGCCTGGTTACCATCGAAAACCAGTTACTACAACTGCTCGAAATGGTACACGATACCAAACAAGTTGCCGGTTCGGAAGCCTACGATGTGGCACGGTACATTTATATGAAAGCAAAAATGAACGTAAAGATGGGTATTCCGGGGTCGAAGGCTATCGCCGACGAGCTGGGAAAACTCTACAAACCCGACAGTAGCGCCGCAAATACATCCGACGCGAAATAAACCTGTTGCTTCCGGTCCGGGACCCGGAAGTTTTAAATCATTCAGGGTTAAGCAGTATCAACTAATCGTTCAACTGTTAAAGCGGCTATACACACCGGCCAGCCAACAGTTTGAACCTGTTCTCTCGGAAATTACACTGCCACGGTGCAATGTCGCACCACCGCAGTATAACCACGAACCGCCACGGTGAAAAATCGCAGTGCCGCAGTGCGATAACGAACCGCCACAGTGCGATAACACACTTCGGTAGTGCAATAACGCAGTGCCATGGTGCGATAACACAGTGCCACGGTGCAATAACACACCGCCACAGTGTGATATCGCAGTGCCACAACGCGCGATTGTACCTCTAAGGTGCATTTGGGCTACTTAAAACCAGGTTCGCCTGAAGCCCTGATTTCGGGAGTGAGTATAAAATATAACAATAAATTGTTCGTACTACAATGAGCTATTTCCCATTTCTACAGTCGATTACATTTATACGGGTAAGGGTAGTTTTCGAAGCGCTCGAACCTATTGTTTTACCCAGTTATAAAGGTTCGGCATTTCGCGGATGTTTAGGCGAGGCCATGCGCAAGCTAACATGCCGGTACAGGGGGGCAAATTGCCAGGAATGTAAAGAAAAATATACCTGTGCATTTTCGCAGCTGTTCAACAGCTTTGTCGAACCGGGGCACCCGCATCACAACAAATTCCCCAAATCGCCGCACCCGTACATCATCGTCCCGCTCCCCGACGATAAAACAGAATTTGGCGCAGGCGATACGTTTGGCTTCGAGCTAACCTTAATTGGTAAAGCCATCGGGCGCTTACCCGAATTATCGGGCGCTTTTAACCTGATGGGACAACTGGGAATTGGTAAACGACGCGGCAAATTCAGGCCCGCCGGGTTACAAACCCTTCAGCCCGGGCTCGAATACGAAGCCTTACCCTGGTTTGGTAAACCGGGTATCCTGTCGTTCGAACAACTAAAGCCCATCGAACTAAAAAACCACCTGTTTATACAGCTCGAAAACCCGCTCCGCATAAAAGAAAATGGCCAATTGCTCAGGGTTGCCCCACGTTTCGACCTTTTGGCCGCGAGGTTGGCCCTGCGCCTGGGCCTGCTTGCCCATTTCCATTGCGATGCGCCTTGGCCCGAAACCGAATCCTTGCCCGGCTCCACTAACATTACCACGAGCCATTCGAATGTGCAACTGACCGATTGGCGGCGTTATTCGGGTACACAGGAAACCACCATGAATTTCGACGGGTTAACAGGTACAATTACCTACACCGGTACGGAGCTTAATAACTGGCTCCCCCTGTTTATTGCCGGAAGCTGGTTACATGCAGGATCGACCGCCACTTTTGGGTTGGGAAAATTCAGTATCGCGGCCAGTTAATTAGCCAGTTGACCAACCCGCGGCAAAACGTTCTTTGACATGTTGTGAAAAAATGAGAATCTTCGGATGACTGAAACCCGGGGTGCGGAGATTTTTAATCTCCGGGTTCACCCTATCAGGCAACAACAATCTTCGGATGACTGAAACTCATCTTCTTTAAAGACGGTACCAGTAAATACAACTTTCCAATGATGAGAATCTTCGGATGACTGAAACATTAGATGAGCAGCACCACATTTAACTATAACGTACACTTTCCTATGATGAGAATCTTCGGATGACTGAAACCCGGGGTGCGGAGATTTTTAATCTCCGGGT
>CALGIG010000019.1 GCA_937915865.1 uncultured Prolixibacteraceae bacterium | reverse complement strand
TTTCAGAATTTCTAAATAATTCCGATATTCGCACGCTAATTGACGACCGAAATGAGAAAATTGGTCGGAAAATCAGGGATAACGAGTTGAAACGTATCCCATATTTATTGATAGTTGGCGAGCAAGAGTCTGAAAGCCAGAAAGTTTCGGTAAGAAAACAAGGCGAAGGGGATAAGGGTAGTATGTCGATGTGCGAGTTTGCCGATTTCATTAAAAACGAAGTAAAAGAACAATTATCAGCATTTTATAATTAATAATAGTACTAACTAATAAGGTAAAATTTGGCAATAACTGTTAATAAAAAACCAGTAACCTCGGGTGGTAGCGGAAAATCAGATCCGGCTGCCCAGCATAAGATTAACGAAAGGATCCGCGCCCAGCAAGTTCGGGTTGTTGGTGAAAATGTTGAAAATCCTGGAGTTTACTCGCTTTCAGAAGCACTCCGGATGGCCGACGACCTTGAGTTGGATTTAGTTGAGATTTCACCAAACGCTGATCCTCCTGTATGTCGGATTATTGATTATCAGAAATTTCTGTATCAGCAAAAAAAGAAACAGAAGGAAATCAAGGCCAAAACAGTGCAGGTAGTTGTTAAGGAAATTAGGTTTGGTCCAAACACCGACGATCATGATTTCCAGTTTAAATTACGCCATGCTGAGAAATTTCTTTCAGAAGGAGCTAAAGTTAAAGCTTATGTCTTTTTTAAAGGACGTTCAATCCTTTTTAAAGAACAAGGTGAAATTCTTCTGTTGAAATTTGCCCAGGAATTGGAAGAGGTTGGAAAAGTTGATCAAATGCCAACCCTGGAAGGAAAAAGGATGACCATGTTTATTTCACCTAAAAAGAAGAAATAAATTTCTTAATACATTAATTTTAGGAAGATGCCAAAAATGAAGACGATCTCCGGCGCAAAAAAAAGGTTCAAATTAACCGGCACCGGAAAAATTAAAAGAAAACATGCTTTTAAAAGTCATATCCTGACTAAAAAGAGTACAAAGCGTAAACGTAACCTGACTTATTGGGGAACCGTTGATAAAGCTGATGTTGCAAGTGTTAAGGGTATGTTGAATATCTAGTCTTGTTTTCTTTCAGAGTTTTTTAAAAATTAGTAATTAATCGAGTGAATTAGCTTTAAGATTCCTGAGAAACGGAACGCTAACCATTCTAAAATCAGAGTTATGCCAAGATCAGTAAATGCAGTAGCATCACGGGCTCGCAGAAAAAAAGTCCTGAAGCTTACCAGAGGTAACTTCGGCGCCCGCGCAAATGTGTGGACAGTTGCAAAAAATACCTGGGAAAAAGGTATGCAATATGCCTACAGAGATAGAAAAGCAAAAAAGAGAAACTTCCGTGCTTTGTGGATTCAGCGTATTAACGCTGCCGTTCGTACCGAAGGTTTATCTTATTCACAGTTCATCGGTTTGTTGAAAAAAGCAAACATTGAAATCAATCGTAAAGTTTTGGCTGATTTAGCAATGAATCATCCTGTTGCTTTCAAAGCAATTGTTGATAAGGTGAAATAAGTTATTGGATGTAGGTGAATAAACATACAAAACCTCGCATAAAAGCGGGGTTTTTAATTTTAAAGCTGATTTATTTTTTATATATTTCATTCGCATAAATTTTAACATTACTATTAAGCTTTAGTACGCACTCACGGAATAGCCATCTATTCGCTTAGCGGATTTTCCGCTGGTAAATTCATTTTAGGTTTGTCTGGCTTTATACGTAAGGACTATTTCCATTCTGATTATTGTTTGCTTAATTGCCGGATGAAGTTTTTTCTAATATTTGTAAGGGCTCTTTTCATCAAATACACCAGCTATCATGGAAAATGAATTATTTGATATTCCAAATCGGGCACTATTTTGTTACCAAAAGAATAAAGGTTTGATTCTTCCGGAAAAGGTTCCTTATATTGGTATGGGAGCTTCTTTTTTTGCTGCTGTAACGTTACGCTATCTTGGAGTTAAAATATTTCCTGAAATTGCGAATGAATATTATAGTTATATCAAGAACATTAAGCAATTCGAAAATGCAGTTCTTATATCTCAGTCGGGGCGAACCACTGATGTATTAAATTGCGTTTCGTGTTTTAAAGAATACATAGCAATAGTGAATGATTTGAGGTCTCCTTTGGCGAATCAACCCAATTTGAGATTTGCTGTTCCTCTTCATGCTGGTAGCGAGTGGTTTTCATCAACAAAAACTTTTATAAATACCTTGGTGGCGCTTTACCTGGGGCATGGATTTGATATTAAAAATGTTCTTGATTTGATGCAAAAGCGTTATCCAGAGTTCGAATCTTTAGGATATTCTATTGGCGAATCACTTTTTAAATCGGTCAAAAAGCATAATGCGCGTTGTTTTATTTTAGGTAGCGGACCTAATGTTGGCACAGCCTCTCAGGCTGCATTAATGCTGACTGAATCATTGAAGCATCCATTTGTTGGGATGCCTCTTTCTTTGTACGAACATGGATTTAAGGAATCTGCCAAAGATTCAACTATTATTGTGTTAAATCCCTTGAAAAGTGTTATGTATGACCGCACGACAAGATTAATCGAATTACTTCGAAACTCTGAGGCTCATGTTATAGAATTAAGTGATTCATTTGTTGACGAACAATTTTCGCCCTTTACTTCTATTCTGCCTTTGTTTTTTATGGCCGATTACCTTTCTGTAAAATTGGGTATTACTATTCCGTTCCAGGTGGGGAGTAAAATTACCGAGAACTTAATGTAGTATTAGTTTGGTCTAAATGGGAGCTTGTCTGGTTTTAGAAACTATATTAAGGCAAATTTGATAGATATAGTGTAATTTTTGGTATTAAAGTAATTCTATAAAACCTGTTATTTTTTCTTCTTTGAATAGTATGTTTTGATTTTACTTATACGGTTCTGTGCAAACTTTGTATTTGGGGCGCTATCGCCAGCTTCTGTAAGATACTCATTGTAATATTCGAGGGCAGGTTTTTGGTTTTTCGAAAATTCTTCGTAAGTAGATGCAATCTCAACCAAATATTCCTTTTTATCCGGGTTACATTCGTAGGCTTCCTTTAGCGCTGCAATCGACTTTTCGAATTCACGCTGAAGTCCGTAATTCTGTCCTAAACAATGGAACATTTCTGTCATTCCCTTTTTAGTTGCTGAAATTGCCAGGTTAAGGTATTCAATACTTTTAGGAATATCTGATAGCTTTCGGCATACCAAACCAAGATAAAAATTCAGTATAGGATCGTCTTGCTCAAGTTGAAAGCATTTTTCGAGTATTTCACGTGATTTTATATTTTCCTGATCAAAATACAATGAAAGGCCGTAATTCTTCATTATATCGAAAGTAGAATCATTTTTTGCCAGATAAGATTCGTAAAATGGGATAGACTCACTGTATTCTTTCATCGCATGTAAAGAGTTTGCTGCTCTGATCATAATGGCCGAATTTTCAGGAAAGAAATATAAAACCCTTTCGGATATTCGAATAACATGAACCGGGTTTTTAAATATGGCATAGAGGAGAATCAGATTTTGATACAAAGCAAGGTCGTTTGGGTTCGACTCCAATACTGATTCAAATAATGCAAGTGCCTGATCAGTTTTACCAAGCCGCATAGCTGTTAGCCCCAGTTGTTTATTATACACCACATTGGTCGAGTCCTTGTACCTTATCATCATGAAAACTTCATACGCCTTACTAAAGTTTTCGGAGCTCATATAGGCTCGTCCGAGCTTGTATTTTAAGTTGAAATCTTCAGGAGCAAAAAAGGAAGCTTTTTGGTATAGCGGGATTGCTGTAAACGGATTGCCCAATTCGGTTTGCAAATCGGCATATTCGGCGAGGTACCTGCTGTTGGTAGAATCGAGAGCAATAGCATTATTGTACGACTGTCCGGCCTTTACTGGCATGGATAGTTGCCGGTAAATCAAGCCCTGTTTAAAGTATAGTTCGGCATTCGGTTGTACTTCAAGGTTTATACGAATTTCCGATAAAGCTTTCTGGTAATCTTTGTTGAGAATTAAATTATCAACATTTTGCGCAAATACCAGCAACGGAATTGCACAAACGAACAGGGCAATCCATTTTCTGAACATAGACAATTGATTTAAAGCTGGGAAATAGCCCGAAACCATTTGCAGTTCCGGGCAGAAAATATTTCTGTTACTGAAGTGCAAAGTTGATTGGAACAGTGTATTGTACGTCAACAGGTTGACCTTTTTGTTTTCCAGGAATCCATTTTGGCAACAAATTAACTACACGTAAGGCTTCAGCATCAAGAGAAGGATCGACCCCACGAGCAATTTTGGCCCTGGAAATAGAACCATCCTTGTCAACTACAAATGTGACGTACACCTTGCCCTGAATGGCTTTTTTAATAGCTTCGTCTGGATACTTTACTGTGTTGGCTAAAAATTTTCGTAATTCCGGAATTCCCCCTGGATATTCAGGCATTTCTTCAACCACCATAAAGACTTCATCAGAGTTCGCTTCATGTTCTTCTGAATCTAATGTTTGTTTTGAGATACTTTCTGATTTTCTTACTAAAATCATGTTTCCGCTCGAAACATCGCGAACTATTTTGTAGTTACCGGCAATTTCTATTAAGCTTTTCAAGTTATCCACAGCAGTCGAGTCGCCTTTCACTAGCAATGACTTACCGTCGTAATTAATGTTTGCTGTTTTTTCTTTTACTGATACATTTTGATCAATAGATTGCTTTTTCTCGCAGGCGAATACAGCAATTAGTGTAATAGCCAAAATGAATCCGATAAAGACCTTTACATTGGCTATTTTTCTTGATTTTATTTTTGACATCATTTTGATTCGGGTTTTAATTAATGAATAATTGAAGTTGTTGGCAATAACAATTTGTTCGCCAACATACTGATTGATCAGAATCTGCTTGTACCACGAAGGAGCAGTTCCATGCGCTATCACAGCCTGATCGGCTAAAAATTCGTGGTTTTCGCGCAAAGCCCGCCTAAACATCCAAAAGAACGGATTAAACCATTGAGCAATAGCAACTACTTCAAGAACAAGCACATCAACAGTATGTCCCTGACTAATGTGTTGCTGCTCGTGCTCAATCATTTTTTCCCAGCCTTTGGTTTCATGCAAATTCCGGCTTACAAAAATGTAGTTCAGAAAAGAAAATGGACTCAGTTCCCGATTCAGAACAACCAGCTTATTTTTGCCTTCAGTAATCACTTCATTCGAAACAATTAACCGAATAATCATTGCCAGTTGAATCAACAGTTTTATCGCGAAAAACAGAACTCCTGCCAAATAGATATAACCCAGAGCACTGTATGTCAACACAAAACGCTCAGCTCCTTGTGTAATATCTGTTCCGTAAATAGTAATGGTACTCAGCAAATTCTCGTAGGGAGTTACAGTAACTTCTTCGAGCATAATGGGCTGCGCCGCATAAAACGGAATATGCAACAGCGGGAGAACAGCAGAAAAAACTACGGAAACGAGAAGAAACCAGCGGTTTACATTGAAGAAGGTTTCTTTACGCAGAAACAGGAAATATACCAGAGCAAATAAACTCAGGCTAATTCCCGATTCAACCAGGTAATTGATAAAGCTAGTCATTAGACGGTGTATTTTCTGATTCCAAATCTTTTCCAACTTCCTTGACAATTTCTTCAAGGTCGGAGAGGCTCATTTTGTCTTCTTTGGCAAAAAAAGATACCATTTCCTGAAATGAGTTGCTGAAATATCCACTCAAAAAGTTCCTGAAATACGATTTTGTGTATTCGCTTTTGCTGATAACAGGAAAATACTGGTGAGTTTTCCCATAAGCATAGTGATCGACAAAACCTTTTTTTTCCAGAATCCGAATGATTGTGGAAACTGTGTTATAAGCAGGCCTTGGCTCGGGTAACCTATCGATAATGTCTTTCACAAAGGCTTTTTCCAACACCCATAATTCCTGCATAATTTGTTCTTCAGCTCGTGTAAGTTCCTTCATTTCAGATAAATTTTAGAATTCTACTAACAAAAATTTTGCCAAGAACTAATTAAATAGTTAATAAACTAAATTTTTAGTTGCACAAGACAAAAAAAAGAAGAAATTTATCCAACCCAATAGAGAAACAGGATTGATCAGTTCCTTATTTCAGATAAAGGGTTGAACCGGATATCCAAAACAAATATATAACTAAGAATTTAGTTTTCAAACTAAATTCTTAGTTATATTACAGAAATTATCAAAAACGTAAAATTTATATGAATATCCTTTTCGTTGCCTAACGCTAAATGAAGCTCATCGGCCTAGGCCGGTGAGTCGAAAAACAAGTGAAGACGGCGTCAAAAAATCTTTTTTGTTTGAGCCAACGGCGAGTTTAAAAGATTTTAGCGGTCAAACGTAGTTTTTCGTGCGAAGCGGGCTTAGCCTTGACCTTTTTTGATTACTTTTTTGTGTCAAGACAAAAAAGTAATTGGGGTTTTGGGGCAAAGCCCCAACGTTAAATCAATTAGGTATTCTATGGGATATTCAATAAAATTTATAAAAAAATGGCCGTCCGAAGGTAATCAGACGGCCTGACTTAGTTTAATGCTTAAGCAGGTTTAGCAATTCTGCGGGAAAATAAGGTGTATTTCCCGAGTTTGATAGTTGGAAAATAAAAAACCTCTGAAAGTCCTGTAAACAGTAGGATTAATTTTTGAAATTTCAAAAGTCTAGTGAACAGTTTTCGCTGGTATTATCTTCCTGTTCTGCTGACGATACACGAGTATAAATAACAGCATTATTTCCCTCCTGAAATTGCTTGGGTGCTTGGGCGCAACCTGTTTGAATAGGCTTAAATCACTCATTGTAATAGTATTTTGAGTTAAAATCGAAGATAGAATTTTAACTCAAATTTTGAACCAGGACGGTGTGCTATTTCTTCAAAAAGAGGGCTTTCAAGATCAAAAGAGCAATGGTTTCTGCATGGAGTCATGATTTCTGTCATAAAACTAATTCGTAATAAATTTCGGCACGTTTGCCCTAGATCAACCCAAGTTCATTAAACTTTCTGTATTATCAATAAAAGCAACCTCTATGGCAGTTTTTATTAATCATTTTGAGTAATATACCTATTTTTCTGTCTGTTTGTTCCAAGCTTCAATGATATAGTAAGGCGCAGTTGATTTAGGATCCGGATAAATGGTTCCATTTCCATGATAGTCAATAACCTCAAAATGGAACATAAGTCCTTGGCTACTTAAAGGAAGGACAACCTGATATGCATCGCCACCGGTATTAATCATATCTTTTGATTTCCATTCCTCAAAAGATGGCTGCAACTTATAAAATACCTTGGCTGATTTAACTCCTGAAGGGTCACTAATGGTCGATTTGATAATAAAGGTATCCGACGGAATCACGGGCTTTCCCATTTCAAATTGAATCGTTGGTGGTTGAGAGTCTCCGGATACATCAATAACAAACGGAAATTTTTCTCCTTCTTTCGGGCATAAAGCTTTCTCACCCGAAACAGATGCTTTGATATAATATTCTATTTTGTCGGATTTGTTTGCCCAGTTTTTAGGAATAAAAGATCTAAATGAAAACCCATCATCAGTAGGAAGCATTTGTTGCTCCTGAAAATCTTTTTGACCTTGGATTCGATAGAACAACTGCATTAGCGGCTGTGTTTCCAAATTCGTTTTATGATATAGGAGAGTTGCCGTAATTTCTATTTTTGCATTTGGATCAGTTTTCCAGACGGGAGCATGGCCAATTTTTATTCCTTCAAAGTTTGTTAACAAATGCTGTAAATCGTTCCGTGTTTTTTCAATTGTTTGGATATCTGCCTGTAAATACGGAAGCTGGCTTTTCCATGTATATGTATTTGTCCGCATGCGAAGTTCTTCGACGAAGGGTTTGTAATGTTTTTCAGTAATGTTCGACAGGCATTGCCAATAGTTGTATGCATTTTTAGCATGCGCCAGAGCCGGTTCTATCTTGCTAAAGTCGAAAGTTTGATAGTAGGTTTCAAGATTAACAGCCGCCAGCAACTTTTCGCTATAGTATGAGGCAAGTTGAGCTAACGCTTCTGCGTCCATACGAATGCAGTCATATTCCCGATTACTTTCAATTAGGGGATTGGTAGCCTGAATAATATCTGAAATATGCCGGGCAATCTCCATAAACTGATGAGATACTTCAACTGGTGTATGTCTCCCAGAATACTTCCCTTCAACCTGATAAGCAACATATTCTCTGATACTTAAATATGATTCCGAGTCCATAGGTGCTACATTTATAAATCCATTGATTCCTTTATCATAACCATTTTCGAAGGGTTTAAAATCATAATTAATGCCGTTGCCGGTTTCAAATTCAGGCGCCATGTCGCGGTGATCAACTCCAACGCAATGCGTTTGCATAATAAGCGGTATGACCTTACTTGAAGTGGATAGAATTTCGATAACATTTTTTGCGGCCTGTGCGCCGAATTTTTTTTTCGCTATATCCATCCATACCCGCGAATCAGTATTAGGATTATAGGATAGTCGTCCCCAAAGGATATTCCAAAGCCAGTCTTTTTGAAAGCCCCAATGAAAATAGTCGTGATTCACTAGCGTTGTGTTATGGAAAAAATCATTCTGCGGGAAATACGCCTGCATTGGCTCAATCGTAAAACCTGATCCGTTTGCAAAATGAAATGTTTCAACAGTTCTTCTAACATAATCGGGATCGCCCCAGTGAAAAATACGATTTGAACCATTAAACCGCATTTGCCAAAGTATCTCAAATGTTTGCGGGCGATCCGAATATTCCTCATAGGAATAACTTAAATGCCATGGACGCATTCCTGTAATAGCCTGATAAGGGGGGCCCGCTTGTTCCCCGTTATATTTGACTTCGAGAAACAAAGGACCAGGATAATGTTTCGCCAAATCATCAACAATTCGACGGGTGGTCAGCCAGCTACGACTATAAATCGGCATTCCGTTTTGTCCGGCCTCCATTATACCTTTAACAAAGGTATCTTCAAAAAAATCCAGTCTTTTCCCCGACTCTCCCATGCGGAATCCGAAAACCCACAAGTCAGGAATAGCTTTTAGAAAATTAGCAGTTGCTTCTTGCAAGTAAGCTTGTAATGTAGCATCTTCCAGTTTTTTGAGCGTTATTTTCGGATCATCTCGGAAAAGCCCAGGGCGTGGTTGTCCACCCACGAAAGAATCCATATTGTAAGTCATAATACCAACCCTAATTCCCCGCTCTTTTGCCATCTGAATAATTTTTTTTAACATGGTCATGTTTCGCACACACGCTTTTTCGGGAAGGCCGACTTCGGCGAATTCATTGGGCTTGATAAAGTATGAGAAGAAATTATAAAAATCGGTATTGAAAATGTCATAAACTCCATGAATATCAAGAAAATTAAAACGATTGAATGAAAGTTGATTCAGGTATTCCTGCCAATAGTCTGTATCAAAAAACCAAGAGGTCGTGTCTGCTAACGCCTGAGTAGTCAGGAAAACATTTAGTCCACGGATGTGCACGAAAGGGGTTTCCGTTTTTTCGTGGATGACATCGGTTATATTTTCAAAATTGCCAGCCCATTCAAGTTGCTCGATTACATTATATACACCATACATGACTCCTATGTCATCGCTGCCATAGATGTAGATTTTCCCTTTTATGATCCGGATAACATAGGAATTTTCTTCCTTTGGAACATTTATTCCCAGCTTTTTCGCCACTTCATTGTTTAGATAATTGGAAATATTACCTATGTAAATCACCGTCCCATCGACTTTAGGGAAATCCTTTTTTTCGAAAACATCCGGCGCATAGTGAAATTGTTTCAATTTGGCCACAAGAACACGAACGCTATGTTTTACCGGATCGCCCTCATTATTTCGCATAAAAATAGCTATGTGATTCTGATCTGCAAAGAGACTCATCGGGAAAAGTAAGATGATCGTAAAAATGAGCAATATTGTACGTTGCAAATTCCTTGTGCTTTTTATATTTACTGATTTTATAAGGATTCTTGTTCGTAAGGTTTCTTTTTTCATTTGCGTTATTATAAATATTTCACGAGATTAAAACATGGATTGTGATTTTTCCGCTATTATATTTCTACGATTTTTAAGTAACATGAAGAAACAATCACCCCCAAAAAAATTGCGGATTATACAGAAATAATAATGATTAAAACATAATGTCGCATTTTATGCCTCCAGTTTGTAAGACATGCAACAATCGTTCTTTGAGATTCTGAAAACAGAGATGTGCGTCAAAACTCAACTATTGGTATTTGATTATGCGCCATAATACCGCCCAATGCAATTAAACTACTGAAAGCAATCGGGATGCAGACACCGCCTAAAATAATACCACAAAACCATAAAATGTAGTGGCACAAACTTATTTATGATGTCTTTTATCATTAAACTACAATAAGTTACAAAAATCATCTGTCAAACTCGGGAATTATTAAAGAACATAAAATTTACAAAAAAAAATGGCCGTCCGAAGGTAATCGGACGGCCTGACTTGGTTTAATGCTTAAGCAGGTTTAGGAATTCTGCGGGAAAATAAGGTGTATCTGGTTTAGATTAATCTGACTCTTGTAATGACAAGTTCAACGAATAAAACCCTTATCGTTAAAGGAAAATTCTTTTAAATCTTTTTGCATATAGCAGCCCAGCCA
The DNA here is from genome assembly GCA_937915865.1 of uncultured Prolixibacteraceae bacterium. Classification (GTDB taxonomy): domain Bacteria; phylum Bacteroidota; class Bacteroidia; order Bacteroidales; family Prolixibacteraceae; genus Aquipluma. The sequence continues at coordinate 33,577 of CALGIG010000019.1, read as the reverse complement.
CCACCTTTGGCCAATTCAATTTTCAGTTTATCAGCTTTGGTAACTTTTTTAATAATATGCGTGTAATCATTGCACGAAACTTCAGCGTTGATACCGTCTTGCATGATTTCAATTTCGTAAGTTCCTTCGCCTAGAAACGATAAATCAATATTTAATGAACGGTCAGTCCAGTCAGTCATGGCGCCTAAATACCAGTTGTTCCCTTTTTGACGAGCCATTAGAATATAGTCACCAACTTTGGCATCCAATACTTTTGTTTGGTCCCAAACTGTTGGTATCTGGCTGATAAACGAAACTGTTTCCTGTTCTTTGTAATAGTTGGATGGGCTGTCGCTCAGCATTTGAAGCGGGGCATCGTAACAAACATACATAGCTACCTGGTGGCAACGGGTTCCAAGGCTCATTGGGTGCGAAAAACTGATCGAAAAGTCTTTCTCATTTTTATTGGTCATGGCGCCGGGAGTAAAATCCATTGGGCCGGCCAGCATACGGGTAAAGCAAATGGTAACATCGTGTTCTGGAGTAATATCCTTGCTCCATTTACAGTTTTCCATACCTTTTACACCTTCGTGGTTGATGATGTTTGGATATGCCCGCATCATTCCTGAAGGTTTGAATGCCCCATGAAAATCAACCAGTAATTTTCTTTCGGCACAGGCTTTAGCTGTGCGTTCGTAAAAGTTTACCATATATTGTTCTGAACGCGCCATGAAGTCTACCTTAATGCCCTTTACTCCCCATTTGGCATAAATATCAAGAATATTATTCATGTCGGCATCCAGTGCATTCCACAGGCACCAAAGGATAAGATTAACATTCTTCGATTTTCCGTATGCAATCAATTCCTGAATGTTGAGCGTTGGATTTGCTTCTTTAATGTTAAGGGTCGATTTAGTCCAGCCTTCATCTAAAATGATGTAAGGAATATTGTTTTTTGCAGCAAAATCAATGTAATATTTGTAGGTTTTTGTATCCAGTCCGGCTTTGAAATCAACACCATAAATGTTGTTTTCGTTCCACCAGTCCCATGCTACCTGCCCTGGTTTAATCCAACTGGTGTCGGTTAACTTGCAGTCTCTTGAAAGAAGAAAAACCATTTGGTTTTCAACCAGGCGTGCATCTTCGGTGCTGATCATGAAAACACGCCACGGATAATTACGTGTTCCCGATGTTTTGGCAATGTAATTAGCCTCCTGAATGTTTTGAATACCGCGGTCGCCTTTAGGATCAGCTTTCAGGATGACTTTCGGATATTTGCTTTTGAAAGCAGCTTTCCCGGTAGCTTCCATAAACAAACAAGGATAGTCAAATAAGTCGGCTTCAGTAATACCAATTTTTACGTTGTTGTCGGCTTTAACCAAAGTTGGAAGCGAAGCAAATTTTCCGGCAGCAAGTTCGCTGATCTTAGTATCGAGATAAAGACGTTCGTAGTGAGAATAGACGGTTTCTTCTTCAGGGAATAAAACGCCATAATCGCCGGCAAAATTCAGGTTCACTTCTTCGTTTCTAACAGTAACATCGCCTTTCATTGCGGTTTCGAAGCGGTAAGCAATCCCATTGTCGAAAACACGGAAACTTACGGTGTAATTGGGCTTAAAATTAAGGTTTAACTGGTTGTAAGTATTATCGATAGTTTTCGATTTTACAGGAACTACTGTTTCGACAACCGATTTTACTGAGGTGTTTTTTGCTGAGGCAAGTTTTGGATTGACGCCTAAAACTGCTGTTTCCATATCGAGACTTAAAGTATTATTGGTTAAAATGGGCTGGTTATTAACTGTCGCAGACCATTTAATCTGGGTGTCAAGTGATACTGTTACTTTAATGGTGCCGTTTGGCGATGTAACAGAATAGTCTTTTGCTGAAACAGCCAGACCAAAACACACGAAGAGTAACAAAACAAGATTTCTCATACTCAAAAATGTTTGATTAATCGTTATGATTTTTTTATGAATCGAAATACTTTGACTGTGTGCGGGGCAAGTGTAATATTTACTACTGGCTTTTCCATGCTAATTTCTTTGTGCAGCCACAAATCGCGTACTTTGTATTCAACAAGTTTATAAGGTTCGTTCGACCAGTAATCGTCGTTGGCGCGAAGCAAAACATTGAAATCAACCTGCACGGTTTTTTCTTCGTCGCTACGATTTAATAGTAATGCAGCTTTTTCTTTTCCGTCAAGTTTCTTGATCCAAATTTCGTAGTCGCCATTATCGCGGTAGCAGAAACCTTGTTTGCCCAATTTATCCTGATCAAGTGCAATTATTTCTGAATTGGTTAATATTTCCTTTGTTTCCGGGGCCATATTCCCAAGATCATTTCCGGCCATTAAAGGAGCAGCCATCATGCACCAAAGTGAAAAATGAGTTCTGTATTCTTCAGTAGTCATCCCGCCATTACCAACTTCGAGCATATCGGGGTCGTTCCATCCGCCTGGGCCGGCATATTTGGCCAGTTCACGGTTTTTATCCAGAATGTCGATCATGGAATCCCAACGGTCAACAATGTCACCAGTGGTTCTCCATAGGTGTCCTACTTCCTTTGCCCATTCCCATGGTTTGGCAGTTCCCCATTCGCACAAACTAAAAACAATAGGGCGTTTGGCTGCAAACAAACCATCGCGCATTGTGGTATAGCTCGATTTTGCTTCTTGTGTGGTAGTGTTACACCAGTCGTATTTTAGGTAATCAACTCCCCATTTGGCATAGGTAAGTGCATCCTGGAATTCATGACCCCGACCTCCCGGACGTCCGGCGCAGGTTTTCGACCCGGCACAGGAATAAATACCAAATTTCAATCCTTTTGCATGTATATAATCAGCCAAAGCTTTTATTCCATTCGGGAAACGGTCTTTATCTACAACAATATTGCCGTTTTCGTCGCGGTCAACCTGCCAGCAGTCATCAATAACGATGTATTCATAACCGGCATCGTGCATTCCACTGCTGATCATCTGATCCGCCATTTGCATGATTAATTTTTCACTGACATTGCACCCAAATTTATTCCAGCTGTTCCATCCCATCGGAGGAGTTGGTACCAGGTTCTCAAATTTCTGGGCCGAAGCACAAATTGTAATCAGGATAAAAAGGGAAATAGAGAAAAGTGTTTTTTGTATCATTTTACAGGTTCCTTTTGTTGTTAAGAGAGCCGCAAGTTGACTAAAACGAGAATAAAGAATATGGATGTATGTTCTGAATATATGGAGAAATGAATGTTCAGGATTGAATTAATCCATTCATATAAGTACGATCAAGGCGACTATCTGTTAAACATCAATCGAATAGGTATCCGCATCGTCGAGAACAGGAAATTTTCTTCTGAATTTTTCAAGCTTTGAATAGGATAATCCGGTAAGTATAATGTCTTTTGAATAATCCGTTGCTAAAGCAATCGCATTTCCTTTGGCGTCGATTATTTGCGATTGCCCTAAATAGGTAATGTTGTTCCCGTCGGAGCCAATCCTGTTAACACCAACAACATACGACTGGTTTTCGATTGCTCGTGCTTTCAGCAACGTATTCCATACCAGCGAGCGTTGTTCGGGCCAGTTGGCTACATAAACAAGCAAGTCGTAATTATTCAGGTTGCGCGACCAAACCGGGAAACGCAGGTCGTAACAAATTAAAGGGCAAATTCGCCAGCCGAGGTATTCCACAATCAACCGACTTTCTCCTTGTGAATATGCTTTTTCTTCGCCACCCATTGTGAACAAATGTCGTTTATCGTAATGAGAAACTTTTCCCGATGGCTCAGCAAAAACCAAACGGTTGTAAAATTTCCCGCTTTCATGAATGACCATGCTTCCACAAATAGCTAAACTGTATGCTGCTGATCGGTTTTTGAGCCAGCTTATGGTTTGACCATCCATTGTCTGGGCAACTTTAGCTGCATTCATGGTAAAACCGCTGGCGAACATCTCAGGCAAAAAGACAATGTCGGCTTTTCCTGAGAGTTGTTCAAGCATCAGATCAACTTTTGTAAGGTTGGCCTGAATGTTTTCCCATTCGAGATCAAACTGAAATACTGCTATTTTTAGATTTTCGTGTACCAAAGAATTGACGATTTAATGATTGACAATTTACGATTTCTAAATATTTGTCAATCGTAAATAATTAAATAGTAAATATTTCTAGTCTTCGGCAGTAAACTGGTCGGGATATTTTCCAACGATACCTTTAGCTCTGTAGTAAGCTTTCATCCGGCGAATATCGGCTTCGGCATTATCGGTTAATTCTAAGGTTTCGAGCCAACCAATTTCCTTTTTTCCGAAATCGAAAAACCCCAGGTAAACAACGGCACCTGTAGCTTTGGCAATAGTGTGAAAACCCGCTTTCCATCGCTTATTCAGATGGCGCGTTCCTTCGGGTGTAATGGCCAGGTGCATTATTTCGCGACTGTTCATTTCGTGGATAATTTGCTTCACCATCGAAACCCCTTTGGAGCGGTCGATGGGAATAGCTCCCATTTTTTTTAGTAAGTAGCCTAATGGCCAGAAAAAGAATTCGCGTTTAATGACAATGTTTGCCACGCCTCCAACCGAAGTATAGTAAAGGTACGACACTACAAAATCCCACGCGCTGGTATGCGGAACACCAATGATAATGGCCTTTTTGTGCGGCATCACACCATTGACGGTTTTCCAGCCCCAGAGTTTGAGTAAAACTTTACAGAATCTTCTCCACATATTATTGAATAATTCTAATGTCAAGGTTCTTGGCGCTGCAATATTTCAGCAAAAGCTTTTGAGCCATCAGCAGCGCTTCGTCGAGCGAGTCGCTATTCTCAAAATCAAGAATAACCATTAAAAACCTACTTGTTTTGTGAGTTACCTCTGTTCGTGAGGAATCGCTGGTTGGTGTTCCAAAAGCTCCATTTTCGTCACGAAAAACAGGCAGAAATTCAATATTAAGTTCTCCCCGGCCAATTCCGGTATAAGGTTCGTCGGCCCTACCAATTCCTAACGAAATATTGCCATAAATTTGGTCGACATCGTATCCGCCAATGGAAAAATCTGTTGATATAGATACAAAGTTTAATTGATCGACTACATTGTTGATTTGATAAAGTCCTTTACCTGAAACGACCCGGCGTAGTAATGCCTCAGCTGATAACCTGTACCTGGCCGGATCTTTACCGCAAGCCTTATAGCCCTTTCTCGATGCTGCAATAGTTGGTATTTTACTGATTGATTCGATGCTGAGAGATTGCGCAAGTGACTGAATCTTAGCATCCATTTTTTGCATAAGATCGGCGGATGGTTCGGTTACTACAACATCTGCTTCAATACATCCAAGTCTTAATTTTGGACAGCAATTTTTAATTTCACTGGCAATGCTTATTTGTTTCATTAAGTGTACTTTGAATTTCTTCACAATTGGGCATCGACACAAAATTAAAAAAATAGGACAGACCGTACAAAACCAAATAAAAAATCCTGAATTCTGGATGAGTTCAGGATTTTATCGAGTGCCATTTTTTATTTAAAAAAATACTTCTGTTCGTATTTGGTCAGCAGGGACGCCTTTACTTTCCAGAATCGTAGTTACTTCATCAATCATTGCCGAATTTCCGCACAGATAATAAATAGTTCCTGTATCTAATTTATTCTCCTTCAGGTAGTATGTTACACGGCCAAAGTAATCGCCTTTATCTGTTCTTGAAGTACATAATGTGTAATTTTGCGGTTCAAACGAATCGCGGCCATAAGCTTCATCCTCAAAATGTACTCCATGCAGCACTTTTAAATGCAGCTCGGGATACGAGCGGGCATACGAATGAAATGGCGAAATGCCTGTGCCAGTAGCAATAAATAAGGCTTTATGTCCTTGTTGGGTTTTCTTATCAAGAATAAAATAACCTTTCGGGCCTTCAACATCGAGCTCCGATCCGGGCAACAGGTGGCGCAGGTAGCGCGAAAAGTTTCCTTCCGGGATTTCACGCACCAGGAAATCGAGGTACCCATCGTTTATACCGCTATAAATCGAATATTCCCGGCCTTTGTTTTCTTCGGGAATACGAATAATCACGTACTGTCCAGGCTCGAACTGAAAATTACCGCGGTCGAGCCGTAGAATGAATGTCTCAGGTGTCAGATTTATAATCTGCTGTACGGTATGTTTTTGACGTTTCATATTAAGTTTCTAGTTCCAAATTTCAAGGTCGGTGCCGGATGCGAATCTGAAAATTGGATATTCATTATTGGATGTTTTTTATGTTTCAGGTTTCGTTTCCTGAATTATCATAGAAAATTAATCGATTTATTATTATCCATTAACGTGCCTTTCGGCATGATATGATGAGCGTACCAACGGACTGCTTTCGACATACGAAAAGCCTCGCTTCAATCCTTCCATCCGGTACTTCTCAAAAAGTTCAGGAACGATGTATTCCTGAACAGGCAGCAAATTAGAGTCGGGTTGGAGATATTGCCCGATGGTAAAAACCTTACAGCCAACCGAACGTAAATCGTCCATTGTTTGCAATACTTCGGCTTCAGTTTCGCCCAAGCCTACCATAATTCCCGATTTGGAAACAATTCCGGCATTTGAAATCATTTCCAATACTTTCAAACTGCGGTCGTAACGGGCTGTGCTGCGAACTTTGGGAGTGAGGCGACGTACCGTTTCGAGGTTGTGCGAAATCACTTCAGGAGCCGCATCAATTACTTTTTGTAAATACTCTGGATTAGCGTTGAAATCGGGAATCAGCGTTTCGATGGTTGTTCCCGGGTTTAATTCTTTGATTTTGCGAATGGTTGTTGCCCAGAACCCGGCGCCACCATCGGGCAAGTCGTCGCGGGTTACCGATGTTACCACGCAATGTCTAAGCCCTAACGTTTGTATCGTTTGGGCCAGGCGCAACGGTTCAAACCAATCAACCTCGTCGGGCAATTCGTTTTTTACATAGCAAAACCGGCAATTACGGGTACATTTATCGCCTAAAATCATGAAACTGGCGGTGCCTGCATTCCAGCATTCGCCTTTATTGGGACAATTACCGCTGGTACATATCGTATGCAAGCGGTGGTCGGCAATCAGTCGTTTTACCTTCGAGTAGCTTTCGCCGCCAGGAAGCTGTGCTTTCATCCAACGGGGCAACCGTTCCCGCTCTGTTTTTAATTCGCTCATATCAAAAAAAGATGACAGCATTCAAACAGATTTGGAGGGATGAAGTTCATGAATATGGTAAATTTGGAAGGAAAAGATTGATCATCTACCGGTTTTTAGATTGCGGAGAGAAAATGAAGTAGAAGTTACATTGTGATATGAGATGTTGATACTTATCTGAATCGTGATGCTATGTGACTTGATGTGATTGGGAGAGGAGCGAGGTGTGTCGTGGATTTTACTGTTCACTGCCTATTTACTCGACTGTTGCCTTGTTCCAAACTAGCCGGTTGGCATTGGTGTAATGTGTGCAAACCGTTGGTGTCACAAACTTATAACTCCAGACAATGGCTTTAGGTAATTAAAGTTGCTGCCGTATTCGGACAAATTCGTACCATATATGCGAAGTTCTTCTGCTTTTCGAAGCGAGTTCGTGGAAAGATGCTTATTTTGCACGCCATTAACCCAAACCATACACCATGAGCAAAACATACAACTGGGCTATTTTAGGATGTGGTAGAATTGCACGAAAATTTGCCGGCGACCTTAAATTGCTACCCAATGCCCGCCTTTACGCAGCTGCCTCTCGTTCTTTAGATAACGCACAGGCCTTTGCAACCGACCTCGGTTTCGAAAAAGCTTACGGAAGCTACGACGAGATGGTAAACGATCCTGCTGTTGATGTGGTTTATATCGCTTCGCCACATTCGCACCATTTCGAGCACGCCATGCTGTGCCTCAACCACCGGAAAGCAGTTTTATGTGAAAAAGCTTTTGCCATCAATGGGAAAGAAGTGGCAAAAATGATAGAGACTTCGAAACGTAACAATACATTTTTGATGGAAGCTTTTTGGACAAGGTTTCAGCCCAGCTTTCTGAAAGTGCTTGATATTATTCGTTCGGGCGAACTTGGAGCCCTGAAAATGGTTCGGTCGGATTTTGCCTTCAATGCTGAATTTAATACCGAGAAACGGCTTTATAATGTAGCTTTAGGTGGTGGTTCGCTTCTCGACATTGGTATTTATCCTGTTTTTATGTCACTCATGACTTTGGGCAAACCTTCGGAAATAAAAACACTGGCCAAGTTTTGCCCAACCGGCGCCGAAGAATCAATTATGATGTCGTTCAGTTTTCCTGGTGGAGAAATTGCTTCACTTGTTTCGAGCTTTGCCTCACATTCGTCAACACAAACCGAATTTTCGTTCGAGAATGGTTTTGTTCGCATGAACCGCCGGTTTTATACACCAACTTCGCTCACCTATTGGAAAAACTGGGAAGACGAAAAGCTTATCACATTTGAGAAAGGAGCTGGATTTGGCTATGAACTTGAAGCTGCTCACGTAATGGAATGCCTCGATAAAGGCATGACTGAAAGCGATTGGATGCCGCACAGTCTTTCTGCTGATTTAATGGAGATTATGGACAATGTTAGAGCTGATGCCGGAATCGTTTTCCCTGGACATGATTAATAATTAAAAAAAAGTTGCCAGTCATTTCTCCTTTCATGCCCAAAATTTTGTTGTTTACCTTTCTAAAAAGGTTGTTCAATTAAAAATCGCCATTTTTTAATAATTGGAGATGTGGTTATTCGAATGATTTAATTTAACTTAGCACTACTCAAAAACAGAAAACAGATGAAACTAATTTTATTTGGCGCTTCAGTATTTTATTTGCTGGGTTTAAAATTGACCACGCAAATACATGTTAACCCAACCTTTTTACCAAAGCCGACGACAATCGAATCGAAATCATTTCAGGAGAACAAAGCTAAAGACGATAAAAAATTTGTTAAGCCTGAAATAACAGCGAAAGACTCAACTATTTCAGTAGAAAAGGTCAATCAAACAACTCGCAAAAGCGATCAAAAAAGTGTTAAATTCTCTGGTACACGAAAAGGTTCTGTTTAAGCTACTGTCAAATCGATTATATTTACGGGTAGTAAATACCTTTAAATGATCGGGCAAAACGATATTATTATTCAATCGTGGGAACAATTGTGCGAAGAAGTTTACCATGATTCCTGGAAGCCTGCAATGGGTCGGTACCGTTCTGACTACGCTTTTCGTGGATTATCGGATAAAAACTATGAACTAAAAAACAGTTTTTTGCGTAATTGCGGCGAAAAACCTGAACTTGAATATCATTTGCTTCGAAATTTCAGAAAATACTCCATTCACAGCGATCCTCAGCTTACCGGAACATTCTGGCGTGCTTTAGTCTTGGCTCAACATCATGGTTTGCCAACGCGGTTAATCGACTGGACTTATTCTCCATTTATAGCCATGCATTTTGCTACGGCTAACACCGAAAAATATGACACCGACGGGGTAATTTGGAAAGTTGACTTTGTAAAGGTAAACCAGTTGGTTCCTGAACCTTTTTGTGACGGACTTAAGAACGAAAAATGTAATGCGTTTACCCTGGAAATGCTTGAAAAGATTGTTTCGCTCAGCGATCTCGATTGTCTTTTCCCAAACGAACAGGTAATTTTTTTCGAACCGCCATCGCTCGACGAACGCATCGTTAACCAATTTGCGCTGTTCTCGGTAATGAATAACCCAACGGCTATTATGGATAGCTGGCTGATTAATCACCCAGGATTATACCGGCGGATAATTATTCCCAAAGAATTGAAACTTGAAGTGAGAGATAAACTTGATCAGGCCAATATTACTGAACGCGTACTTTTCCCTGGTTTAGACGGATTAGCCCGATGGCTGAAAAGGCATTATAAGCCAGTACAACAATAACTTTTTTAATCAAAAGAAACGGTTAGACAAAAGTTTCTACTCCTTATAAAGCTCTGCACTATTTTGTAATACATTTGGTGTAATGCAATATAGTGCAGAGGGAAGACACTAAAAATTGAGTAAAAGAGATTATTCTAAGGTGGTTCGACGTAAGAGTAAATTGTATATGACTGAAAAACTTCAAATTAATAAGGTCAAAAATGTTTATGCTTCGAATTTCTACTAAGGTTGAATTCAAAAATAAGGTTTCAAAACCTTACAATATCTTTTTAACCTTAGTAGAAAATACATATTCCCATAACACCAAACCTTATTGCCTTATTTACAGAATATTACAATTAAATTTAGCTAGAACTCACGTTATTTTATTTTTTGTCAGAAAAATTCAACGTACCTCCTTTTCGAATGTCATCGTGTTTTAAAATAAATGGAACTTCTTTTCCATTCAATTTAACTTTAGCGAATGCGGCATAGGTGTCTTTGTCATTTATTTTCAGGACAAACTTTCCTCCAGGATAATATTTGGGATTAAGGTTTAATCTAACTTCCTCAAAAATAGGAGAGGATAGTTGGTATTCACTTGTTCCAGGGCAAACTGGGTAAAACCCCATTGCCGATAGTGCATACCATGCCGAGATTTGGCCAGAATCGTCGTTCCCCGGTATACCTCCATCAAATTGGGTATATTCGGTGGACAAAACGTTTTTTACTATTTTTTGTGTGGCAGTGTAATCACCAAGGTAATTGTACAAATAAGGTATATGATGGCATGATTCGTCGTCAGGCAAGTATTCGCCGCTTGTAAAAAAATTGTCGAGTTTTTCGTGAACTTGTTGTTTGCTGCCGATTAAATCAAATAATCCGTAAATATCGTGAGGTACAAACCAACCATATTGTAAGGATGTTCCTTCTGTTAAGTAAGAAACATTTGAGTGAGGATTATACTCTTTACTCCAAGTGCCATTGAGGTATTTACCTCTCATACTTTTTGTATCACTATCGAAAACCAGCTGATAGTTTTTTGCACGTTGATTTAATATTTTTGCATCATCAGTTTTTCCATACTTGTCAGCCACTTTAGAAAGTACAAAATCGGTCATAGCATATTCCAGAGTGCACGAAACCTGTCCGTTTTTGTGATAAGCTTCTTTAATGCTGTCTTCCAATGGAATATATCCATATTTCAAATAGGATTTTATTCCCTGCCTACCTTTACCATCCTTAAAATCATTGCCATCTGAAGCTTCAAAAGCATTTTTACGCATATAGGGGTAAGCTTTGTCGATATTGATGTCGAACCCTTTGGTGTAAGCATCGCCAAGAGCAGTATTGGCATGGTCGCCAACCATTGCTGATGTATAACTGTTTCTCAGTGGGAATACTGGGAGCCAATTGCCTTGTTCAGCTTTTAAAACAAGCGATTTCATCATATCTTCATATTTGTCAGGAGCAATTAAACTTACTAAAGGAAGCTGGGCCCTAAAGGTATCCCATAACGAAAAATCGTCGTAGTAAACGTGTCCTTTCTCAATTTTTTCAGTCTTTTTATTCCCATCAAAAGCCGGATATGTGCCGCTAACATCGCTAAACGTACGTGGATATAGCATGGAATGATATATTGCTGTATAAAATTTGATGTAATCTTCTTGTTTTCCACCTTTTAATTGAATGGAGTTTAGAATATCATTCCAAATTTTTTCTGATTCTGCTTTTGTTTCATCGAATTTCCAATGAGGTATCTCGGCATCCAGATTTGCTCGTGCTTCATCAATGCTGGTAAAAGAAGTGCCAACTTTAGCCAGAATAACATCACCTTCGCTTATGTCAAACTTTGCATAAGCACCTATGTCTGGTTTCCCTCCAAGTTCCTTTTCTCCTTTATGATCTTCCATTTGGAAGAAACATCCGTACTTTTGTAAAGGTTTATTAAACCGGACGACGAAATACCCGTTAAATCCGGCAGGTTGTCCCGATCCCTGATAAATGCGATGCACTGGATTGTAACCATATATTTCATTTTTTGCTGGATCAATTTTTACATAGCCTTGACCTTCACTACTGTTGGGCGATATTAAAATATAAGACTGTTCCTTATCAACATAAGAAAAACGAAAAAATCCAGCACGGGGAGTACTGGTCATTTCAACCATGATCTGGTATTTCATCAGCAAACACGAATAATAATAAGGGGTTGAAACTTCAGTTTCGTGACTGAACAAAGAGGCTCTTTCTGAAGGGAAAGTAGCCAAAATACCTGTAATAGGCATAATTGTAAAGCTGCCATAATCTTGAACACACGATCCGCCAAGCCAGTGTGAACCTCTAAATCCCTGTATCTTTTGGGCCATATAATAATAGGGCGGTAAACATGTGTTTTCACCTGGACGATTTTCAGGTGTCCATTGCGTCATAGCAAAAGGGGTTGATACAGCAGGAATGTCTTGCCCCCAGGCTTCGGCCCTTTGATTATACTTTTGTTCACTAGGACCTGTTGATGGCCCAGTCCCGATAAGAGGAACTACATACTGAATTAGATTAGCTTTTTTTCTCTGACATCCGGTAGTTAAAAAAGTAATAATTAATGCCAATACGAAAAAGAATTTGTTTGTCATATTTGCCCCAATTTTAGGTTAATTAGATCTGACTCAATTATTTAAGTAATCGTCAGACTGTTCTTGTTTGTGATGTTTAAAAATAAAGTATTTCTTCAATCGCAATTAATCGTTTGTGGTTTTTTCTGGTAGTTTTCTAAAAGGTTTTTTTCTAGTTTTGTCAATGATAAACCAATAAACTCTTTTCATCATGATTAAATCAATGTTTTTTATCCTGTTGTTTTTGCTTGCGACAGGATTAATGAGTAAAGCCCAGCAGGAACAGCGTCCTGGGCCGCAACCACCTGCCGAAACAGGAGAAAAATTTAAAGTAGGTATGGCAGGTTATTCGTTTGTTAAATTGAACGATTTGGATAAATCGTTAGCTATAATGCAACGTGCTGATGTTCATTATTTGTGTATAAAAGATTTTCACTTACCAATGAAAAGTACCACTGCCGAAATCGCCGCTTTTCATGCTAAACTGAAAGAAAAAGGTGTTACAGGATATGCAGTTGGACCTATTTATATGAGATCGGAAGCTGAGATTGATACTGCTTTTGCTTATGCCAAACGTGTAGGTGTTAAACTTATTGTAGGCGTCCCAAATTATGAGTTATTACCTTATGTTGATAAAAAAGTGAAAGAATATGATTTCAAATATGCTATTCATTTACATGGACCTGATATAAAAATTTATCCAGATGCACAAGATGTTTGGGATCATGTAAAAGATTTGGATCCAAGAATTGGTATGTGCCTGGATATTGGCCATGATACACGTAATGGTAAAGATGCAGTTGCTGACCTGAAAAAATTCAAGTCGCGTGTTTTTGATATTCATATTAAAGATGTTACCGGTCCGACTAAACTTGGATATTCCATTGAAATTGGTCGTGGTATTATTGATTTTCCGGCTTTTGTTAAAATGCTTCGGGAAGTTGGTTATACAGGTGTTTGCAGTCTTGAGTACGAACGTGATATGGCAACCCCGGAAATGGGAATTGCCGAATCATTGGGGTATTTTAGAGCAATAATCAGGGCAACGAAAAAGTAGAATAAAGATTCCCGGATAAAAAAGGCTATCTAAGTGGATAGCCTTTTTTATATAAATTTAGCAGAAGACCAATATCTATCAATTAGTTTAGAAATATTTTATCTTGTTTTACGTATTGGTTACTGATAATAAAATAGAAGCGACTTCCTTTATTAACCTCTGATTTAAACTGCAAATTGCTATCGAGCAATTTTACCAGTCCTTTACAGATGGCTAATCCTAATCCAAAACCTTTGTTGCCCACTACCGGGGTTTTTCCTTTAAAAAATGGTTTGAAAATTTCTTCTTTATTTGTTTCTTCAATTCCACAGCCAGTGTCTTCAACGAAAAGCTCAATTCCATTCTCAGTTTCGATAAAACCAAACTTAATATAGCCTTCAGTTGTAAAAAAGAAAGCATTGTTGATTAATTTTTTAAATACGTGCATTATCAATGCTGGGTCCGAAAATATCCCGGTTTCAGTATTATCATCGTTACATATTAATTTCAAAGAAACTTTATTGTGGGTTGAAACTAATTCTGATTGTTGGTATTCGTCGAAAAGCGATTTAAACAGTTTGTTCAAGCTAAAGTTTTTTCTGCTTATTTTATATTGATTTTCCCTGATCTTGGAGATGTCCATAATGTCGTTGATTAATTGCAACAAGTCGTTACCATTTTTTGTAAGATTTTCGGCAAATATCCTCTTGTCTTCCTGCGAAAAAGAATCATCGATTAGCAATTCGCAAAATCCTAAAATACCATTTAAGGGGGTTCTAATTTCATGTGACATGTTGGCTAAAAAAGCTGATTTTAACTGGTCTGACTCTTCAGCTTTTTGTTTTGCCCTAATCAGATTTTCTTCAATTTGATTTTTCTTCTTTATTTCATTTCGAATCAGAAAAAACAACAGCAAAGCAGTTACTGATATATAAAACCAGCCTTTGTAAGTCTGCCAAATTGTAATAGTATTAGCGTTATAGCCAAAAGATAATATAAACTGGTCGGAAAAAAGAATCCATAAAAACCCCAGGAAAAAATAGATGGAGGCAATTTTTATCGCAATCAGGTTTTTCATTAGAGGACCCATTTTATTTATTCAAAATTAGTGAATCTCAAGTTATCATTTAGCACCTCAATCAGTTTAGATTATCAACAATGTATTTAACTTCGTTTAAATAAAAATTGAAACAAAGTGAAATCTTTATAGTTTATAAATACTTGTATTAATGATGTTTTTGCTGTTTTGAGCTGTTTTGACATGTTTTAGGTTTAATTTTAGGAATTAAAAGATATGAAATTATTGGTGACAAATGATGGCGTGGTTGCGGAGAATGAATGTTTTAGTACGTCTTTTGATGTTGACAATACTGTTTATGAAGTTCTTCGAGTAATTGATGGTATTCCGCTTTTTGTTGAAGATCACTATTTACGTTTGTCAAATTCATTATGGCTTCAGGGTTATAATTATCAGATATCGTTATCAGAGTTTAAAAAAAACATTGAAACGCTAATCTTAGAAAATAACCAGGCGATTGGCAATGTTAAATTTGTTTGTTTTGTTTCTAAGGATGAAATAAAATGGGTTTATTATTTTATTCCACACAGTTATCCTACAAGCGAAGATTATAAAAGTGGTATAACTACTGATTTACTTTTTGCTGAGCGTAATAACCCTAATGCAAAAGTTGTTCAGGCGGAGCTTCGCACTAAGGCCAATCAACTGATGTCTGATACTAAACTCTATGAGGTTTTGTTGGTTAATCAGGATGGATTGATTACAGAAGGAAGCCGCTCAAATGTATTTTTTGTAAAGTCAGAGAAATTTTATACCGCTCCAACATCAATGGTACTTGAAGGCGTTACACGCCAAAAAGTGATACAATGTATAAAAAAACTTAATTTAAAGGTTGAGGAGCAGGCTGTCAGTTTTCACTTTCTTTCCGATTTTGATGCCGCATTTATTTCGGGAACATCGCCTAAGGTATTACCGATCAGGTTTATTGGAAATCAACAGTTTAATGTTTGTAATGAAGTTGTAGTACAGGTTATGAATGAGTATAATGCATTAATTCATAGTTATATTTCGAAACAACAGTAAGTATGTATTCTGGTTTTACACATTGGTAGAAAACATTATATGTATACTCTTTTTCTTGCCTACAGCTGAATGAAGCGCAAGCGGCCTGGGCTGGTGAACCTCAACTCTAAATCAATTAGGTATTCTATGTGATATTCAATAAATATTAATACAGCTTTCTGTTTTCAGGACGCTATATTTAGTATGGTGATAAATTAAATTGCATTTTCTCTTAGGAACGGGAAACAAAACCGCACATGAACTTTTACATTAGCATAAACACAGCCGCTGCGGCAAGCAAGATAAGAGCAACAATGAATACAGTTATTACATCAATAGTTACGCCAAAAGTGTCAACCAAAAATTTGTCGAGTTTTTTCTGAAGATGATGCCGAGGTTTCAATTTCATCTCTTTTTCATAAGCCGAACTTTTCAATTCAGTGTCGTAGGCAGCTAATTCTTCCTGTTGTTTTACAAGTTGTTCGCGTTCCTCTGGAGTAAGAGTGTGTCCACATTTTAAACAAATAACATCCCATTCGCTAATGTGACTTTTACATTTTGGACAATTAATTGAAGTCATAGCTTTTATTATTTAATGAATGTTGTTTATCTATATGGCATCAACATTGGTTTTGTTTCATAAAAGGGTGGATATTTTTGTTGCCAATTAAACTATTGGTAGGTAAACGTGTGAAGTTTTGAAGTTATACTTACAATGCTTGAATTAAAAGCACTAGGTCCTGTCTGGTTTTGTTGGAAAAACAGGTAAAAATAAAGACCCTTTTTTTTGTGCGGTAGGGCAGCGAAGCAATCACTTTCGTTATGAGAGTTAACATTTAAGAAAAGAATTTCCATATTTTGTACCCAACAACCGATCTGTTGAACTTTGGTAAAGTATTCCGTGTAATATATACAATTAAACCAAAAGCTCAGTAATTATTTCAATTACTAAGCTTTTGGTTTTTTTAATATAATATGGCTGGGGTTTGAACTATTATTTATTCCAAGCTGATTGTCAATATTTTACAAAACGCTCATGTCAAATGGTATAGATATGGTATTTCCTGATATTCAATTTATTACATTACAAATACATGTAAATTATGTTATGATATTACGCTAAAGTTTTAGTTAATTCTCAAAAATAATTGTTAATTAATTAATATAAAACTACAGAATATAAGAACGACTATAGTCGCATTTTTTATTTCAATATAAATACTACAATATTTGTTCAAATACTTTGTCGAGGCTAAATATTATATCTAAGCTCCTAAAATCATTGCATATATCAGGGTAAAAAAACAAGTAATTTGGACTTTTCATAGTATATTCTTTATTTTTTGAATAAAGTTTTTGTATGTTAAATATTTTTTCTCATACATTGCGAACTGGTCAGGATTAGGTTCGAATCGTTGTCTGATTCGAATCATGTTCCTAACTGCTTCAGGAAAACCGTTATAGACGCCACAACACGCTCCTGCCGCCATTGCAGCCCCTAGTGCGCCAAGTTGTGTTCCTTCGGGAATTTCCATCGGAATGCCGATGATGTCGGCAAACAATTGCATCCATACAGCGCTATTGGTTGCGCCTCCCGTGCAACGGATCACCGTGGGCCTGTCCCTGAACTTCAGTAAACGGTCGATGTGGTGTTTGTGCGCAAACACGATACCCTCATATACCGACCGGATTAACATGCTACGGTTTGTATTTCCATCCATTCCATAGAAACAGGCTTTGAGCGTAGGCTTTTCGTTGCACCCGTGGATGAACGGAAGGAAAATGACATTTGCCGTTCCCGGTGTTGCCGCCGAAACCTGAGCGTCCATCCAGTGGAAAAAACGGTCGCCCATTTCTTCTTTTTCATTCGAGAGGAATGTTTTGATGAACCACTCCAGATTACTCACCGACGTTGGACTCCCCTCCAACATGAGATACCAACATGGAATGCTATATAGGCTTGTCATAAAAAGGTCTTTGTCAACCAACGGTGTTTTGGAAATATACTGATTGTTGCCCCAGGTTCCAGCCACCAGCGACATCTGGTTTTCGTCAACGATGCCAGAGGCCAGGGCACAGGCATCAATGTCGAACATTCCCCCGGCAACCGGGGTGCCTTCTTTCAAACCTGTCGATATTGATGCTTCAGAAGTAATATAGCCAGCCACATCGGCTGAACCAATTAAAGGGGGAAGCATGTGCCCAATTTTCTCCAATCCAAATATTTCCAGTACTTTGTTATCGTATTTTCCATCAATGACATTTATCAGGCTGGTGCCAGACATATCAGTGATTTCGGCATGAAACTTTCCTGTCAGCTTCATGCGAATAAAGTCTTTGGCCATCAGTATCCACCGTGCTTTCTCAATTGTTTCTGGCTCGTGGTCGATTAACCAGGCTATAAGAGCATTAGGTTGACCAGGCCATAAACATTGTGCGGTAAGTGGAAGTGAAAGTTGATCTACTCTACACGCTTTCCAACGATCGATATAGGATTGTGCACGGTAGTCTGATGAGTTAATCGCATTTCGCACCAGGTCCCCAGTATTGTCAACAAGGTATAACCCATTTCCATGTCCGGTGCATCCTACTGCCAGTATTTGAGAAGAATTTATCCCGGATTTGCTTATTATTTCCCGAATCATTTCACAAGTATCAGTCCACATTTGGTTGGCATCACGCTCGCTCCATCCCTGAAAATTCTGGATCAATTCAACTGATCGGAACGAAACTGCAATTTCATGGCCTTCAGTATCAAACAAAGCTACTTTCGACACCGAACCTCCATGATCGATCCCGAGTAAGTATTCAGCCTTCATGCTTTGTAATTTTCGATTTATACCTGAAGAAAATACTGAAAAACGCCACGACCACAAATGAACAAAGGCTGGTAAAAGCCCAAATTTTGTCCCACTGAACGCTGCCTGCTCCTGGACTTCCGACAACGGTATAAAACCTGATTAGCCAGGCGCCCAGGAAATTACCGGCTAATATCCCTGCACCAAAGGTGATAACGAAAATAAAACCCTGTGCCTGAGCTTTTAATTCAGCAGGTGCTACCTTATCAATATAAATCTGGCCCCCAACGCTGAAAAATCCAAAAATGATTCCATGCACCAAAATACCTCCAAATAACATCCAACCGAGCCCTGAAACCGTACCAAAGTAGAAGGCTACGTACCTGAACAACAAAGCTATCAAGCCAACTACCATGGTCAGGCGCAGTCCAAAACGCCTAATGACCGATGGAACGAAAAACAAAATCAGCATTTCGGTTACCTGTCCAAAGTTCATGGTCACCGTAAGGTATTTGTACCCGATACTTTGTAAAAACTGAGATAGATATGACCAATAAAGGGCAAAAGGGATGAAGGCAAGAAATGAGGCAATAATGAAAATGGCGAAATCCTTGTTTTTCATCAAGCTGATTGTTTTTAGTCCCAAAGTTTGCACCAGTGAAATTTTTTGTCCTCTAGCTTGCGACGGTGTCGATGGCAACGTTAGGTTTACCAATGCTGCAATCAGAGACAAGACAGCGCCACAGAACAGGGGCAAGCTTGTTCCATCGAAACTGACCTTAAAAAACCGTACAGCCACAATGCTAAAAATACCGGAAGCCACCCATCCAACCGAACCAGCTAGCCGGATTCGGGGAAACTGTTCGGAAGGCGAGTGCGTCATGGCAATTACGCTGGTCAAACCCCAACTGGGCATATAGGCAAACATAGCCAGTAACAACAGGACAAAGATGAAATCAGGATTTGACTGAAATCCGGCAACTGTCAGCAAGACAGACGTAAGTAAGTTTAACCAGGCCAGGATTTTTTCGCATGAAAAATAGCGGTCGGCCAATCCACCCACAACAGGAGAAACAATGCATCCAATAGCCATTGAACTAAGAATGAGAGCTTTTTGTATATCGCCCACCCCGAGGTTGGTCAAATATGCCGCCAGAGGAACCCACCATACCGAGAATTGCAGGAATTGCAGGAACATCATCAGCCAAAGCTTGACATATATCCGGTTTAGTTTCATCTTTTATTGGTTTGATTTTGTATTAACGCATGACCATACCACCACTGGCATCAATGGTAGCGCCGGTAATATAACTTGCAGCCGACGATGCCAGAAAGACTGCCACACTGGCTATTTCTTCGGGTTCTGCAATCCGGTAAAGGGGTATCCGCTCCAGGTACTTTTCTTTCTTTTTCTCCCAGGTTTCAGCCACCATCTCGGTACGGACAAGGCCGGGAGCAATAGCATTTACACGGATACCCTGTTTGGCCACTTCCCGGGCAAGGCCTACCGTAAACGACACCATAGCCCCTTTGCTGCTGTCGTAAGGTAAATGCCCGGTAGTCGAACCACGAAAAGCCGCCTGTGATGCGATATTTACAATACAGGCCTGTTTCTGGCCGGCCAGCCATTTTTTTACCAGCTCACGGCTGGCTACAAACATACCGGTAACATTAATGGCAAAGGTTTTTTCCCACTCTTCTGAAGTATACGATGTAATAGGGCCACTGGGGCAATAAGCAGCATTGTTAACCAGCACATCGATTGAGCCAAGTTCGGCTTCAATTCGCTCAATCATTGCCAGTACTTCCGGTTCTTTCGACATATCGGCCCCAACGGCTATTGATCTCCCCGGGAAAAGTGAATTAATTTCTTTTACTATACCTTCAGCCAACTCTTTGTTCCTGACATAATTAACGGCTACATGACATCCTTCGTTAGCAAAAGCATAGCATATCGCCTTGCCAATGCCCCGGCTTCCTCCGGTAACCAAAACAACTTTATTCTTTAAGTTCGTTTCCATGTTGCATTATTATCAGGGTTTTAGTACCACGCGCAAAGCTTCTCCGCTGATCATTAATTCGAAACCCTTATGAATGTCTTCCAATCCCATCTGGTGAAAGGCAATTTTATGTGCCGGGAATTCTGGTTTTGCCAACATTTCAACCGCTTTCCGAACATCGTTGGCGGTTGAGTCGCTACTGCCCGTTACCAGAAGCTCATTATAATGAATCAATCGACTGTCGATGGTCAGATTACTTTTTCCTGCGGGTAACGATGCAAACAAGCAAACCGTTCCCCTTTTACGGACCAGTTTCAAGGCTTCTTCCTGGGGCTGGGCTGCAGGTGCAGCAACAATTACAACATCTGCTCCATAACCGTTGGATTCTTCTTTTATAATTTTTTCAAGGTCTTCTGCTGCCGGATTAATCAGCCGGTCGATATCGAACTGGGCTGCCTGTTCCAGACGGCAAGGGTTTAATTCTGTCATAAATACCTTCGAAGCACCGAACTCTTTCGCCACCAAAGCATTCAGTATAGCCATTGGACCGGCGCCAATGACCAGTACAAAATCTCCTTTTTTTACATTGCTACGCTGCACAGAGTTGACAGCGCAACTCAGAGGTTCGGCCAGTGCAGCATGTTCGGGCTTAACCGTTTGGTGAACTTTCAACAAGTGCCCGTTCGAGATTGCCTTTTTCGGAATGACAACATATTCGGCCATCCCTCCATTGTAAAAGAAACCCATAGGTTCGAGATGTGCACACAAATTACTCCATCCGTTTTGGCAGTACAGGCACTTGCCGCAACTGATGCTGGTTGCCATGACTACCCTGTCGCCAAGGAAAAATCCTGGTACATCTTTGACGGTTTCAACGATAAGCCCTGTAAATTCGTGCCCCATGGTTATGGGTGGTTTCATTCTCGGATTACCTACTTTATACGTTTTCAGGTCGGACCCGCAAATCGCGCAGGCATCAACTTTAACCAATATTTCCCCCGGCTTTGTCTTTGGACAAGGGATTTCCTCAACCCTTACATCCAATGGGGCATAGTATCTGATTGCTTTCATGAGTTCGTATTAATAGTTTCCTTCGGCAGGCGACCCGTCAAGTACAGCTTTTGTCGAACCGATGCCCAGCCGATGAACCCCTTGTTTAAGATAGTCAACAGCAGTTGTCCAGTCGCGAATACCTCCCGATGGTTTTACCTGCATTTTGCCTCCCACGGTTTTAAGCATTACATCAATGATTTCGGGGGTAGCCGAGCCAGGTCCGAAACCTGTGGATGTTTTTACAAAATCGGCGCCTGCCTGGTACGAAAGTTCGCAAGCTTTGGCCACTTGTCCGAGGGAAAGGAATCCGCTTTCCTGGATCACTTTGACCAAAACGCTGTGTTGGTGGGCAATATCGACAACTCCTTTGATGTCGTTCACTACATAGTCGTAATTTCCGGAAAGAAACTGGCCGATATTCATTACCATATCAATTTCGTCAACACCGTTTTCAATGGCGTTTTTTGCCTGAAAAACTTTAACCTCAGAAGTATCAGCTCCATGCGGAAAACTAAGTACACATGATACTTTCACTCTACTGCCTTTCAGTAATTCTTTGGCTGCTTTCACATCGCATGGTTTTACACACATACTGTAAACACCCAGATCACGGCACATTTGTGCATGCTCTTTCAACTCTTTGCCGCCAAATTCAGGCTTTAAAACAGCATGATCTATAGTCGAAGCAACTTGTTCTTTTGTATACATATTTTATTTTGATTGATTAATTAATGCATTTCTCTTCCACCAGTTACATTAATGGCCTGCCCAGTCATATAATCGGCTCCTTCCGATGCAAGGAAAGTAACAACTGCTGTAACGTCCTTTACTGAAGCCAGTCGCCCGAAAGGAATTTTAGCAGTGAATTTCTTCACAACTTCATCTTTGGGTAGGTTCATGTCTTTGATATAACCTTCGGAGCAGGTATTCCAAACGCCAGTGTTGTCTGTAATTCCAGGACAAAGACAGTTTACATTGATTTGGTATGGCGCTAACTCGTAAGCTAGTGCCTGTGTAAACGAAATGATAGCTCCTTTTGCTGCACAATAATGGCTCATTAATGCCGAACCGGTTTTGCCTGATTTCGACGAAAAATTGATGATCTTTCCTTTTTTCTTTTCTTTTAATATGGGCACCACATACTTGGTGAAGAAAAAAGTGCCTTTGCAGTTGACCGCAAACATCTGGTCCCAAACTTCTTCAGTTATACTTTCAACCGGGGAAGTGCCTATTATACCGGCCACATTCACCAGAATGTCAACAGTCCCATAAGCTTTGATTGCTGCGTCAACAACAGATTTTACCTCTGTCTCAACGCAAACATTGGCTGCCAGGCCTTTGCACCCGATTTCCTTGACAGCAGTTTCCACCCCTTTCACGTTCAGATCGGTGATGAAGACATTGGCCCCACTTTCTTTTAATTCTTTGGCTATACTCTTCCCGATAGCCCCGGCAGCCCCGGTTACCAGGGCCACTTTACCTTTAAATTCTATTTGCATGGTTTTTAATGATATACAGTTAATTTTCTTTTTGCTCCCTCTAGTACGGGTTTATTTCCTGAACTAAGGAGAAAAGGCTCATCTCTGGAATGACCAAATGTGCCGGAAGCCGACAAATATTGACAACCAAGTTTCCAATCTCATCGGGTTGAATAATCCTTTTTTCGGTTTCTGCATCAAATGGTTCGAGATTGGCCGCTTCTTTAAACCCAGTAGCCCCCACGATGGGTGAAGTATCGTTGTTTTCATACCATAAGAGAGTAATTCGGCATATAAATGGCGGGTAAACTGTTCCAGATCAGTTTTAGCCGCTCCATATACGCTCCAACTTGGCCAGGTTTTAATGGCACAAATTGAAGAAATATGAACCCTTGTTTTTTCATGATACGAGCCATGATATAAACAGTAGCCTCATTTTTTGCCAGTTGCCCGGCAATTCCGGCGCCAAAACCGGAAGAAGCACCGGTTACCAGAGCCACCTTCCCTTTTAGTACCCGATCCATTTCTCCTATTTCATTTTTATCACACTAAGGGTATAAGGAGCGTCGAACTTTGTGTTTTTCAAGCCAGGGAAAGGCATATCGAAATTGGAGATGACCATTTCGTTGCCTCGGACCAGAACCTCGCAAGGCTGGTCCATGCTGCCATCGGCACCGTTGGTGTCAGCATTTTCGCTCAGGGTAGTTACTTTGCCATCCATACTTACTACACGGATAGCATTCTTCTCCGAATCGGACACGTAGATCACATTTTTGGCGGCATCGTAGAAAATACCATCGCAACAGGTTAAGCCCTTGTCCTGGACAAATACTTTGTTCGATTTCACGGTGCCATCATCGTTGAAAGTTATTTTCGACATTACCCCGTTCCCGAAATTGCCCGTGTAAAGGTTCCCTTTCGAGTCCATGGTAATCCCGTCGGCTCCGGCCCAATCGCCCCGGTTGGTATAGGCTGTTTTAAAATCTGCGATTAAATGGCTGTCGGCCTTGCCGGGTTTCAGTTTTATGGTTCCCCGGTTCATCTCGTCTAACGAGAATTGGTAGATACAACTGGTACCGTCTTCTCCTGAAAGGTTGAGCCGGGTTTCTGTTACATAGCAATTCTTCTCCTTCCAAATTACAGCATTGGCTAAATTCATGCCCTCGACCACCACTTCACTTTTCAGGGGTTTCCCATCTTTAAAGATGATCCTAACCAACCGCGATTTGTGGTCTTTATTATAAAAATACTGATTGTCAGCAATGTATAAATTGCCATCCGGACCAAAATCAAGTCCCATAGGACAGGCCATTTTAGTCTCAGGATGAGCTGGCATAGTATAAAAGATAGAAAGTTCGTTTTTGGGACTAATCTTCATAATAACGCCAGGAAACAAAGGATTGTTAAAATTCGGACTCGAAAGATAAATGTCGTTGTCCTTGCTTAGAGTCATGCCATCCGGTGTATTGCAATATTCGGGAAGATTCAGAAATAAAGTTGCTTTTTTTTGTGCCTGCGAAAGACAGGAAATAGCTGATAAAGCGAATAAAACAGCAATTGAAAATACTTTAATTAGTTTCATCTTTGTATTTTAACATTGACATTAGTTTATTAAGCTGATATTTGATATGGATTTAGTACAAACATTATCCATGTAATAAAAAACAATCTTTTTGTTTTTCGATACTTCAAAGGCAGGGATACCTTCACCATATTTTCCATGACCAAGCCAGTTACAAACCAGAATATTCCCGTTGGGTAGGGCCTTTATACCGGCTA
The DNA here is from genome assembly GCA_937915865.1 of uncultured Prolixibacteraceae bacterium. GTDB lineage: Bacteria > Bacteroidota > Bacteroidia > Bacteroidales > Prolixibacteraceae > Aquipluma. The sequence continues at coordinate 8,903 of CALGIG010000019.1, read as the reverse complement.
GCCAGTTCATTTTTATTTCAGGGAAGTCGTCTTTTGTAATTTGCCAGACCATATTTCCACTTGTGTCCAGTTCTCTGACAGAGCAATTAGAACCATCTGATATTAGGGTGTTTCCATTCTTTAATCTGATGGCTTCAAAGCATTTCCCTGGAGAAGAAAATGTTTTCAGAAGCTTGCCATCATTGTTGTACTCGGCAACAAGATGATCCCCTTCCTGACACACAAGGTAATTCCCATTTGGGAGTTTTCGAGCCATTCGGATGGCATCGTGTCCACAACGTTCGGTTTTGAGTGAAATAGTTTTTCTGATTTTGTTTTGTTTATCAACTTCGACAATCGTGGCATTTTTATTAATTCCAACCAAGGTGTTTCCATTGGCCAACCTCTGGCAGGTATGCACTTCTCCATCAACTTCATACTGAAAAACGATCTTTTTATCCTTTGTCACTTCAATTACACCACCACGACCTTCATCGCCATGGTGATAAGAAAACAAGATATTTCCATTGTGGAGATAGCTCACATCCTGACAATTAGGGGCTGGATAAGCCCATTCGATCTTCCCTGATTCGGAAATCTGGAAGATTGAATCGTTACCGTTATCGCAACAGAGAAAGTTATGCTTTAGAATTCCAATGGTCTTATAAATCAACTGTGGATCAGCATCTTTATCTGTCTTGGAACGCAGTTTTAGGTTCATTTCAGCCTGAATCCTTTCTGTCGGTACATCCAAAACCAATAGTCCTTCGCGGGCTGCAATGCTGGCAGCAAAACCAGCAGCATGACCCAGACTCATCATTGTACGCGACAAACGGCAACTCGATGCTGCTATATGGCTAAAGCCAGCACATTTACCGGCAACCAATAAATTACACCATCCTTTGGGAATCAGGCACCGATAAGGAACGCCATAGGCCTCTTTTATTTCTTTTAGAATAGTATTCTTCCCATGTACGTCCATCGGATGATCAGCAAGGGTAATCACATCATGATGGGTTTGTTGCGACAGACCTTTTAATAAGTCATTCTGAGTCAGGATGTATTCACATTTCACACGATAACTCTCTCGAATACCTAATTCAGGTGCATAGCTGTCGAATACATATTTTCTAAATGGTGGATAAGTTCTGATTTTAGCCCAATGTTTGTCAATTATTTTACGGGCTTGAGAATAAATACTGTCGTAAGGTTGATTTAAGAATTCTTCTCCTTCTATTATCCCATAGGGATTTATGGTTAGTTTATGTTCTCGTCCAACCGGGCCGGTTACCCAAGCTGCCGCACTATAGTCAAAATCCTGAGGATTATTGGGATTTGTATAGTTTGTGTCGGGTGAAGGTTTTATTTGGTAACAGAGAGAAATGGCATTTACTTTACGATTAGCCACATCTGGTGCTGATGGTTCTTCAAACTGAGATTGTGGTTCGGCTCCAACCATCATCTTGCATCCTATATTACGGCATAAGGCAGCTATACCTGTACAATCGATATATATTTTTGCTACAACTACCAATCTGACGCCTGAAGCTGAAATTGCTTCAATACTTTCGATCCGGTTGCCTTTGACTTGTGCTTTAGTAAAACTTGTATTGAGCAATAATTTGCATCTACCGGTTTCGTCCAACATCTGTTGGATTACCTTGTTAAATTCGTCGATATCAAAAGGTAACCGTTCTCCCTCAAACCGGCGAAGAGTATTATTGTAGTTGAGCGTACTGTCAATCAGCCAAAGTTGGTAGGGCTCTTCGCTGGTGTGAACATGTTGGTTTCGGGCAACTCCAATATAACCAGGCTTTTGCGACATTCTGCGAAATATCTCGTACGAGTATGAACACCCAGGTCCAGGTTCCCAATTGTTCACGTACGACTGAGTACTCGTCCCACCAATTTTGCCCGTTTTTTCGACTAGCACCACCTCTGCCCCGGCTCGCGAAGCAGCCAAAGCAGCCCCAATACCGGCACTTCCACCACCAACGACACAAACATCGGTAGCTATATAGTTACTTTTTTGTGCTGGTACCGGGTTAGAAAAACAAAGACAAACCAGTAATAAAATTATGACATAAGGCATGATCAATTCAATATTAAAGTCAATAACGAGGCTGCTGCATGTGTTATCTTGTAATATCAGCCTCGTTATTTGACTGTTTTTTTAATAACCAGTGTTTTGTGTAAGGTTTGGATTAGCCAGTATCTCTAAATTTGGGATAGGGAAAAGCATATTATTTGAAGTTACTTTTGCGGCGATACTACTTGCATTAATAACCTCTACAAACCTATTTTGACGGATTAAGTCCCATCGGTGATGTCCTTCGAAGCAAAGTTCCATATCTCGTTCCTTCCACACCGCCTGGCGAAACTCATCTTTGCTCAACCCACTTAAATTGGGTAACTCCGCAAGTTCACTTGCTTCATCCAAACCATTTTGGTTTTCGTCCCTGGCTCTCTTCCTGATACTGTTAACAGCATCGTAAGCTGCCTGAGTAGGCCCGTTAATTTCGTTTTCGGCCTCGGCATACATCAGCAGTACATCGGCGTAACGCAACACCATCCAGTTTGCATCATCGTAACCAACCCTTGTTGTATATAGCGGATCCCAAAATTTCATACAACAGGGCCCCGCCTGTGCATTTCCTTTAGCTTTAATCACGGGATAATACGTGGTCGGAAACGTTGTAACAAGGATCAACCTTTTCCGGTAATGGTCGGGGATTGAGTTATACCATAAAGCTTCTGCTGCAATGCTCGAATAAGACGCTTCGCCATTCCCATTGGGGTTGATCTCTACATTTCTCGATGCAAAGTTTCTGCTTATATTACTACCCAAGTATTCAGTAGTTCCTCCCAAAAATTGAATAGAAAAAATGTGTTCTTTTCCATTTTCTTTTGTAACATCAAAAACATCCTTTAGATAAGGTAATAAAGTGTAGGTTCCACTGGCTATTATTTCCTTTGTTTTGGCCAGGGTATTTGTATAATCACCTTTTTGTAGATAGGCTTTAGCCATTAAAGCTTTTGCTGCACCCGAGGTTGCCCTTCCTGTATTTGCTGAAGTATAGGTTGCAGGAAGTACCGATTCGCAAGCTTTTAAATCTTCAAAAATTAAACTATATATCTCATCTGTAGTGGCCCGTGGTAAATTGTTATTTGTTTCATCGGTTGTAGGTTCAGTTATCTTGGGGACACCTCCAAAGGCTCTAACCAATTCGAAATATGCCAGGGCACGTAAGAAGCGGGCTTCAGCAATATACCTGTTTTTTAGGTCATTGTCCATTGTTATTCCTGGGATATTCTTTATTGAAACATTAGCATAATTGATGGTTTTAAACATCTGTGTCCAAAAGTCCCGGAATGCGGTGTTTGCTGCCGTATATTCCCCGTTGTTTAGGGTAGTAGATCCTTCGCCACTATTGGCAATTTCAGTTGAAATGTCTCCAAAATAATAGGCATTATAATTATAATGGCTCTTAATGGCCGAATAAATTGCTGAAATGCTTACATCGGCATCGGTGGCCGTTTGAAAGAAATTTTCACCACCAATAGCTGAACGTGGGGTTTCTGTTAAAAATTCTTCACATGAAGTAAAAAACAGGAAAGACAATAGAATAATGGAACTATATATTTTTTTCATATATTTCATATTTAAAGGTTAGAAATTGACTTGAATACCGAACCTGAATATTCGGGCAACTGGATATGTACCAGCATCAATTCCCATGGCAGTACTTGTATTTCCCATAGCGCTAACTTCGGGGTTGTACCCGGAATATCCGGTTAAAGTAACCAGGTTATCTGCTGATATATATGTTCTTAATTTGCTAACAAACTTAATGGGGACAGTATATCCCAATGTGACATTCTGAAGCCTGACATAAGACCCATCTTCGAGATATTGGGTTGAAACGCGGTTAGCAAAAGTACCTGACCTTCCTGTAGGACGGTCGATTTTAGCTATTGTATTTGAAGTGCCTTCTCCATCCCAGGCATTTACAACTAATTTAAGTGCATTGTTAACATTTACCTGAGAGGTTAATTCAATTGCGTTGGCATTAAACACATCGTTCCCATATACTCCATTGATAAAGAAACTGAGATCGAAGTTCTTATAGGTGAACGAATTGTTGATGCCAAATTCAAATTTGGGGTGGGGGTTTCCGATTATAGTTTCATCTTTTCCTTCCTCGAAAATCCCATTGTTGTCAACGTCCCGGTAGTTTTCGAATCCGACTCCGACATTGGTATTTGTAGACATCTGCCCTGCTTTATATGCTGCATCAGTTTGCCAAAGTCCGTCAAATATATTTCCCCAGAAAACGCCAATTGGTTGGCCTACCATAATGACTGTTGCCGACCCACCATTTTTCTGTACCAGAGAACTGCTAAACGAAGGACCGAAAAAGTAATTTGCATCGGCTAGCGCCAATACTTTATTTCGGTTAAACGAAATATTGCCAGTAGCATTCCATCGAAAATCCTTTTTGCCAAGGGTTACATTTATTCCTAACTCAAATCCCTTATTTTCAACACTCCCTATGTTTTGTAATACAGAAGTGTAACCTCCCTGCCGGGGTACAGAAACAGAAAACAGAAGATCGTCGGTTTTTTTGTAGTAATAATCGGCTGTAAAACTTAATTTATCTTTAAAAACACCTATATCGACTCCTGCATTGTATTGGCTGGTTGTTTCCCATTTTAAGTCGGGATTGACCAATGCGCCAGGGGCAACAGCCGTACTTGAGGCATTCCCAAAAACATAGGAAGTTGTTTTATAATAAGATTGAACATTTTGATATAGGGGAATTTCCTGATTCCCTGTTTTGCCATAGCTGGCTCTTAACTTTAAATTGCTTAGCCAATTGACATCTTTTAAGAAATCTTCTTGGCTAATTTTCCAGGCCAATGCCCCTGATGGGAAGAACCCAAACCGGTTGTTCGCCCCAAATCGGCTGGACCCGTCATACCTGGCGGAAACCGTTACCAGGTACTTTCCGGCATAGTCATAGTTTATCCTGCCCAAAAATGAAGCCATCGACCACCTACTATAATCAGAGGATGGAATTGTTGGCGTACTCCCGTTGCTTATGTTGTAATATTGGGTAATATCGGAAAAAAAGTTGGTGTTGCTTGCGCCAAATGTTTCGGTGGTTGCCTGCTGAGCCGTGAAGCCCACCAATGCGGTCAATGAATGTAACTTGTTGAATGTCTTGGTGTAAGTCAGCGTATTCTCGTTTACCCAATTGAAATATTGGGAGGTGGATATGCTGGCAGTTCCTTTGGCAGTTGTTTGCGAAATAAAAGTTGAAGGAATGTATGAATTCGACCGACCGTAAAGGATATCTGCGCCCAGGCTTACTTTTGCGACCAAGCCATTCAAAATGGTATATGAACCATAAAAATTGCTCAACACATGGGTCCTATTATAATTACTGGCCTGATCGTAAGCCATCTGAACCGGGTTTTGTATGCTGATATTGGCCATGATCCCTGTTTTGTTGTAGTAATCACGCTGAGAAAAGTAGCTGCCATCGTCGTTTTTGATCGGTGAGGTTGGGGCAAAATTAAGGGCATTGTAAATCACCCCGCCGCTGTTTACCCCCGCCGCGGTGCTAATGCTTTGATTGTATTCGTAACTGGTATTAATATTTGTTCCAAAAGAAAATTTGTCATTGGCTTTGTGCTCAATATTTACCCCAAATGTTCCACGGGTGTATTTTGAGTTGATTACAATACCTTCCTGTTTTAAAAAGTTTCCAGAAACTGAAAATGTAGTTTTATCATTGCCTCCTGTTATGGTCAAATTGTGGCTTTGCATGAGTGCTGTTCTGAAAATTTCATCTTGCCAGTCGGTTCCTTCCCCCATTTGGTCTATTTGGTCTTGAGAAAATGCTCTGCTTAATAAAGCTCCACTTCTAAACCGTTGCCAGAATGTTCGTTGGGCAGTTGCCCACTCTTTTGCATTCATCAATTCAATTTTTTTAGCGATGTTTTGGGTTCCGTAATATGTTTCATAACTGACTTTCGTGTCCCCAGATTTTCCTTTTTTAGTAGTAACTAAAATTACACCGTTAGCTCCTCTTGCTCCGTAAATAGCTGTTGCTGAGGCGTCTTTTAAAATTGTCATTGATTCAATGTCGTTTGGATTTAGAAACGATATTCCTGTACTTAGCGGAAACCCATCGACTACCCAAAGCGGATCGTTGCCATATTGAATCGAGTTAATACCTCTGACCCGAACAACGGGTGTTTGTCCGGGTGAACCGTTGGGCTGAGTAACCTGTACCCCGGCAACTTGCCCCTGTAGTTTTTGATCTAATGAAGTGATTGCACGTTGTGTGAGTTTTCCACTATTTACCGAGGTAACAGAACCAGTTAAATCAGTCTTTTTTGCAGTTCCATATCCAATAGCAACAACTTCGTCTAATCCAATAGCTTCTTCTGTTAGTATTATGTTGATTACTGTTTTGTTTACAACTGCAATTTCCTGAGATTTCATTCCAACAAATGAAAATTGTAAAGTTGCATTTTCTGGGACCTTGGCCAAGGTATATTTCCCGTCCATATCAGTAATAACTCCCATTGTGGTCCCTTTTACAACAACCGATACTCCTGGTAATCCAACACCTGTAGAGTCGGTAACTTTACCAGAAATCGTTCGTTGTTGCTGTACAGAAAAGGATTCGTTACTTTTCCCTTTATCAAAAAGAACTATCTGGCGGTTAATCACTTCATACGAGATCGTTGTTCCGCTAAAAATCTGGTCAAGTAACGATTCTATTGATTTGTCTTTAATGTTGACACTAACAATTCTGTTAACATCAACGTTTTCATTCTTATACAAAAAGAAAAATTCGGTTTGATTTTCTATTTGCTTTAACACTTCTTTAACCGTAACCTCCTTAAGCGAAATGTTCAATTTAGTCTGTTGGGAGTAAACACCTGCACTTACGTGTATAAGAACGCAAAGCAGAAATAGCATAGTTAGTTTCATAACACGTAACCATTTAAAAAGGGTGTAATACCCCTTTTCATTAAACCATTTTTTTTTCATAAATTTGTGTTTGTAAAAGGTTAGACTATCCCAATAATTTGGGTTTTTTATCCATGTTTCATGTTACAGCATGAAATTTAAAGGGAAGTGTTACAGCACTTTCCTTTTTTTATCATGGTTTATTTATCCGTACATTATTCTCGTTTATTTCATACTTTATTTGTGTTGTTTTTGAAATTAGCGAAAGCATTTCTCTCAGACTTTCAGTCTTGATAGTCATTGTATATCTTTCCTTCCGGTCAACCGATGGATCGATGGTAATATTGATTCCATACCAGCGTTCCATTTTAATGATCAGCTCCTCAAAAGTTGCATCGTCGAATCTTAACAGATTTTCTTTCCATGATGTGTAAAGCTCTGTATTTACCTTCTGATATTGTAGTTTATTGGTTGACGGGTTAAAAGTGATTTGCTCTCCGGGGCTCAATGTCAGCTGTTCTCCATTTTGGGTATTAATGGCATTTATCGAACCTTCTTCAAGTGTAGTAAACGATTTCCCATCTTTGGGATAGGCGCAAACATTAAAACGGGTACCCAATACTTTTATCTTTAACTGACCGGCATTTACAATAAACGGGTGTTTCTTATCCTTAGCCACATCAAAATAGGCTTCACCTTCAACATATACATCTCTGGTATCTTTACTGAAAGCGACAGGATATTTGAATTTAGTTCCTGAATTGATCCAGACTTTAGTGCCATCGTATAATGTGACTTGAGTACGTTGGCCTTTGGGTACCTCAATTGAATTATAAAGCCCTGAAAACTTGGATGGTTTATCTTGGGATGTTAAATATAGACTGACACATCCAAGTAAAAAAGCCAAAAGAAAAACCGCAGCATATTTCAAAACGGATTGAAATAAACAGTACTTCCTAAATATTTTTTTACCGAAATAGAAGAAAGCAGGTGTCTCGACATCCACGGAATGATCAAGTCCTGACATAACCCACAAGTTTTTAAGTTGGTTATACTGGTCCTGATTTTCAGGGGAAGATTCAATCCAATCGAGGAGTTGAGTTATTTCTTCGTCCGAATAAATTTCTCCCTTGATGTAGTTTATTAGCTTTTCTTCATTCATTGATAAAAGAGATTTGAATATATAACCTAATCGCTCTCTTTTACCCTTATCAGAAAGAAAAATTTTTATTCATGAAATAGAAAAAAGATATAAAATAAAGGAAGATAGTCTTTTAGGTCGCTCTTTAGGGTTTTTAATGCTTTTGATATTTGAGCTTCTACAGTTTTAATACTAAGATTTAACTCATCTGCAATTTCCCGATTCTTTTTTTCTTCAAACCTACTCATTTCAAATACTTTTCGGCAAGCTGGAGAAAGACGGTTTAAGGAAGCCTGAAGTTGCATTTGCAGTTCCTCAAAAACAATGTCACCTGTTTCGAAATTGACGAGCGACTTGTAATTAACATCCAATTGTCTTATTTTTAGATAATTGTCATAGTTGTACTGTGACTTTAACTGACTAATCACTTTAAGTGATTTGTTTTTTGTTACAGTAAAAAGCCAGGCATTTAGATTTGTATCTTGCTTCAAACTTCTTTTTTTATTCCAAAGCTCAGTAAAAACATCCTGAACTATGTTTTTAGCAATCTCAGAATCGCAAATGTATTGCTGGGCAAAGTATTTTAATTTAGGATAATAAAAATGGTAAACAATTTCAAAAGACGCCTCATCGCCAGAAATGATCTTTAGTAATATGTCACCGTCGATATTATGGTTCACAGGTTGCTCTTAGTTAGTATAAAACTGGATTACTATCGCAAAAATAAATAAATACCATTATAATTCTACTTTAACAGATTTAAATTCTTAGGTACGAGTTGTTTATATCTCGTTG
>CALGIG010000018.1 GCA_937915865.1 uncultured Prolixibacteraceae bacterium | reverse complement strand
ATATGAAGAAAAAATTCAAAGCTTTTATTGAGGAAAAGTGTGAGTTTGCCCTGGTATTTCAAATTTCCGGCTCGATTTCTTCAATCAATTGAATTAATCGTTTATTCAGAAGTTCAACTTCTTTCAGCAAAGGAAGCGTTGTTTTTTCATCAAAATCGGTAAAGTCAGAATAATCAGATTCTTGTCTCCAATCGAAAAGATGAGAATACAATCGGCCATATTCCTTCGGCAAAAGCTCGTTTTTTACAAACGTCAGGAATAATTGAGATTTTACCCCATTATGTGTTTCTGCTTTAATATTGTGCCTAAATAGTAAAGCGCTGGCCAGATAGTAACTTGAATAATAAAGCCGGTTAATGCATGAATTCCATCGCTTGTTGGTAGCAAGTAGAACTGCATCGTCAAAGGTTTCCTGAGACTTCGAAATCCGATAGTTGATATAGTCTTCGATGGGTTCCGGTCATTCAATTAAAATGCCTTCGCGTTTAATGTTGCGATAAAGAGGTGTAGCCGAATGCCTGTTTTCCCAATCTGTTTTAGAAAAAACAAGAGTTGAAATAGGTTCGCCGGTTTCCAGTTCTACTTCGAAAAGTTCCTCGCGATATTCTTTTTCCAGGTTCCGATCAACCATCGCATTTTGGAGCAAAATTAAAATGTCCCAATCCGAATTACTAGTTGCATCGCCTCTGGCATGCGACCCAAATAAAATAACTTCTGCACCGGAATCTTTGCGACTGATCCTCGATTTAATGAGTTTGATGATCTGTTTTTCTTTTGAGGTCATGGTTCAAAAATAAGAAATTCAAGATAGATAATCAATTGATGCCTTTGGGAAATCCCCCTATTCTTTTATCTCCAGCATAAACCCGCTTCCGTGAATATTCCGAATTTCAATGTTTGAATCGTCAGGAAAAAGTTTGCGAAGCTTGGTGAGATAAACATCCATACTCCGGGCTGTAAAATAGCCGTCGTCGCCCCAGATTTTCTTTAGAGCAGTTTCACGTGGTAAGAGCTTGTTCTGATTGTCGCAAAGCATTTTCAGAAGCTCAGCTTCTTTTGGAGATAACTTTTGTTTGGAATTTCCCTTTTCGATATTGCGTAGTTTGTAATCGAAAGTATAAGATCCGATTTGGTAAAACTCAGTCTCTTTTTCGGTAGTACCATTACCTCTTTTTAAAATAGCTTTTATTTTATAGATAAGAACTTCGGTATCGAAAGGTTTGGTAATATAATCGTCGGCGCCAATGCGGTAACCTTGCAAAACATCTTCGCGCATATTTTTGGCAGTAAGAAACAGAATAGGGATATTGGGATTGCCTTTTTTTATTTCAGCGCCAATCGTGAACCCATCGACGTTGGGCAACATTACATCGAGTATGCAAATATCGAATGTTCCTTTGTCGTATTCAGCAAGAGCTAATTTGCCGTCGTCGATCCAATAAACATCAAAGTCGTTGATTTCGAGGTATGATTTCAATACGGCCCCAAAGCTTAAATCGTCTTCGACTAAAAAAATGTGTGGTTTGATATTCATTCTTTTTTGTTTAATGCAAGTTAATAAAATCAGCTAGAACCCGGAATATTGAAGTGAAGATTGAAATCCTAAGCATGAATTTTCAGCTTACTCGCGGATGAATGGAATAAACACGTCAAAAGTACTTCCTTTCCCGGGTTCGCTATGCACCGAAATGCTTCCTTTATTTGCTTCCAAAACAGCTTTTACATAGCTGAGCCCTAGCCCAAAGCCTTTCACATTATGTATGTTTCCGCTGGTTTGACGGTAAAAACGTTCGAAAATTCGGCTTTGCACTATTTTACTCATGCCAATTCCTTTATCGGATACCGAAATGAGAATACCTTTTGTTGTATTTCGGGTGCTTATTTTAATTTGAGGCTCGTTTAGCGAATATTTATTGGCATTGTCGAGCAGGTTGTAAATCAGGTTGGCAAAATGGTTTGGATCGCTGGTGGCAACGGGGTTTGCGGCCATTAGCTCGCTGGTGATTGTGCCACCTTTTTTTTCTACATGGAGCACAATGCTTTGTATCGCATTTTCGATGACTTCATGCAGGTTAAAAGCATCCCATTTGAATTCAAATTCCTTTTTGTCCAAACGGGCGATGGTTAAAATGTCTTCAACCTGGCGGTTCATTCTTCGGTTCTCTTTTTTAATCATGTCAATAAAATACCTGATTTTGTCGGGGCTTTCAATTACTTTTTGATTGACAATCGAATCGGCAGCCACGGAAATGGTTGCAATTGGCGTTTTGAATTCGTGCGTCATGTTATTAATGAAATCCGACTTCATCTCCGATATTTTCTTTTGTTTCAGTATAAAGAAAATACTGGCGGCAAAGGTTAAAAGAACAATTACTGAGAACAAAAGCGAGACAATCAGTAACCAGTTTAAAGTCTTGAAGATAAAGGTGTCTTTGTCTGGAAAATAGACAGCTAGCTTGATGTTTTTCTGGAAAATATCGTTGGGGTACAAGTTTGCATGGTACCTGGTCCTTTTTAATAGTAACGTGTCGGCTTTTTCTGTTTTTGATGAAACTCTCGAATCGCGGATTATTCCTGTTTCAAAGGCAATCGGTATATTTCTGTTCTGCAATTCTTTTTTTAGAAACGAAGTTAATGTATCAACAGGTACTTCTTCTTCCCATGTCGAAATTTCCTGAACTGCTTTTCTTGCAACTCTTTTAAGTTTTTGAGAACGGACTTTGAATTCTTGTTTAATTTTTCCGGTTGAATCTTCTTGATATTCGAAATTTGCCACCAGCGAATCGAAGCGATGTATCCCATGTGAATATATTTTCTCCAGGCTGTCGGTATTCAATACGATGAGTGTGTCTTTTTGCCTGCCATTGTTTCGATGATTAAGTAAGTCATTGAATTTGGAACCTGGACGATTTACATTAGCATCAATGATCATTTCAATTTTTCGGGGATTTTTATGTGGTGCCATAAAAACTCGTAAAGGTCTTTTTTGTCCCAAAGGAGGGGGAACTGGTGGAAGGGGTGGGTTAGGACCAGGTTCATTTAAGAACTCAGAATTGGTAAATGAGAAATGGTTAATCAGTCCGAAATTCATTTCATTGTCCAATCGGTTAGTGGTAGCATTCAATGCATCGTTTACACTTCTGTCGAATAACTCATTTCTTAACTTGATAGCATTATTCATCCATACCAGTTGAATGATGATAATTCCAACAATCGAAATTCCCATCAAAACTATCAGACCTGTAACTATCTTTTTGTTCATGACACCAAAGATAGTTATTAAATAAAGCTCTTTCAGTACTTTAACTTTTCCTTAACAGATTTTAAGCTGTCATTAACTCATAGTTCACCAGGAACCAAAGTATCTTTGTTTCAGAAATAAATCCAAAAAATAAATCAAATGAAAAACACATTACTAACAATTGGAGTAGCTGGATTTGCATCGTTATTGTTGTCGTCGTTTGTGTTGAGCGGAAATGATGATAATGTGCAGAAGCCTAAAAAGAGCCGACATGTAAAGATGGTGAAAATTGTTGATGGTAAAAAAGCTGAAATTGATACAGTTTTTACTACCGACGATGTTTTTGTTTGGAAAGGCGATACAATTAACCCGATGAAATATAAGGGAGAATTTATGGTACATCGCTTCGGAAAAGGTGATGATGGCCCTGATGTCATGATGTTTAACCACAGAAGAGGAGAAAAGGATGCCCCTTCATTTTTTGATATGGACTCTGAAGATGACATGGATTTTTTTGCTGATGGAAATGATAGCATTGAGAAGAAAATCATTGTCAGGAAAATGAGGAAAGGTGGTCCTGCGGATCATATAATTTTTATGAACGGACATGGTCCGGATCATGTTCCTCCAATGCCTCCGGTACCACCTGTACCACATATCATGAAGTTCAAACAATCAGGAAAGATAATTGATTTGAATGATCCGAATGTAATTTCCTACAAAAAGAAAGACTTGAGTGGCGGTCGCGAGAAAATCGAAATTATCAGAAAAAAAGTTGATCCTAAGGAAGAATCTTTCGATTTCAGATTTGAAGGTGATGATTTGATGGCACCAATGCCACCAGATGTGCCTGAAGTTACTGATTTTGATTTTAGTAACAGGGACGATAGTTTGAAGATGAAAGTTATTGAAAGGAAAAAGATCATAAAAGGAAAAGATGGCAGGGAAATTGAGGTAAAAGTTGAGTCGCAAAAGAAATAAATAAAACGATAATACGTTAATTAGATAGTTTATTCCCTCAATAAGCGATACGCGAGAACAATTAAACAAAACAGTGCGAACGGACAGGTTTATTCCTGTCCGTTTTTTATTTGGGATTAATTGCAATAAGCATAGTAAAAACGAAATTTAAAATACTTGTGCTTTCGATAGATACAAATTTCTCAATATTCTTAAGCACAAAACTTCATCAAGCCGTCATGGTTTTATAAACTGACATTACTGCCCGGCATAATGGTACTCGTACTTTTTCAGGATATTGCCAGCCAGGTCTTTGGTTAGTTTTAACCGTCCGAAATCGTCGTACTCGTAATAGGTCGTTCGTCCGGCAGGGTCGGTTTGCGAAACAAGGCCAACAAGGGGCTTGTAGGTGAAGGTGGTAATAAAAGCATTTGAATTTTTAAAAGAGATTCCAATCGCATCGATTTGGCTTTTGGTCGGTTGCACTAATTTTGCAAGGTCGTTGATTGTTGTTTCACCTAAAATAGCTTTTACTTCATCAAAAGTCAAACCGTCAATCTTCGCTATTGGCAACTTATTCCGATAACTCCATAGGTAAACCGTCTTACTTTGGTTATTCTCAATTTCAGTAAGGTTGCCAAACGAATCATACTTTTTAAAGAAAATTCTATCTTCATAACTATTTGTGCCAGTTTTTAAACTCATAATACTTGGTTTTAGGAGTGGATATCCCAAGTTGTTTATGCCAAATAAGGTATAGGTCGTTAGTTTAGACTGAACAGGGGTTGATCCTACTAATTCAGACTGTTCTATTGGAATATTAATCATATTAACTGTTTTCATTAAATCGTAAACTCCACCAGAGTAATCTAAAGGGTATGTATATTGGGTATAGTGGACCGAATTATCGCTATTAATGATTTTCTCTTCGCTAATATTATAATTATTGAGGTTATATTTATATTCACTATTTGCTATTAACTTACTCGATCCTGAATAAGTGGTGGTTTGTTTACTCTGCAAATAACTCCAGGAAGCTGTGTTTGAATACTTAATAATATTATATCGCCCAATATAGGATTGACGATTTGAAAGGGCTCCATCTGAGCCGTTAGCAATGCAATCCGTTGTTGGTCCAATGTAATTGTCTTCGATAAAATAATTAATAAATTCACGATTTAATTCACCTTGTACATAAGTATATTTCTCTTTGTTGATAGTGTCATTCGAGGCACTAAGTACTGCTTTGGATAGTAAATTGCCGTTGTCGTAATCGTATTCGAAAACCGGATATCCACTAACCGTATTTTTGGCAAGGTTATTTTTAAAGATCGATACTACCTTCCCGTTATTTGTGCTTCCATTGATTTGAACTTCTTCAACCTTATCATAACCAACTACATTTCCGTTGTTTCTCGATGCGATTTCGTTATAACTATCGCCAGCCAGAAGGTATGCAAGGCTATATTCTTTACCTGAAATGCCAGCAGCAGCATTAACCATGTTTTTTGTTTTTAAATATGCCAGCGGGATTAACAATTTTCCACCTGTATAGGTGTACGTTTTAGTGGATATCTGATTATTGTCTAAATCGTAATTTGTAATTGATTGTATCCTGAGTCCTCCACCAATTGAGGTATAATTTGTTAGCAAAGTTTCGTTGATTTTATAAAATTTTAGAGTAGCATCAACTAATGGTGGATTGGATGTTGGAGCTGAAGTACTTTCAAGAGACGAAGGAATTGTGGCTATAAAGTTGTAAGTTCCTGCTTCAAGGGTGAAATAACCGATCCATGATTTTGTATAATTATTTGTTGCAAAGGTCAGAGCATCCGAAGTTTCGAGACGATAGGTTTTTACTTGACTGTTCGCCCCAATCGGTCCTGCTATTAGAATACTTGCATCTTTGATCTGAGTGTATGGGTATTGGTTACTTCCGCCGTTAATTGTACCATTGAAAAAAATGACGGTACTTTTATTTAGTGTGAATGATACATTTTTAATCGAGGCTGGTGAATATTCTTTACAAAGAACATGGTATGTATTACTACCAATCAGAGCGTTATGATTTTCTGCCGATGGATATTTGAGATTGGAGAACGTGTTGGGTTCATATTTAAATTCGGTTTTGCTGCCAGTGGGGTAATGTATTGCTTTTAGCATCCAGGCATCCATATTGGTCGAACTTGCTCCCCTGTTTGCACCGCTGCACTGCAATAATTCACCCGGAACATCATCGTTAACATTATTTAGCATTAAATCAAGAATATTTGGCAATAGGGTGTGTTTACCGCTGGTTATCCAGGTGCTGCTATTTTCTGCTCCATTATAATACCCCCAGTAATCGGTCGAAAACGATGTTTTACGAGGCAGATTGATTGTTTCATTGTAATCGAAACTATAAACTTCCGAACTTTTTGGGGCAGTAACAGAATACTTGGTTAACTTTATTAATTTCAACCGCTTGCGTTTTGCGTCATCAGTACAAGTAGTCCATATCCTATCGTCAGTTATGTAATCGCCCCCAACCTCTGTTCCCGTGAAATAATCGTAGCTGAACTGATACCGGTAATACTCCCGGTTGTCAGACCGATCGACAATCCGGACACTACTTAGCTTTTTTGCTCCTTTCACATCAACCCGGTCGTCCACATCGAAATAAACGGCTTCACTTTTGGAGCCAATGGAAGACAAGTATAAGTTGCCAACAGTTGGCGAGAGATTAACCTGTCTTTTTTGTCCAACTCCATTTTCGTAGCTTGCTCCTTTAGGAAAGTTACACCCATATCGTTCATTTAGGGATGGAAGCGGTTCAATGTTTCCATAATTTTTGTACCTAAACACAACGCTGTCACCATCGGTTGTATATATCTGACTTAAATACCAGGCATTTCGGTAAGTATTTGATGTTTGCTCTACCGAATTAAACCAGAATTGAGTTCCATCTTCTCCTGTGATTTTAAAGTTATACCCATTTTTTTCAATCAGGCATTTGTTTTTCTTTCCTACCAAAACGGGGACACCAGAGTTAGGGTGAATGAAAAACTTAAATGAATAATTCAGGAAATTAGCGCAATAAATATCAGGTTCTCCTAGTCCAACCAAACCAGCGTACATCGAATAATCGTCGCACGAATGGGTTGTCGGTTGAGTACTATAACATCCCCAGCCATAATAATAATCCTCATTTTTTGTTCCTCCAAGGCTTGGGTCGCCAACTCCGGAAGGGATATAATCCAATAAACTTTTTCGTGAAGCCCAAGGGATATTATAGCCGGAAAACAATTGGTCGTTGCCGCCAACCGGGCGATAAGTGATAGCTCCTCCCGCTATCAGGTTCCACCCCAGACCTACCCATGTGGCTTCCTGGTTAACCTGAATGCCACTTGAACCATAGCTTAATTCAACAGGAATGCTTAGGGAACCTACTTTTACTGTATAAAGGGGTATTGAAATATTTGCTGCCCCTGTATATTCCGATACCGGAATGTCGCCATATCGGGCAAATGAAGCCACCTCGGGCGAAGTGGGGACTTCCGTTGGTATCTTTAATGGGTCGTTGGTCGAGTAAGTTTGTCCCTTTCCCAAAACGGCCATCATCATTAATCCAATAATTAATAAATATCGTTTCATTTTTTGTAAGCTTTAATTGTTTTGTGTGTTGAAAGCCCCATTCAAGCCCTCTCCCGCCCAAGGCGAGAAGGGCTAAAAACCAATATAGGTTGAGGCTTTGTTCGTATTGCCGGCTTTTGTGGCCTGGCATAGTATAGGTTTCACCCGGCGGGTGAAACCTATACTGGTATCATTTCAGTAGGACGATCCTTCGCGCCGCTCCTTTTTAAGTCTCACCCTTCGGGGGAGATTTAGAGGGGGCTCGTAACCAATATCCAAAACCCGCTTTAAAAGAACCATCCACTGCACCGCTCCTCTTTAAGTCCCCTCTTGCGGAGGGGATTTAGGGGAGGCTACTTTTTCAGACATTTTCTCTGCCGTTACAAACGCTTGGATCATAAACCCCTCGTTGCCGCTATCGCTCAAACGAGGGGTAGTGCAGGATTGTCATTTATTTTTTGTATAACTCAGGATGTTTATTTTCCCAATACCTTTCAAAGGCTAAGACATTTGATTTGAATGTGACGCTACAAAAAAAACTACTAATTGCTGGGAAATTA
The DNA here is from genome assembly GCA_937915865.1 of uncultured Prolixibacteraceae bacterium. Classification (GTDB taxonomy): domain Bacteria; phylum Bacteroidota; class Bacteroidia; order Bacteroidales; family Prolixibacteraceae; genus Aquipluma. Next base: position 60 of record CALGIG010000018.1, on the reverse strand, counting down.
TTATAAATAATTTAATTTTCGCAAGCTCTGTTTACCTTGCTTGCAGTAGGGTTCTATAAT
>CALGIG010000017.1 GCA_937915865.1 uncultured Prolixibacteraceae bacterium | reverse complement strand
GATTTGCCGCTCGATGTCTATTTTGATACGGGCTTGACTTTTTTGTCCTAACACAACTCCTATAGAGCAAAATAAAAAAAACGAACCGACAACGATTTTTAGGTTTAGTTTTGGTGTTTTCACGATTATGAGATTGGATTGGTGATTTTTATTTATCGATAAAGTCAAACGGGTATTTAAAAGGTTTAATTTTTTCTCCGGTACGCAGACGTATCCAGCTTTCAAAAGCCCGTTCGCCTTCGGTTAGTTCAATAACCCTTGCGCCATTGCTGCCATCGGGCAAATTGTAATGCGAGGTTTTTTTACTTCCGGTGACTCGCCCATAGCAAAGCATAATGTCTTTCCAGCAAACCACGTAGTCGTTTAAATGATCGTGCCCGACAATTGCCGCCATTACATCGCCATTTTCCCTGAACGCGTTAAATAACCCCGTATTTCGTTCCGAACAGCAAACATGCTCTTTCCGTGTTCCATAAAACCGGGCATTTAAATCGACAATGGCCTCTTTGAATTCAGGTACAGGAATATGAAAAAATGCCAGCGATGGAATTGGGGTACCCTTGTTCGCTTGTGTATATTCTTTACTCTTCTGCGAATACCAGGCTATCTGATCAGCCTCAACCGTATCCCGGTTGCTGTCGAGTCCGTACAAAACAGTCATTATCCGCTCGCTGCTCGACTGGTAAATAGGAATGGCAAAATTGGTCACCCCGGTAATGCCATCTGTTATATCGGTCATGTTCCCGGGGAACGTTCTGATCGTATCGAAGATTTCGCGGCGAGTCATACTATATTCGTCATCGTGGTTCCCTAAGACAACGGCAAACGGAATTTTACGTGACAATACCGGTTCAAAAATGGCATCAATTCCGGCAGAAACAGGCTCTCCGGTAACATGGTCGCCAGTATAAAAAACAAGGTTTGGTTTTTCGGTTTCCAGAACATTTGCCATACACGCTGCAGCTTCTTTCGATTCCAGAACTTCCTGTTTCCAATGAATATCAGTAAACTGGACAATTTTAAATTTCAGTTGCGAATTGTACGACAATTTCAACTTTGCAGCTGGTTTTTCCTTTGCCGGAATAGCTGGTAAAATGCCGGATATCGCGCCATGACCAGCAAGAATAAAAGAGCCAGCAGTTAATGTTGTATTCCTTATGAAGGAACGACGGTTGATATTTTCTTTTTTCACGTTCAGGGCTTAGGTTTGTATTTTGGGTCGTCGGATATAAACGAATGGGGCACGGTTATCCGGTTAAGGAAACGTCCGGTTTCAAGTCGTGTCCATGTTTCGAAGGCATCATCTCCTTCGGTTAGCTCAATAACACGGGCGCCCCGGCAAAGTGTATGATAAGTATTCAACCCTCCTGAAAAACGTCCATAGCCAAGGGCTACACCCTGAAGATAAGTCACATAGTCGTTATCATGATCATGGCCAACAAATACGCCCTTCACATCCTTACACTCCAAAAAGGCAGAAAACAATCCTGAATTGACAGGAGGGCAACATTCCCGTTCAATTCTCCAACCAAACGATTTTTGATTGGTTGTATTATAGGTATTCCCAAATTCAATTAATGGAATGTGAAAAAAAGCAAGTGCAGGATATGGTATTCCTCCATTTTCCTCAGTAAAATGCTTGCTTTGTTTAACATACCATTCAATTTGGTTACTTCGTATCCAATCTTCGCGGTGCGAAGCCCCAGGCAAATCGCTTAAAGCATTCGAGTCGAACAGATAAAAAAGAAAGGCTTTATTGTTAGAACCATCTGATTTATAAATAGGTATTACCTGATTGGTGTAGCCAAACACTTCGTCAACCGATTCGGATTTGGGTTTGTTCAGGCAGCCTTTTAATCCGGTCACAATCTCGTACACCTTATATCGCGGAGTGTCGCGTTCCGAATCGTGGTTTCCTAATACTACGGCAAAGGGAATATGGCGATCGGAAGCCAGGCTGGTCACTTTTTCCCATAAGGCAGCCGGGTTATTCTCGGTAACAATATCACCGGTATATATCACAAATTCAGGCTTTTCAATATCCAACACCTTATTCATGATGTCGTAAGCATGATCCGTTTCTCCGCTTTGGTAAATAGCATGAATATCAGTAAACTGGACGATTTTAAACTTACCCTCTTTATTAAAGGCCAATTCTTTTTCTGACAACGATGATGTCCCTTTTTTTATTTCTTTTAAAGCTGATGGGCTAGCTGATACGCTTGTTCCCAGTAAGCCAAGTCCTCCGGCTGTTAATGCCGAATCTCGAATAAAATTTCTTCTGCTTGTCATCATTCTATATTTAGTTAATTTATTACCATTTAAATGTCACATTCACTCCATCGGGGTTGTTATCGAAACTTAACAGACACGTTTTGCTCTGTTTGTCCCATGTTGAGGTGCTTTCCACGGCTTCACCTTTTGCCCCCTTAACAACAGTTTCCCTGGGTTGCTCCGGAAGAAGTACTCGCATAACATTCGTTGTATTCAACGGACTTCTAGCAATGAAGGAATAGCTGTGTCTGGTCGAAGTTTCATCATAAACACGGGCAGCGGCAGCCAGTACCTGAGGTTTTGTTTTGTCTGCTATCCGGTTGATGTCGAAGAGGTAGGCTTGTTCACCCGGGTTTACCTGTTTTTCAGTCAAAACCGGCAAGTTGGGATCGAATAAATCGACAAACAAACCTTTTGCCATATAAGGTTCAGAAGTCGTACTTTCGTCCATCACCGCAATCAGGTCGAATGGGCCCCGTTCCAGGTAAAGCCAGTTTTTAAACACCAGTTTTCCTGCATTTGCTTTTTCTTCATACATTTTCTTCACGATCTCAACATATTCACGGTCACCATTTTCCGACAAAACAAATTCTTTCGGGTCTTTCCTGATAATATAAACTGTGCCTTTTCCGCAGGTATATTCTCCTTCTTTCGGGTTTTCAGCTAAGCCAAGCAGTTTAAATAAGTGGTCGGAAGGCCTTTTAAAGTGGTTCTCGCCCTGGTTCCACCATTCCTGAACTGTTTGGAAAGGATCGGTATCGCGAGAGCTATATACAATAACGCCACCATTTTTCACCCATTCGGCCAGATGTGAATGGGCGTCTTTATCCAACGGTTTCAGGTTTGAATACGACATCAGCAAGACCTTGGTGTCTTTCCATGTTTCGGGATAAGCCACATTTTCGAGATGTAAGGTTTTTACCGGCACACCTCTCTTCAAAAAAGGAAGCGCTTCGCCATAAAAATTGGAAAGTTGAGGATCGTCATATCCCTGAATCGGAGCCGGAGCCCGCTGAAACATCAGCGAGTTCGCCATGAGTACGCTAACTCCCTTTGAACCATTGACTTCATTTTTCGATGCAGGCATCTGGTTCAGCGTGTTAATCATTATCTGCATTTGTGTTGAATAGAAACGGGGAATATGTTCTTTTTTATCACTATTTGCACTGGAAAAATACAACCCTTCGTAAATCCGGTCGGGCCAGGGCATTACTTCGTAGTTTGCAATATTGGGGAATAACAGTTGGGCGGTAAATGTGGCCTGGTAATTTTTTTTATAATAAACCCAGTCCACACGACGGTCTTCTATTGGATCGGTCAAAAAGAACATTTTTCGTCCGGTAGGGGCAGTCATCGCTTCCATGCAACCATATTCCAGGTATGCAGTTTCGAATACCCGTGTTTTTTTCTCTCCGTTGAAGTAATTTGGTTCGGCTGAAGTACCTGTCCATACCTGTGCAATGTACCCATCAACGCAAGGGAGCGATGCAAGGCTGGCTTCCGGGCTCACGATCATCCATTGTGAATAGTTAATCAGCGAGTGAGTTGGCACATAACAACGCACGTTCATTCCTTTGCTTTTCCCGTATTCTTTGGCGAAAGTAAAACATTCGTTCAAGGCACGGTAGTACAAATGGTACTTCAGTTTATTGGATAAGTAGGTGTTTTCGGGCGAGGTATGCTGCGGGCGCCAGTCGAACCCGTAATAGCTCTTCCATTCATCTTTAAACGATTTACTGTACCCTGCCTTAGCCCAAAATTCGGGTTCTTCCAGATAAATCGCATCGATTCCTGAATCAATAACCCGTTTAAGGTGCTTCTCTTTTATGTATTTCAAAAAACTTTCGGTTGGAACAAAATAAGGTGTGATGTGGCCCGAATCATGCCACAAGGTGTCTCCCTGCCGGTTAACCTGCCCGTCGTCCCAGTGTTTTTTTCCATCCCAGCTTCCGTCGAAATAGGGTTTATAGCGGCTTCCCCAGGCAATACCGGTCATAAAATGAGTAACATAACCCCGGTCGCGCCAGCTTTGCACACGCTGTTCGAAAGTCATGTCTTTGTTGTCATCAACACCATAAACCATAACCACATCAGCCCTGACGTCGGTTACAGCTTTCCACTGACAGCTGGTTTGAAAAGATGTTTTCTCTGATTTTGCGAATTTTTCCGGTTGTTTAATCGTTTTTGAATCACAACTTGCAAGGCTCAATAAGATTAAGCCCCAGTTTAAAAAAATAGTTGGTTTAGGATTCATATCTTTAAGTTCTACTTTAAAACATTTAATTCGTTGCCATCTGGAGATATTTTCATGATTACTTTTCGGTTTCTCTTGAAGTTGAGAACGATTTGGTCATCACTTCCCAGCCAGGGGCCTACACTTTTTTTCAAATCGTTGCTGGCCATATCATCGGTAATGATCCATTTTCCTTTTCCATCTTTAAATTCTTTGGTTCCGGATGAGTAGCCGGAAGCAAATTTTGCAGGAGCAAAACGTTTGGAAGTAACTACTGCCATGCCCGTATTTTTAACTAATGAAGACACATCTTTCAACGTATTGGGGCTAATATATAAGCCACAGAGGAACGCCAGCTTAACACCTTTCAGGAATTCCTTACTCACCGTATCGTCGAAAACAACGGGCAAGTTAGCCGGAGCAAAACAACGATAAGGCATATCGCGATATACATTTCCCGCATTCCACGATAAGCTTTCTTTCCTGACCTGGCCATGAGTTATGGTATGCCAGGCTTTTATCCATTCTTCCGATTCGGGACTTGTATGTAAATTGTACGCCCCAAACAGCCAGTCTTTCCAGTAAAAATCAAGTTTTCTACCATTATAATCAACAGTACAAAATGTTTTAGGTCCTTGCCCCCATTCGGTATCATCAAACCGAATGATCGCTATTTCTGGCTGAAAATCTCTGAATGTATATGGACGTGGGTTATTATGAACATATTCCTTAGCAAATCGGCTCAACACTCTACCCCTTTCTTTAAGCCTTATGCTATCCCGATTATCATTTTGTATTTCGTATATATGCTTACCTATACTTTCAACATAAGCTTTATCCACTCCCGCCCAATAAGCAAATAACAGGTTTGACCAAAGTTCTTCAGCCGAATGGCCCGGAAACGTATTGTAATGCCAAAAATCCAAACATGCCCATAGCTCCTGGTTATACTGCAAACAAGCACCAATTGCACACGATGCCCATACATTCGACCAGTTTTCTTTCATTTGTTTGTAAACCGGAGTTATTCCTGCCCTGGCAAAATTGTGAAAAAGTACAGGCCAAACATGCTCGGTCAAAACTTGCCGGGTTCCATAACCTTTACATTCATCAACAAGTGTTTTTGCTCCCTTGTAAACAGCCTCGTCTGCTGCTTTAAAATCCATTCCGGTAGGCTCGGCTAAGCTAACCAGTTCTACTCCTGGGTTTTTAATTGTTATTGACAGGTTTCGGGTAATCTGAGAATGTTCAAGTTCGTCGTATTGGATGCCCCACACAGACGAAGATTGATTTAGGGCTTTCAGCACTTCTGGCGGAAACTTAAACAGATGTAGGTTGCCCGGTTGACTTACCCAATTGTATCCGTCGGTACTTTTCATTTCGAGGTCCCAATTTCCGCACTCCACATTGACAACGACTTTAAGACTAGCCTTTTGAAAATCATTCCCAAGTTTTTTCATTTTCATGGCTTCGTCTTCAATTGTCCCTTCGGGACCCCGATAATGGTAAACAACAAAGTCAACGCCAAGAGAATCCATTGCCACCGAATTGAAGAATTGCCCGGGCTTACATTTATCTCCTGAATTATCAATTCCCAAGTAGAAATTTTTCGGTCCGCTATATTTATTATTTTGAGCATATCCGGTGTTAATAAAAACAGATGTAATTAACAAAAGGAAACGGAATACCTTTGGCTTAACACTAATGTTTATTAAATTTTGGTTTATCATTTTTTTGGTTTAAGCTAAAATCAACACAATAAAAGATGAAAAAGCAGATCACATAAACGCTCTTCAAAAACGGAAGCAGCTATTCCTAGATGAAATCTGTTGGATATTTTAAGTTCTGGATGATTTCACCTCCAAATAGCCGTATCCACGAACGGAAGCCATCCTCACCTTCGGTCAATTCGATGACCCGTGCACCGTTGGGCTTTAGGTCGTTATATACATTGTCGCATCCACTGAAACGTCCATAAATGAAGAACATTTTGTTCCAATAAGCTGCAAAATCGCTGTTGTGATCGTGACCAACAAAGATGGCCTGAACGTCTTTCATTTCTTTCATCGAAACAAAAAGCCCGGAATTAATCTTAGGCGAGGCCACATTTTCACCTCGCGTTCCAATCATTTTCCCATTGTCATCGTCGCGTGCTGCTTCTTTATGTTCGGGCAACGGAATATGGAAGAATGCAAGCGATGGAATTGGCTTTCCATCGTTCTTTTTAGTGTAAGCTTCGCTTTTTTGCCGGTACCAGGCAATCTGGTCGAAATGGATATGTCCGTAAGTTTTTTGAATGCCCTCAATCGTTCCTCCACGGTTGGAATCAAAAATGTAAAAAACCCGTTCCACCTTTCCTCTTTGAGAGGATAAAAGTTCCAGTGTACAATTTGTCACGCCATAAACACCTTTTGTTCTGGTGTTTATATTGTAAGGGATGCTCATTACAATATCGAGCATTTCTTCACGCGTTTTATCGAATTCTTCGTCGTGGTTACCGAAGGCTACGGCAAACGGAATTTTTCGTGCCGAAATGGGCTCCAGAATTTCACGTACTGATGGTTCGGCTGGTTTACCAAAAATTACATCACCGGTATGGATAACCAAATCAGGCTTTTCCAAATCCAGCATTTGCTTAACGTTTTCAAGCGCCCGCTCCGATTTTGGATTGCCCGAAATGTAGTGGGTATCAGTCAACTGTAATATTTTAAACTTCCCGTCTTTATTAAACGAGAGCTTACTCTTTGTGGCACTTTCCTGTATTTCTCCGGAAACTGTTCCCGGGGCAAACAATTGTGCTGCCGAACTTGTTGCAGCAATACCACTTATTCCGACAAGGGCAGAACTTCTGAGAAAAGCCCGTCTGTTTATATTTTGCTTCATATCTGTTATTTTTTAGGGTCTTTGCCCATATAAAAAGTTAATTTTCCTCCAGCCATTATTTGCTTATACCATATTGTTGGTTTATCGTATTTCGAACCGTTGAGTTCAACCGATTGTACATATTTATTCTCGTTCGACAGATGAATGGCTTCAACAACAAATGTTTTCCCGTTTGACAATTTGATGGTTGATTTTTGCAATTGAGGTGCCCCCAGAACAAACTCTCCGCCACAAGGATTTACCGGGTAAAACCCAAAATTGGTAAATATGTACCAGGCCGACATCTGGCCACAATCGTCGTTTCCACACAGTCCGTTGATTTTGTCCTGGTATTGTGTCTGGCATATTTCGCGAACCAGTTTTTGTGTTTTCCATGGTTTTCCGGCCAAAGCATATAAATAGGCAACATGGTGACTGGGTTCATTCCCGTGTGCATATTGGCCAATCAATCCGGTAACGTCCATCACGAAACCACTTCCTTCTTTTTTGCCCGACATCTCGAAAAGCGAATCAAGTTTAGCTGTAAAGTAATCGGTACTACCCATCAATTTTATCAAACCCTGAACATCGTGCTGGATGTGCCAGGTGTATTGCCAGGCATTTCCCTCGGTATAGTCGCCACCCGATGTTGAAGCATGGGACAATTCGAACGAGTTAAACGGAACGCGCCACTTCCCTTTTGAATCTTTTCCCCGCATCAGTTTGTTTTGCGGATTAAACAGGTTTTTGTAAAACAAAGAACGATTCGAAAAGTAGTTGTAATCATCTGTTTTATTGAGCGCTTTAGCAAACTGGGCAGCACAATAATCATCGTATCCCGATTCGAGTGTCTTGGATACCGATTCAGTTTTGACCAGGTCGAACGGATAATATCCATATTTATCATAAATATTCCATTCCGACATCCTGTGATTTTTCGTTAACGAGCTTTTTACGGCATGGTAAGCCTTTTGAACATCAAACCCATGAAATCCTTTCAGGTAAGCATCAACAATCACCGGAACTGCGTGATTTCCAATCATACAAAAGGTTTCTTTACCCCACAACGCCCAGATCGGCAGAAAACCTTGTTCGTCGAACTGGTGTAGCATCGAATTTACAAATCCATCAACCCGTTCGGGCGATAGAATCGTATAAAGTGGATGCGCTGCCCGGTATGTATCCCATAACGATAAAGTGGAATAAAACGGAGACTGCCCGGCATCTGCAATATTATTGGGCTGTATAAATAAGTGATACATTGAAGTATAGAAAACATCTTTCTGTTCGGTTGTCCCGTCAATCAGTACCCGTGACAACAAGCTGTTCCATTTATTTTGGGCCGATTGGCGTACGTCATCAAAATTCCAGCCATTTAGTTCGGCCTGAAGGTTTTTCTTTGCCCCTTCAATCCCTGTGGATGATAAGGCTACTTTTACAAGCAAACTTTCTCCCGGTTTTAAGTCGAAGCTAAACACATACCGGGGTGCTTTTTCCTGTTCATTTCGTTTCGAAAGTTCAATTTTCGACACAAAAGGTTTGTTGAATTCAATGGTATAGTAATAAGTCCGGTCGAGCCAAACCTTAGTCTGGGTATATCCTGAAATGCTTTTTGTCCCTTTAATATTTACTTTGGCATCGAGAACATGGGTGTACAACTGATCTTTCGCCCCAACCAGGGCACTCTGAAAATCGACCAGTAATTGTTGTTTCCCGGTGCCGTTAAAGGTATAACGATGGATTGCAACATGTTCGGTTGCTGTTAATTCGGTTTTAATGTTAAAATCGGAAAGAATGACAGAATAGTAGCCAGGACTGGCTTCTTCTTGTTTTTTGTTAAACGTGCTTTTATATTCGTTGCGGATAGGATTTCCTGTAAACGGAAGAATTAACAGGTCGCCCAAATCGGGGCACCCAGTACCGTTAAGCCTGGTTTGTGAAAAGCCATTGATCGACGAGTCGGTTGATTGATAACCAGAACAATAGGCCCAATCGCAATTTCCGGTTTCGGGCCCGGCCTGTATCAGGCCAAATGGGACACATGCTCCCGGGAAGCAATGCCCAAACTCGGCTGCACCAACAAATGGATTGACATATTGCGTACAATTTACTGGTTGTCCGTAGCCTGATTGATGTACTGTAAATAATAGCGCTACTAAAATTAAAAAACATGCTATTATCGTTTTCGCCTGACGTTTTTTAGAATAAGTTGAATCGTAAAAATTCACTTTTTTACTGGAACGATGTTCCTTTGGATAGTTGGTTTTTAGGTTCATTTAGTTGTTTTTAGGTTTTCAAAATTTTATAGCAAAATAACTCACATCGAGCGAAAAAACAGTATTTTTTCAACGAAGATGTTCAACAGGTAAAGTACCTATCGAACATCCTCATTTATAGTTTATTTAGAAGTCAGCACCATCGTTATTCGTCAAATTCGGATCTTTATTTTTATCCGTAGCTGGAATTGGGATAAAGTAATCGGATTTTGTTGGGGTATGGTTTAGAGTATATTCTCTGGAATCACGGTTAGAATTGGCTTCTTCAACTTTTTCAAAGCGAAGCAAATCAGACCAGCGAATGCCATATTCATTCCCTGCAAATTCCCAGCCCCGTTCGTTAAAACAGGCTTTTTGAAATTCAGTAGCAGTCATACCCGAAGCCAAATTTTCGAGGCCGGCGCGAGTACGAACCCGATTGATTGCCTCGTAAGCCGAAGCATCAGGGCCGCCCTTCGTCATAGCCTCAGCCTCAGCATATACCAGGAGAACTTCGGCGTAGCGGATAAAACGCTGAGAACGACCTGCCCGCCACATGGTACCTGTAAGATAACGGTCGCTCCAACTTGGACTGCCATTGTAGTTTGCCCCAAAACGTTGTTTGGCATAATAAGGATGTTGTTTTTGAGTCCGGGTGTCATCCCAGGGTACATCTATCCACCAACTGGCACTTCTGGTATCATAAAATGCTCCTTTATCAGTTGACAGGGCTGGTATCCAAATATCCGTTTGAAAAGTGTAGTCTTTACGTTTTCCAGCCGGAAAATTTTTAAAGAAATTAATTTCAGCCATATAACAGGCCCAACCGCCTTCTTCGAGCGGAGCTCCGGCTTTAGGTGTACGCATGGTGTAATCGCCTGTGGGATATAAATATGGGTGACCAAAAACTGTTTCCTTATCCCAAAATGTATCACCCGACCAAAGTTTATCCATATCTACCAATCCATATCCATAAGTTGCCTCATTATCAATTACTTCTTTTGCTTTAGCTGCAGCCAGAGCATAGCACTCTGTTTTTTTCAAAGGCCAACCAGTCATTTGTAAATATACCGAAGCGAGTAAGCTTTTTGCTGACCCTTGTGTTGGAACAATGCTGAACCCATTTTTTGACCAATTGTTACTTGTTTGCTTTACCGGGAGCATTGTTTCTGCATTTTTCAGATCAGAAATAATCTGTGCATAAATGTCTTCCATCTTTGATTTGGTCAAATTGGAATCCGTATCACTTGCCGACAATGGCATTGGTACTGGACCAAAATACTTTACTAACCAAAAATACCACCAGGCTCTGTGAAAATAGGCTTGTCCGGCGCAATTATTTCTAACTTCTTCAGTACAATTGGGGACATTGGCAAAGTTTGAAATGATGAAGTTAGCCTTAACAATTCCGGCATAGGGAATTTGCCAGGCATAAAGAACTTGAGTTAAGTCGTCGGAAATGTTAAATGTATCAAAATCACGGAAATAAGTATTTGCCGGAACATTCGAAGTACAATCGTCGGTACCCATAAATAAAGCAATTGGATCATCTCCTCCTGTAAAATTCATTGTGATATTATATAGTGGATGAACCGCAAGAATTAAATCGTCGCCACTTTGGAAAAAATTTGATGCATTCAGCGAAGTTTTGGAGTCTTCGTCCAAATAACTTGAGCATGAGAACGTAATCAAGGCGATTAATATTAAGGAAAAATATTTTTTCATTCGTATAAATTTTTGTTTAATATTTTGCAATCTGGTATTAACATCATCATTTTTAATAACATATTAACCTCACAGAATAGCCATTTATACATTTTGGGTTTGTATGAGCATTTGCTCTTATGGCTATTTCATCTGTGTATAATTTGTTTTGTTTTAATTCGATGCAATAAAAAGTTGTTTCATTTTACCGTATTGAAACATTAGAATGATAGTTGAGCGCCAAACGTAAAGGTTCTGGCAGTTGGCGTAACGCCAGTATCAATTCCCGTAGAAACGTCGCTCGTTGTTGTTGAAGTCGTTTCCGGGTCGTATCCCTTGTACTTGGTTGAGGTTAACAAATTTTGCCCACTAACGTAAATATGAAAATCACCAATTCGTGTAACATTTTTGTTAAAGGTATAGCCGATACTAACATTCTTTAAGCGGACAAAACTTGCATCTTGTAACCAATGGGTTGAGTTCACATAGTTCGTTGATGTAGTACTTGTAATCGATGGATATTTGTTGCTTTGATTAGCCGATGTCCACGAATTTTCCCAGGCATCTTTTAGTGTAATGGTACGCGATTTTGCATGTAACGACGATGCCAATGCGTACATAACATTCAGTTTATCACAACCTTGCACACCCTGAACGACTACATTTAAGTCCCAATTTTTATATTTGAATGTCGAATTTAACCCCCATGTATAATTTGGAGTTCCATGTCCAATAGGTTCGCGGTCGCTTGCATTGATTGACCCACTGTTGTCTAAATCAGCATATTTGTTGTCACCAGGTTTATTTCCATATTTTGCGGCCTCCGTTTTTTCACTTTCCTGCCATATTCCCAGCCAGCGGTATCCATACAAAGTACCTAGCCTCAGTCCTTCTTTTAGAATATATGTTTCGTTCGAAAGAATAGCATCATTATTCCCGGCTGATCCAATTCCATAGATGGTTTCTCCGCCAATATCAACAATCTTATTTTTGTTGGTCGAAAAATTCATTCGAACATCCCAGTAGATATCTTTGGTTTGGATAGGTATTGCATTAACCGACATTTCGAACCCTTTATTTGATACCTCTCCTTTGTTCTCAAAAATAGCATCGCCTCCCAGAAAAGAGGGTGTTGTAACTGAGAGTAATAACTTTTTTGTATTTTTATCATAATAATCTATCGTTACATTCAACCTGTTTTTCAAAAAACCTGCATCAATGCCAAAGTCAAGTTGATTGGTCTCTTCCCATTGAAGATTAGGGTTAATCGCTTTAGAGGTGTATCCATTGACTTTACTGGTAAAGGTATAATACGCACCCAGTTTATTCAATGCTGCAATTGTAGAATATGCACTAACACCTTGGTTACCTGTTTTTCCATAACTTGTTCTAACCTTTAAATCAGAAAATACATTCAAATCTTTAATAAAATTTTCTTCAGAAGCACGCCATGCTATTGAACCTGATGGGAAATATCCCCATTTGTTTCCTTCAGCAAATTTCGAAGAACCATCAGCCCGCATTGCGGCGGTCAGGTAATACTTATTTTTAAAATTGTAATTGAGACGTCCAACATACGAAAGCATCCCATTATTGCTCCAACCAACATCAGTTGTCTTTGTTGTGGCAGTCGATATTCCCCAATATCCCAGTTTTTCGTTGGCAAAAGTAGTTCCGGTACCATTTAGAGCATCATAAATATACTTGTATCCTTCAGTAACAGCAGTTAATGTAAAATTATGATTTCCAACACTTTTATTCCAATTGAGGATTGCATTCTGGAAAATAGTTTTATCGTAGGATTTTGTACCATAAGCACCGGCAATGCCACCTGAAAAAACAGCACTATCCCATTCGTAACTATTGTTAAAGTTGTAGTTTAAATTTAAACGATATTGTAACGACAGACCAGGCAATATATTCCAGGTTAATGCCGAATTTGAGCTAATGCTATAATTGTTAAGCCATTTATCCATTTCTTTTGCAAGCAGTACGGGGTTACTTCCCATAGCACCGTACTGGTCTGCCGTATTGTATGTCCCATCCGATTCGTAGATGTTTTCTGCTGGGCCCCATGTTAAGGCATTAAACAGTACAGAACTGGCTCCGCCGAGACTTGAAGAACTACCTGTATTCTTGTAATGTGAGTAATTGCCATTAATAAACCATTCAAGTTTTAAGTTTTTAAATAAGCTCAAATCAAAATTTGACCGAAGTCCGTAACTTTCACAATTCGTGTTTTTAATCAACCCATTTTGTTTTTTATACTGACCTGAAATATAATACCTTGTACTTGGATTACCTCCATTAATGGCGACATGATAGTTTTGGTTCCATGAACTTTGTAGCACTTCATGCTGCCAGTCAGTTCCTCTTGAAGTTTTAAATGTTTCGAGGTCAGCGGCAGAATAAACATTATTGTATAATTGATTTATTTCCTGTCCATATTCATTTGCACTAAGTACATCATAAAGATTTACTGGCTTTTGAAATGAATTAAACATATCGAATGTAATGTGCGTTTGCCCGCTGGCTCCTTTTTTAGTCGTGATCAGGATTACCCCATTTGCCCCGCGTGAACCATAAATTGCGGTTGCCGAAGCATCTTTTAACACTTCAATTGATTCAATTTCTTCAGCTGATGGCATGCTTGCCCCAACAACTCCATCGCATACATACAATGGATCATTTCCACCATTGATGGAATTTGCCCCACGAATACGAATCTTAACCGAAGCATCTGGATTTCCTGAAGTATTTACTACATCAACTCCCGAAAGCCGGGACTGTAAGGCATCGGTAGCTTTCATCATTGGCTGCAACATAATGTCTTTTGATGATACACTAGATATTGACCCTGTCAAATCGCTCTTTTTTACACTTCCATAACCAACTGCTATAACTTCCTCTATACCAACAGCTTCTTCTTTTAACGTTACATTTATAACAGTTTGTTCTTTTATTGCAATCTCTTCGGTCTTCATCCCAACAAACGAAAAGATTATAGTGGCATTCCCAGGGACTTTTGCCAAAATGTATTTCCCGTCAGCATCGGTAATCGTTCCATTCGTTGTCCCTTTTACAGCAACCGAAACACCGGGAAGAGGTGAACCCGAAACATCGGTAACCTTACCCGAAATCGACTTGGATTGTTGTCCGGTTTCTTGTGACTGTACTTCGCGAGGAACTATAATAATGTGTTTTCCAACACGTTGAAAGCTCACTTCATCATCAAATAATTTATCAAGAATAAAATCAATCGTCTGATCTTTCACCTGGATATTCACTTCACGGGAAATATCAATTTTTTTGTTATCGTACATGAACGAATATTCTGTACTATTTTCAATGTAATTTAATACACTTTCGATGCTTGCATTTTTAAAATCGAGCGACAATTTGGCATTTTGAGAGTAGCTTTTCCCAAAGCTAGTCAAAAGCCCTGCTGTACAAATGAGTATTAGCACCAATTTCATGACTACCAATAGTTTTAATGTAGAAGAACTTAATCTTCCAGATACTTGTTTTTTTTTCATATTTTTGTCTTGGTTTTGTAGGTTCCTGATGCTGTAAATCGCCAAATTTTCGATCAAGAATCTACGATTAAAAACTAATGAATACAAAAAAACAGGCTTGTCTCGTTGAGGCAGGCTTGTTTGTTTTAATTGATATTATATCATAGGCATTTATTTTTTACTGGTTAAATACTTAATTTCTATATCCTTACCATTTATTTTATATTCTAAAGGCGTCATCAGTTGCATCATGTTTAATACATCCTTGAATGATTCAGTTTTAATTTTAAATGTATAATTATGACTTCCTATTATTTTTTTATCAACAGAAATAGTAACTCCATACCAATTCTCAAGCGATTTCATAACTTCTTCAATGGGTGTGTTTCTGAAAATTAGCTCTCCATTTTTCCAGGTTGCAACAAGTTCCGGATTTTCCTTATTGTATTCAAGCCTACCCATTTTTTTATTCAACAATACCTGATCTCCTTTAACAATGCGTTTTATCTCACCATAATCATCTGAAATGCCAACAGTTCCTTCAACAACTGAGACCGATTGTATATTATCATCCGGATAATTCCTGACATTAAACGATGTTCCGTAAACATCAACCTTTAGTGTTCCGGCATTCACTCTAAATTTTTTTGATTTGTCTTTATGAACCTCAAAAAATGCTTCTCCGTTTAAAATTATTTCCCTGTTTTTTTTGTTAAATAATGAAGAATACCTGATCGACGAGGCTGAGTTCAACCAAACTTTGGTTCCATCGGGTAGTACAATATTCGTTCTTTGTCCTGGGAGAGTAATAACTTCTGAATATTGGCCGGACAACCGGCTATTGTCTCTATAAATTTCTATAAATCCAACAATTAGCAACCCAAATACGATGATCGCCGCAGCGACATGCCATGCTTTAATGAAATATGATTTTCTGAATATTCTTCTGGAAGAGGTTTTCTGATTAACTTTTTTCCAGGCATCATCGGTATTGGGGAATAGTAATGGCGGAGATGCTTTTGAAATGGTATATATGTTATATACTTCGTCCAATAACTTCAAATTATCCACATCTTTAGCCAGCCAGGTGTTTATCTCATCCAATTCTTCAGGCGTAGCCTGATTCTGAAAACTTTTATAAAAGATAGGCCAAGGCGTTTGGGATTCCATTACAATCACATTTTATATCATACAGGCACATAACTAAAAAAAAAACCTTATTCCCCTCAGCACTTTTTTTTATATTTTTTACCACTAACCCAATAATGAGGAAAGGCTTGTTCATTGTTCTATAACCACAATAGCTACAATACACCAGGCATAACCCTCATTTTGTTCTGAATAACAAGCACTTGCTTAATTTAGCAGAAAACCAACCGGAACCTTATTTGAGTACTAACATCAGGAATAAGACAAAAATATCATTGTAATGGGGCCTTAGTTGTTCTCTTAACTTTTTCAGTGCATTCCCCATTTGTACTTCAACTGTTTTTACCGAAATGCCTAATTCTTCTGAAATCTCTTTATACGACATCCTTCGTTCTTTTCCCAGAATATATACCTGACGGCATCGTTCCGGTAAACTGTCGATCGCCTTGTTTATAACTTCACGTAGTTGATTGGCATCCATAATTCTGTCAGGCATATCCATTGACACAGAATCACTTGAACTCATCTTACTGAGTATATTGATTTTAGTCTTTTCGTTCCTGATGTAATTAAGGCTTCGATTTTTGGTTGCACTGAGCAAATAAGACTTTACTGACGATTCAATTTTAATCTTATCTTTTTTTTCCCAGAGGTATATGAAAATATCCTGTACAATTTCTTCAGCGATAATTGCATCATGAAGGTACAGATTTACAAAATTGCAAAGGTCGGGGTAATATTTTTTAAAAAAAAAGTGAAAAGCCTCTTTATCGCCTTCAACCATTTTAGTAAAAATATAGAATTCCTCTTCCTGAATCATTTGCAATTAACTTTACAAGTAATGAGTGTAATCTTATTGCCGGCCAAAACTACAAAAATTTACAAAAATCGAATATTTCACTTCAACGAGAATTCCTATATATTTCGGTTAATAAATCCCCATCACATCACCCTATTCAATACTAAACAGTAAATTATACCAAGTGTATTTATAAAATCGTCCAGTCCTAATTGGTATAATGCCGGTGTAACAGCCGTTTAGTCCAATTCGATTGGACTATTACGGATGTACAACCGGTATTACAATGCCTTATGTTAATAATTTGACTAGTCCTAAAAATCTTAACCAGATTAAATAGGACTAGTCAGCTTCAATCATTTAAAACCTCACAATAAGGTGAATGTCAGTAAATTATATGTGATAAAAAACTTTACAAACCACCTAAAGTCTTAATTTCATCTTCAGTCAAAGCCCTGTCAAAGGTAGCCACTGTTGACCATTGCAATGAACGGTCGTCGCCGTCGTTATCACCATTCAGCAATATAGCCGTATTATTGAATACGGCACCTGACGGATTTCCTCCTTCCTTCCACAGAACACTATTCACATAAGACCTTAGATAAGAAGAACCATTCTTCACAATAACAATCCGATACCATTTGTCGTTCGAAATGGCTTGTGTTGAGCGGTTAGAACTACCGTCAACCTGAAGGTAGCCTTCCTTACGCCAGTAAACAACCTGGTCGCCAGTATTGGTCAAATCGGTATTGATGAATGTAGTGTATTTACCTCCTGAAGATGCCGGACGAAATGCGTCAATCAAGATTGTATAAGTTGAACCCGATGAAAGACCGTGCTTACAGTAGAATGCAGGGTTGAAGTCAATAGTTTTAATGGCCCCATCTTTCTTGTTGAAGCCGGTACACTGTGCATAGTCATTTTCAGTACCGCTTGTAGTACCCAATTCATTCTTTCCATGATGATAAGCAATGAGGTCAGTACCTACCGTAGCCTTCAGCGGATTAGGTTGGTTGAACTCCCAAAGGCCTACCAAACCTGAAATTTTCTTACACTTCTGACCAATGGTAACTTCATATACATTTACATTCACACTATTGCTGTAGCTTCCGTTCGTAATGGTAATTTTAGCATCGCCTGAATCAAATGTTGTAATTTTCCCATAAGCATCTACAGCGGCAACTTCGGGATTAGAACTGCTAAAAGTAAACTCATAGTCAGTACAGTCCCAGGGAATTGGATATGCTGGAACGATAGCCGATGAACCCAGATTCAAGCTCAAATCAGTGCCAACTTCAATGCCTTTCAGGTTCACACCATCACCGAATTTTTTGTTACATGCGGCCAAACCCAGGCAAATGCACACAAATACTATACTCTTAAACATATAATTTTTCATACTATAATAATTTGTTTTTTAATGGTAGTATGGAACTCCATGTTGCTGAAAATTATTATCATGTTCTAGGGCGTTGTGAAGCAACATGTTCGTTTCATAATCATTGCTGTATTATTTGATTAAGTTCATCTTATCTTCAAGTGAAATACCAAGATCCTTGTTCAGTAAAACATCGCTTTCAGGAGTAGGAACAAACATTTTCCATTCGGCCCAGGTGCCTGAGGGAACGTTCGGCTCTTTCACCGCATTACCGTCAATATTAAAAGTAGGATTCTGTGCACGCAGGTTGAAGTGATTCTGAACGCGGTTCATGCGCTGCATGTCATGATAGCGTGTCGCTGTAACGGTCCACTCCATGGCAACTTCCCAGCCATGTTCGTTGTAAGCGGCTTCTGCCAGCTCACTTGCACTCATCGATGAAGAATAAACGTTGGCACTTCCGTCAGAACGGGTTGCGCTTGCACCCTTACCGTCAGCACGGTTGCGAACCATGTTCACATACTTGATAGCATCGGCACTGGTCTGCCCTGAACGGCCCAGAGCCTCGGCATACCACAAATAAACCTCGCTGATACGAATCATCTGGTGAGTCTTCTGGCCCCAGCCACGGAATTGAGAGCTCATCGAATTATAAATATTGTACTCTGTCACCATATCATTGGTTTCCAGATATTTTCCACCATAAGGGAAACGGTTTCCTTCCGGAACGCTTGAACTGTACCAGGGATAAGCGGCATTGTTAGCCTTTACGTAAGTAACCACCGGATAAGTAGTTGTCTTACGCGGTCCATCCGGCATGTTGTACCAGAAACTGATCTCTCCACGGATGTTGTTATAACCATCGGCACAGTCGGGTATATCAACAATAGCGCCACGGCAAGCCTCGCTTCCGTCTCCATCACCATACAATGCATAGTTGTAGAAAGTACCCAGGATAAGTTCCTTGTTGTTTCTGTCAGTGGTGTTCAGTTTTACAGAAAACAGCTTTGCATAGTCATCATACATAGAGTAGTTATATTTGGTTCCCAAACCATCAATTACTTCCTTAGCCTTATTGGCAGCTAACGTGTAATACTCGGTACCTCTGTTCAGAGGCCATCCTGCCATAGTCAGGTAAACGTTAGATAACAGCGCCTTGGCGGCAGCAGAGTTTGCAACAACATTGATACCGTTCATGGCCTGAGGAGTAGTTGTATAGTTGTCGGGCAAGCCCTCGGCAGCGGTCAGGTCGGGGATAATAACTTCATCGTAAATTTTAGCCACTGTACTCAATCCAATATTGTTATCAACATTGTTACTGAGAACCATAGGTAATGGGCCAAACAAACGAACGAGTTTAAAGTAGCTCCATCCTCTCCAGAAATGAGCCTGATTCAAAGCATAGTTCAACTTTGACTCTGATACCCCCGGAGCGTTGGCCGCACCGTCAAGAATATAGTTAGCGGCTTTGATGATCAACCATACTTTTGACCATTCGTCAAGAGTACATGCATTACCGGAAGAAACATTATACAAGTCCAACTCTCTGTTCAGAGCCTTATTAGAAGCAGGGTGTGTAGAAATATCATCACCCATCTGACCTTCACAGTTCTGTGAGTCATACATTACGCCACGGCTAACCTGGCGATATAATACGTTTACCGCATCGTCAACATCACTGGCTTGTTTGAACGCGTCACTTGTAAGCAACTGGCCGTTTGGAGTTTCCTTAAGGAAGTTATCGCAAGAGTATGTGCCCAGTGCGAGGATTATAAGTGTGAATATCTTAAATAAATTCTTCATATTATATTTCAGTTTATTAACCAGTTAAAATTAAAAGTCGAAACGTAAAGAGAATGTAAATGATCTAGGCATAGGCATTGAACCACTATCAAGACCATATACGGTATCCTGAGCACCATCACGGTTAGTCTCTGATACAGTCTCAGGGTCAAGACCCGAGTAATGTGTAATCACAAACAGGTTCTCAGCGTTGAAGCCTAATCGGATATCTGCAACCCTGGTCATTTCTTTTGGGAAAGTGTAACCCAAGGAGAGGCTCTGCAAACGCAGGAAAGTACCGTCCTCCAGGAATTGTGTAGAGTTAGGAGTATTCTGATTGATCGAGTTTGTCAAACTGGCATAGCGTGCATTGCTCTTGTCAGCCACGTGTTCCCAACTGCGGTAGTAACCCTCGCGCATGGTGATGAAACGGGAAGGACCAGACATGGCTGTTGCCACATAGCGGCCTACATTCAAACGATCGAAACGACTGGTAAAGCGGAACAAAAGATTGGCATCCCAGTTCTTATGTTTGAAGGAGTTGTTCCAACCAAATATCCAGGCAGG
Source organism: uncultured Prolixibacteraceae bacterium (assembly GCA_937915865.1). GTDB lineage: Bacteria > Bacteroidota > Bacteroidia > Bacteroidales > Prolixibacteraceae > Aquipluma. The sequence continues at coordinate 5,172 of CALGIG010000017.1, read as the reverse complement.
AATGGTATTACCTACAGCTATACGGTTTTCCGTATTCAGCATGTTGGTTGTGCCACCATCCTTAGTATAGAACAAGTTGACACCCTGATCACTGAGACCTGCCCAGTTATACAGATAAAACCTACCTACGGGAGCATCTTTCTGCAAGATAAAAACTCCGCCTGAGTACAATGAGCCACGCCCTTCATCAGGAATGATAAAGTCCTCACCAGCCAGGTCCACAACCTTGTTGCGGTTGTATGCAGCTGTCAGATTAGTTTCCCAGGTAAAGTTTTTGTTGGTAACAGGGATAACATTCAAAGTAAACTCAGCACCCTTGTTAAGTATTTCGCCCTGGTTTACCCATACGCTACCACCGCCATAATACGAAGGCAATGATTTCTGGAACAACAGGTCGGTAGTTTTCTTGATATAGAAGTCGGTAGTTAAAGTTATGCGGTTCTGGAGAACGCCAATATCTATACCTACGTCGTACTGAGCGGTCTTCTCCCATTTCAAATCGGGATTGCTTGCACCTGCAGGCCAGTAGCCTGTGTAACCTGAACTTGTACCATAAGATGCGCCCCGGCTCACGAACGATAAGCGAGCGTAAGTTTCATAAGGGCTAACGGCATGGTTCCCAATGATACCATAGCTGGCGCGAACCTTCAACTGGTTCACAAAGTCTTTGTTGAAGAAACTCTCTTCATGGATATTCCAACCCAAACCTACTGATGGGAAGTATGCCCAACGGTTCTCCTTGCTCAACTCAGAAGCGCCATCGGCTCTCATCGTACCTGTCAATAAATATTTACCTTTATAGCTATAGTTTATACGACCTAAGAAAGAGCTCAATGCACTATTAGAAAAACCTGAAGAACCATTAATACTCGTACCTGCAGCCACATTCCAATAAGTAGTAGCCTCATTGCTGATCCCATGTGTAGTGAAAGAAGTGCTGGAACTCTCACTCTTTGTAAACTCTGCTACAGCGGTGGCGGTCAGGTGATGATCTTTACCAAAGAACTTGTCATAAGTCAAGTTATTGATGTTACGCCAAGTGTGAGAATTGCTATTATAATTAGTTGCATAGGACTCAGAACCAGCAGAAATCTTTGAGGATTGGAATTCTTTTTCACGGTTTGTTTCCTGTGAGTACAAACCCTGAGCAGAGAACGTCAGTCCGTCAATAATCTTGAAAATCATTTCACCAAACAGACTGTTAGAATGAGAATTGCGGTCGGTATAATCTGCCATTACCTGAGCATAAGGGTTATCATGAATAGAGTTATATGGGTCTTTGTTATAAACACCATTTTCATCCATCAAATCCATCGTCGGTGAATACGTATAGATGCCATCGAATGCATCGTCAGGTACACTGTTGTGACCCTTACCGAAAGAAGAGTATATAAAGCTGTTGAATTTTAACCAGGGAGCGATTTCTGTGGTCAAACCACCTTTAACGTTGTAACTACTGCTTTTTACAGTTACATACTGAGCCTTGTTGTCAGAGGCCGTACCGGAAACATAGTACTGTGTCTTCTTGCTACCACCGTTGATGTTGATGTTATATTTTTGTACAAAACCTGTGCGAATCATTTGGTCAAGCCAATCAACACCCTTTGTACCTGCCTTGTATGCAGCCATATCAGCGTCAGAGATGGAACCTGCACCATTGACCTCATTATATGCGCGTGCATATTCCCAGGCATTCATCAAGTCAGGCTTTTTTGCCAAAGTATTAATCACCAAACGGGTATCAAAAACAACTTTTGAACCTTCCTTCGCCTTCTTGGTTGTTACCAGGATAACACCGTTAGCACCCTGAGAACCGTAGATAGAAGTTGCAGATGCATCTTTTAAAACCTGAATGTTCTCTATGTCGTTAGGATTACTTGGAGAAGGAGCTCCAATCACACCGTCAACAACCCAAAGAGGTTCGTTACTCTTGTTCAGAGATGTAACACCACGTACACGAATTTGCATGTCACCGGCACCACTGGTTGTCGTGATGTTCATACCGGCAATTTTGCCTTGCAAAAGATTGGCAACACCTGTCTGCGGAACATTTACGATTTTGGTTGATGACACGGAGCCAATGGCGCCAGTCAAGTCAGACTTACGTACTGTTCCATAACCAACAGCTACTACTTCTTCAATTCCAATCGACTCTTCTTCCAGGGAAACATTAATGGTTGATTGACCGGAGACTGGTATTTCCTGTGTTTTCATTCCAACAAACGAAAAGACTAATATCCCGTTGGAAAGTACGCTGTTGATGGTGTATTTTCCACCAGCATCAGTAATTACCCCTTTAGTTGTTCCCTTTACAACAACCGAAACACCGGGGATAGGAATACCAGCTGAGTCGGTTACCTTGCCCGAAATATTTACTCCTTTTTGCTGTGTGTCCACTTCATTCTGATCGGAAGAGAGTGTAATCTGGCGCCCGATAACTTTGTACCTGATGTTTGTCCCCTGGAACAATTTATCGAGGATATTGGTTATCTGTGCGTTTTCGCAATCTATCGTAATCTGTTTGTCAACATCGATCCTCCCATTGTAAAAGAAGCGATATTCGCTTTGGTTTTCGATATTGAGAAGAATGTTTTCGATTGACGATTTCTCCATCTTAATGGTTAACAGCCTCGTCTGGGAATACGACTCAACAGCCCATCCGCCAAGAACCGTTAAAAGCAAAAAAGCGATTGTAAGTTTCATCTTCAATAAAATAATGCATGAATGAGGAGCATGCCTCTGCATACTTCGTTTTTTTTTCATAGTTTTGAATGTTTTGGTTTTTACTGCACGTTTAAATCAAAATTTTACCAAGAGGTGGAAAGGACCAGTTTCCATCTCTTTTTTTTAATAATTTTTACCGTTAAGTGTCACTGCATAGCTGTTATTGTTAAAATTCGTGTTTGATTGTCAAACTTATATGTAATTGGGGTTGTATTTTTAATAAGTTCCAACACTTCGCTAAACGACTCCATCTCAATTGTCCCTGTGTACCAAAGGTTTTTAATCGTTTCTCCTTCCAGTTTTATTCTTACGTTGAACCAGCGTTCAAGCCGTTTTGCAACCTGGATGAAAGGTTCTCGCCTGAATACCATTTTTCCATCTTTCCACGAAGTAAAAAGGTCGGGCGAATCTTTTTCCACCTTGTATCTGCCGTTTTCGGACGTGTAATGTGAGCCAGGCTTTAATATGACTTCCTCATTGCAAGTTTTGTTCTTTATGGAAACCGACCCTTCGACCAATGTCGTCTGGAAGGGTTCGCCGGCAAAAGCATTGACATTAAATTTGGTTCCATGCACCTTAACCTCGCCATACATGGTTTTTACCACAAACGGGTTCTTGCCTTTTTTTACTTCAAGATAAATCTCACCCTTCAAATTTACCTCGCGTACTTTCCCAAAAACATGAGGGTACGATAGCTCAGAACCAGCATTTAACCAAGCAGTTGATCCATCAGGAAGTATAAATGACGTACGTGCCCCATAAGGGGTTTTTACCACTTCAGTAGTGACCAGCAATTTGGCATCTTCAGCCTTAAAGTAAGGCCAGACCGAATAAATCAGAAGCGGGATTATCAGGATAGCAGCTATCCGTTGCCAGTAATATACAAAGCCACGTGTTGTTTTCAGTTTCTCCAGTATTTTGATGCTGACCATCTTCCTGGCATTGTTCAGATCGTATTCTTTCAACATACCCGAAGTATGCCAAATACGTGCAAAATCATGAAATTCATTACGGTTATCTTCCGAATGATTCAACCATTGCTCAAAGACCAGTTTCTCTTCTTCCGTAGCATTTCCACTTAAAACCTTTGCAAATAAGTCCTTGTTGATATTATCCAGCTGTTTCATTTTTACTAAATTCATACTTATGACGACTCAGCCGGATGTTTCCGTGACAAACAGCCTAAAAAAACATGGAAACGATGAGAAAAATAGTAATGAGATATTCTTTTAAATTGTCTTTCAACTTGTTCAAAGCTCGGCGCATCTGAGTATCAACCGAATTTTCTGATATATTTAGCAGTTCGGCAATTTCTTTGTATTTTAGGTTTTCGAACCTGCTAAGCCTGAATATTTTTTTGCATTGCTCCGGAAGTTGATCGATACACGATTCAATTCTCGTGAGAAGCTCTACAAACACCAGGCTGTCGTTGAACGAATCAACCGGTCGCGAGAAGTCTAAACACTGGTGTCTGTCCTTTATTTTCTGGTGTTTCAAGTGATCGAGGCATGAATTATAGACCGATCGGAACAAATATGCGTTAAACGACGATTTAATCAATAGTTGTTTACGGTTAACCCATATCCCGGCAAAAAGGTCCTGAACAATGTCCTCTGCAGTCTCAGAATCATGGATAACCAATGAAGCATAATTGCAAAGCCTGTTGTAATACGAATTGAACAGTTGGTCAAAGGCTTTGGGGTCGCTGTTTATTATTCCTGACAATATCTCAAAATCGTTATTTCCCACGTTTTGAATAAAAAAAGGAACTCTAAAACTAAAAAAATTTGCACAAACAAATGTATGTATTGTTTGACGGCCTTATTACAATATAATTAATTATTCTACTATTAACTCTTGGCTTTATCAATCCGCTAAAATTGTTACTACACCGGTTGCTATGAATAACTTCTTCGAACAACATCTCCCTGTAAATATTGGTCTGAAGGTATGATCCGACTTAAATAGATCAATAAATGTCGCAAAAAAATGAAACCTGAGAGTCTGTTTAAATTTCCCGGAGGGAAAATATATGGGTAGAAAAATGACCATTTATCGTTTCATTTTGTCCCGTACGGGACAAGAGATCATCTAAAATCATTCTTTTCCTACCCACATTTTGTTCCTAACGTAACGATAAAATAAAATTTAAACAGTTTATGAAGATTATGAATATTTTCATCTTTTACATTTTTGTTTTCAAAGGGATTACAATCATTGTATAGGAATGTGCCGGGAAATTGTAAATAAGCTTGTCGCCTTTAACATTCATTTCTTTCGTGATGGTTTTCACCAGTTGTTGTTCTGGCGAATTATGGTCCTTAATATCCCTGCCGTTTACTTCGTAAATGGTTGCTTTCCCTTCAAACTGACCGTACTGGCTTATGATTTCGGTGTCAATAAACTGATCTTTATTCCTGTTCACCACATTTATGATCAACTCTTTCG